>URHR01000058.1 GCA_900547725.1 uncultured Eubacteriales bacterium
CTTGCTTAAAGTTCTTGAAAGTTCTTAGGAAACTTCTTTCAAGAAGTTTCCTAAGTGGGGTTCGGGGCAACGCCCCGAGGTCTTCCCACGAACCGCTTCCGAGCCACCCCAACCTCGCTCTGCGCGGGCGGATCGGCGGTTGGGTGAAGCGCGAACGTCGCTTCGTCAGCCCAGAGAACAGAACCGACGCGGGACGGTAACCGCATGACCTGAGAGCGCTTCGCCGTCTTGCCGTGGGATAAGACCATCAGAACATCCGTCTCGGCTAAACGGGGATAAAGAGATAACCAGACGTCACTCCCAACCAGCTCCGAGGACAAAGCCGTGAAAACCGTGTCCCCTGCCTGTAACGTCAAGCCTACAGACGCCTCTAATCCCGTGCCGTTGAAATGCGACAGCCAAAGAAGAGACACATCGGAAACCGACAGATTATCTGTCCCGTAACAAACCGCTATCCCGTGTAATGCCGCCTCCTGCTCCATGCGAGCCGCAAACGCCGCCTCGTTTTCCGTCTGCGGCGAGGGCAACCGTAACCGGCGAACCAGAACGCGGGCGGAAAGACGGCTCAGGCAGAGCGTCGCCTTCGAGTGATAGTGCGTGAGAATCAGCTCGTCCACCTCGGCAATCCCCTCCTCCGCCAATGCCGCCGCAGTCGGATAAACCAAGCCGGAAGAACCGTCGGAACAGTCGATCACCGCCGCACGGCGACCCGAAACCGCAACCAATGTCTCGCCCGCATTCTCGTGCAGGTAGGTCACGGAGACCTCGCGCGGCAAAAGAAACCCGCTTACGGAAACCGCCAGAAAGAGCGCAGACAGAACAAGCGGAACGGTAACCCAACGCTTCCGCTTCAGGGGCAGAATCGCCGCGGCAAGCGTTGCAAGCACGGAAAGGATCAGAAGCGCGTACTCCGCAGCCTGCGTGGGCAGGATCAGCGCGTTCCGCACGTCGGAAGCACACCCCGCAAGCCACAGCATTCCCGAAAGCGGCAAACGGAGCAGGAACACAACCGGCGGAATCGGCAACAGGAGCGCAAACAGCCCGAGTAACAGCGCGGCAGTCACAAGCGGAGACAAAACCAACGTGACGGGAATCGAAAAGACCGATACCGATCCCGTAAACAGAACCGAAACGCCAAGCGTGCCGCAAGAGGCAAACAGACCCGTTGCAACCGCGGTCATCAGATTCTGTAACGCCTTTGCCACCCTGCGCGGTAACCAACGCCATATCCGCCCGCGCGGAAGCGAGCGAACCGCAGGCAGAAACACGATGATGGAAGCCGCCGCGCCGAAGGAGAGCCAAAGCGAAAGATCCAGAACCGCATAAGGCGTTGCGGCAAGAATACAGAACAGCGCAACCGACAGCGCAGTGAAAGAATCGTAACGCTCCGCCGAAAGGAAAGCGAGCGACAGAACAACAACCATCAGCACGGCGCGAACCGTGGAAACGGCTGCGCCGGTAAGAACAAGGTAAAAAAGCGCGAGAAACGGAACGGTTGCAATGCGAATCCGCTTCGGCACGCGGAAACGACCGAGAAGCCACTCCAGAATTCCGATCAGAATCGAAACGTGCAGACCGCTCAGCGCAAGCAGATGCGATATCCCACTGCGGCGGAAATGCAGAACCGTCTCGCCAGACAGCCCCGAACGGTTACCGAGCAGGAGCGCCGAAGCGAGCGCCCCCTCCTCGCCGCCGACCGCATTGCCGAGCCGCTCGCAAAGACTCCGGTTCAGCCGCCGCAGGGCAAGCATCGGCGTGTCGGTTCGCTCGCCTGTCATCGTGCAGTCGCCGTAGTCGGAACAGGTCACAACCGCGACCAAGCCGTCCGAGCGCAGGGAGGTTTCCTCATCATACGACCCGTCGCGCGTAAATTCCCGCACCTGCCCCACAAGACGGAAGCGGTCGCCATCGGAAAGCGCGGAACGGTAGGAACACTCCAGAAGCACGCGGTCGCGGACGGGCGTTCCGTCAAATTCGGTCAGCCGAACCGTGAAGCGGCTTCCGTTCCCTCCCGCAGACAGGCGCTCGGTGACGTACCCTTCCACCGCGACCGTTTCCCCGGCGCGGGAAAGATAGCGATCCGAAGCAGGGCCGAACCATGCCCACGATCCAACCAACAGGCAGGCGCAGGCGGCACAGGTCAGAATTCCGGCGGTGCACCGTGCCGTTACACGACGGCGAAGAACGGAAAAGACCGACAAAAGCAACCCGCAAAAGAGAAAGCAGGCAAGCAGAATCAGCTTCAGCCGACTGCCGGCGGACATCACCGCCAATGCAAGACCCGCCGCGGCGCAGACGGAAAATGCCAGCGGACGTTTGCGAAAAATCCCCATCCGAACCGCTCCTTTCTTTCCAAAATACAGGATAACATTGCTTTTTTTGTGAATTGATTCCCGAAAAATGCGCCAGATTGCAAAAAAGCCCTTGACAAATCCGCGTTTTCGGGATATAATAGATAAGGTTGTTGACTCGCCGGGCGGGTCATTTACACTTGAAATACATTTTCGGAGGATATAGAAATGTTTGAAACCCTGAAAAATCTGCTCGTCGAGGAGCTTCAGCTGAACGCAGACGATATCAAACCCGAGTCCGAACTGGCAAACGATCTTGGCATCAACTCCATTGAGCTTGCCGACCTCATTATGCTCTGCGAGGACAAATTCGGCGTGACCATTGAGGACGAGGATCTCCATAAGTTCGTCACCATTGCGGATGTTGTCAGCTACCTCGAGGAAAAAACGAATCAGTAAGGATCACAGCGTTCCGTTTCGGCGGAACGCTTCCTTATTATAAGCAACATCGCCTTTTTCGAGCCCTCATTATCTTACCACAAAAAGGCAAATCTGTCAAGCCCTGTTCGCGGTTTTCCGCCGCGCGCCGGGCTTTTTCTTTTTTGACTTTCCCCTCTTTCAAAAATCCTCAAAAAATCGTGAAAAAATGAGAAAAAGCCATGTTTTTCTTTCCTGATTGCCTGTAATCGTATTTGACTTTCGATATTTGACCTTTCTTGACTTTGACTTTCTTTGACTTTTGGTGTATACTATTCGCGTAAGAAAAAGAAAGCAGAAAGGATGATGGTACGGGATGTTGGCAGACTCCATTGCAAAGATGATTGAGGAGATGTTGGACGAAAGCCACGGAATTCTGGAATTACAACGGAACGAAATGGCATCCAAACTCGGCTGCGTTCCCAGTCAGATCAGTTATGTCATTTCCTCCCGCTTCACCCCCGAGCGCGGCTACGTGATCGAATCGCGGCGCGGCGGCGGCGGGTGCATCCGCATTACGCGGAAGCAGTTGGGCAGGAACGAATACCTGATGCACTTCTTCTGTGCCATCGGCGACAGCATTGACGAAAGCGAAGCGGTCGCCTACCTCAAGAACCTGCTTGGCACGGGGCTGTTGCAGGAACGCGAATACCGCATTGCCTGCGCGGCGGTCTCGGGTGCGGCGTTGGCGGGGCTTCCCCCGGCAGAACGAAGCACCGCACGGGCGCAGATCTTCAAGCAGATGATTCTGGCTTTGATGACCGTTTAGAAGGTTTCAAAAAAGCTTACAAAATTTGGTAGTCGATCGCAAAATACGACAAATATTTCCCGACCGACCGTGTATAATAAATGTATTCGACCAGTGCCGGAGTCTCCGGCAGGAAAGGATGAGTAAAATGCTTTGCGAAAAATGTAAAAAGAGAACCGCTACCGTGTTCTATAATGAAAATATCAACGGAAAGACACGCTCCTATTCTTTGTGTGCCGAATGCGCCGCGAAGATGCGGGAGAAGGGAGAATTGCAGGATGTGACCTCGATGATCGGGAGCTTTGCAGATCCGTTCTCCGAGCTTCACGACCAGTTCTTCTCGGGGTTCTTCGGAATGCCCGCGTTGCACAGCGCAGCACCCGAGAAGAAATGTCCCGTTTGCGGGTCGACCTACTCCGACATTGCCGAATCGGGCAAAGTCGGATGCCCGGCCTGCTATGAGACGTTCGGGGACGAGCTTTCCCACCTGATTCAGTCGGTTCACGGAACAACCACCCACACGGGCAACGTTCCTTCCCGTCACCGTGCGAAAAAGGAACGGGACGAGAAAAGAAAAACGCTCCGTCGCGAGTTGGACGAAGCGATCAAGGCGGAAGAATATGAACGCGCCGCCAAGTTGCGGGACGAAATCCGCGCACTGGAAAATCAGAATGAGAAGGAAGGGAACTGATTATGGCATGGTATAATACAATCGGCAAAGAAGCGGACACCGTCATCAGCAGTCGTGTCCGTCTGGCAAGAAACCTCGTCGGTTATCCGTTCGCTTCCAAACTGGATGCGGCGGGTGCAAACGAGATCATTGAAAAGGTCAGCGCACCGCTTGAGGCGGCAGGATTCCGCAAAATCAACTTCTCGGATATCTCCCCTGTGATGGCAACCTCCTATGTGGAACGCCATTACGTCAGCCCCGAATTTGCGCAGAAGGAAACGCCGCACGCCCTGCTCCTGCAGGAAAACGGCGGAATGGCGGTGATGGTCTGCGAGGAAGATCACCTGCGGATTCAAAGTATTCTGCCGGGGCTTGCGCTTGACGAAGCCTACAAAAATGCCTCCCGCATCGAGAAGCGGCTGGATGAGGAGTTCGACTTCGCCTACAGCGAAAAGCTCGGATACCTCACCCACTGCCCCACCAATCTCGGTACGGGAATGCGCGCCTCGGTGATGATGTTCCTGCCCGCCCTGACGCGGCGCGGCTACATGGACTCTCTGGCGGCGCAACTCTCCAAGATCGGACTGACCGTGCGTGGGCTGTTCGGCGAAGGCTCGGGCGCGGCAGGGTGTATGTATCAGATCTCCAACCAGATTACGCTCGGCATCACCGAAGAGGACACGCTCGAAAAGCTCTCCGACGCGGTGGCGCAGATCAGCGAGAGCGAGCGCAAAGCCCGCAAATCCATCAACGGTGAGGAATTGGAGCGCGTGACCGACATGATCCTGCGCGCCGAGGGAACGCTCCGTTATGCTTATCGGATGTCATCCTCCGAATTCATCCGTCTGTTTGCGGACGTGCGGTTCGGCATCGCACTCGGAATCGTCAAAGACATTACCTACGAACAGCTCGGCACGCTCCTGGTGGAGGTCATGCCCGCCACGCTGACCCTCTCGGCGGAAACAACGCCGAAAACCGACGTGGCGCGCGACCGTCTGCGTGCGCAGAAAATTCAGTCGCTTCTCGCGGGCAACCCTGCGGGCGGTGACAAACCCGAATAAACAATTCCCTATTCCCGAACGAAAGGAATGATTCTATATGGCAAATCGTTTCACAAGAAAAGCACAACAGGTTCTTCAGATCGCGATGCAGGTTGCATCCGATCTGGGACACACTTATATCGGCTCGGAGCACCTGCTTCTCGCTCTGACGAGCGAGGACTCGGGTGTTGCGGCACAATGCCTTGCGGAGCGCGGCGCTTCGGCGGAGCGCATCCGTGACGCAATCGTGGAGCGCTCAGGCGAAGGATCTCCGACGGATGTTTCCGCCGCCGACCTCACCCCGCGCACCAAGCACATCATTGAAAATTCGCTGTCCGAATCCGACCGCTACGGACAGAACTATATCGGCACGGAGCATCTGCTTCTGTCGCTTCTGGAAGAGCGCGACTGCGTTGCGGTTGCGATTCTGGAGGAAACAGGCGTATCGGTAAACGACCTGCGGCAGGATCTGATTACCTTCCTGACCACGGGCGGAAGCGGCGACAGCGTTGGCGGTCGCAGACCCGGCTACGGCGGCGCTTCGGCAACCGACGGCACATCGGGCGGCGGCAAGGGCATGGAGTCCTGCCCCACGCTGAAGAACTTCGGCAGAAATCTGACCGAACTTGCAAAGTCCGGCAAGATGGATCCGATTATCGGGCGTGAGAACGAAACCGAACGGGTGATTCAGATTCTTTCCCGTCGGACAAAGAACAACCCGTGTCTGATCGGCGAACCCGGCGTTGGCAAGACCGCCGTGGTGGAAGGTCTGGCACAACGGATCGTTGCGGGCAAAGTGCCCGAAAACCTGCGCGACAAGGTGATTGTGTCGCTTGACCTTGCGGCAATGCTTGCGGGCGCAAAATACCGCGGCGAATTCGAGGAACGCTTCAAGAGCGTGATGGACGAGGTTCGCAAGAACCCGAATATCATCCTCTTCATTGATGAAATCCACACCATCATCGGTGCGGGTGCAGCCGAGGGCGCAATCGACGCGGCGAACATCATCAAGCCGGCACTGGCGCGCGGCGAAATGCAGGTCATCGGCGCGACAACGATTGCCGAGTACCGCAAGCACATTGAAAAAGACGCGGCTCTGGAACGTCGTTTTCAGTCGGTCATGGTCGGTGAACCGACCAAAGAGGAAGCGCTCGCCATCCTGCGCGGGTTGCGCGACAAATACGAAGCGCATCACAAGCTGAAGATTTCGGATGAGGCGCTGGAAGCGGCTGTGAATCTGTCGGTTCGTTACATTGCCGACCGTTTCCTGCCCGACAAGGCAATCGACCTGATCGATGAAGCGGCTTCGCGGCTTCGTATCACGGCGCACACCTCCCCTTCCGACCTCAAGGAAATGGAGGACAAACTCCAATCCCTCTCGCACGAAAAAGAGGAAGCGATTTCGGCGCAGAACTTCGAGACTGCGGCAAAGTTGCGTGACGAGGAGCAGAAACTGAAAGCCGATTGCGACGCAAAGCGCGCGGCTTGGGAGAAATCCAACAGCTCGGCGTCGCTGACCGTCAGCGCGTCCGATATCGCGGATGTGGTCACGCAGTGGACGGGCATCCCCGTCAACAAGCTGCTTGAGGAGGAAAGCGACAAGCTGTTGCACCTTTCCGACCTGCTCAAAGCCCGCGTGATCGGGCAGGACGAAGCCGTGGAAGCGGTTGCAAAGGCAATCCGCCGCGGCAGAATGGGGCTCAAGGACCCGCGCCGTCCGGTTGGTTCGTTCATCTTCATGGGACCTACGGGCATCGGTAAAACCGAGCTTGCAAAGGCGCTGTCCGAGGTCATGTTCGGCGACGCCTCCGCAATGATCCGGCTTGATATGTCGGAGTATATGGAAAAGCACAGCGTGTCGAAACTCATCGGGTCGCCTCCCGGATATGTCGGCTACGAAGAGGGCGGTCAGCTGACCGAAAAGATCCGCCGCAAGCCCTACTCCGTGGTTCTGTTCGATGAAATCGAAAAAGCGCACCCCGACGTGTTCAACATCCTGTTGCAGGTGCTTGAGGACGGCGTTCTGACCGATTCGCAGGGTCGTCATGTGGACTTCCGCAACACGATTCTGATTATGACTTCGAACGTCGGCGCATCCGAGATGAACGCGGCAAAAGCGCTCGGATTCACCTCCAAGCCCGAGTCCGCAACCGACGAGGAAGCCCGCCGCGAGCGGATGATGGCGGCGCTGAAGTCGACCTTCCGCCCCGAGTTCCTGAACCGGATTGACGATATCATCATCTTCAATTCGCTCAAGGAAGCGGACATCGAAAAGATTGCTTCGCTGATGCTCGCGGACGTGCAGAAGCGGATCAACGCGCTGAATATCAGCATTGAGTTTGACCCCTCTGTCCCTGCCCTGCTTGCAAAAGAGGGCTTTGACGAAGCCTACGGTGCGCGTCCGTTGCGCCGTGCGGTGGTGCGTCTGGTTGAGGATTCGTTCTCGACCGAGATGCTGGAGGGCAAGATTCATACCGGCGATAAAGTCCTTGCCAAAGCGGTAGACGGCAAGGTGGTATTTGAAAAGCAGTAAAACCAAAAAGTCGGCGTCGGGGCGGGTTGAAACCGCCCCGACGAAAACGCAGACGAAAGCCACGGAGAAAATCCGTGGCTTTTTTTGTTTTCCCCTTGACAAACGCGCGGGGGTGTGCTATACTGTATTTCGAACAATAACAAGTGTTATGAATGGAGGAACTATGCCTGCGAAAAAGCTGATTCCACGGGAAGCGATTCTGTCGTGCGCGATGGAATTGCTGGAGTCCGACGGTTCGGAAGCCCTCAATGCGCGCACATTGGCAAAGCGGCTCGGGTGCTCCACGCAACCGATCTACCTCTCCTTTTCGGGCATGGACGAATTGCGCGCGGCTCTGGTTGCGGAATGCCGGAAGGTACAGGAGGATTACATCGCGCGCGAGCGGGAGGAAACGCTGTTTCTGCGCAATTCGCTCGGGTTCATGCGTTTCGTTTACGAAAAACCGCGCCTGTTCCGCTTTGTCTACTACGAAAACCAATTTCAGAACACGCCCGCCGACCGCGCATTTATTGACGCAACCGTCTCGGGCATCATGCGCGCGGGCGGCTATTCCCGCACGGTTGCGGAACGCTTCTACTACGCCACATGGTTCTTCATGTACGGCATCGCGGTTCAGATGGTCTACGGGTTCGCTTCCCCGAAATGGGACGACATCCGCGGACTGCTCCTCGACCAATTCGGGGCGTTGAAACTTTATTACAGCCAATATCGGGAGGAAGCACAGCATGAATGAAAGCATTGTCGTCACCGATCTGTGCAAGGATTACCGCAACGTGCGGGCACTGGATCGGGTCAGTCTGACCGTTGGTCGGGGGGAACTGTTCGGGCTTCTCGGGGTCAACGGCGCGGGGAAAACCACGCTGATCAAAATCCTTTCGGGGCTGGTTTCCAAAACCTCGGGAGAAGCGACCGTGGAGGGACTTTCCGTCCCCCGCGACATGGAAAGAATCAAGGAAATTCTCTCGGTCTCGCCGCAGGAGACCGCCATCGCGCCGAACCTGACGGTGTTGGAAAACCTCCGCTTCTTCGCCGCGGTCTACGGAAAGACCGATGAAGAAAACCTCCGCCGCATCATTTCCACTTTTTCTTTGGAGGAGGTGCTGAATCGCCGCGCGAAAACGCTTTCGGGCGGTTGGGGACGGCGGCTCTCGGTTGCGCTCGCGCTTGTCACCGAGCCGCGCGTGCTGTTTCTGGATGAACCGACACTGGGACTTGACGTTCTGGCGCGGCGGGAGCTGTGGGACATCATCCGCGCCCTGCGGGGGAAAATCACCATTGTGCTGACCAGTCACTATCTGGAGGAAATCGAGGCGCTTTGCGACCGCGTGGCGATTCTCGCTTCGGGAAAGCTGCTTGACATCGGAACGGTTGCGGAAATCAAGGCGCGGACGGGCAAGGAATCGTTTGAGGACGCATTCGTTGCCACGGTGGAGAAAGGGGGCGCGGTGAGATGAAAAAGACCCTGATTTTTGCGAAACGGAACGCGCTGGAAACCGTGCGCGACCCGATTCTTTACATTTTCTGTCTCGGCTTTCCCGTTGCCATGCTCGCGCTGTTCCAGATCATCAATCACTATGCGAACGGAATGACGCCGACTTTTGAGCCGCGCTCGCTTGTCCCGGGAGTTATGATGTTCTCGTTTACCTTCGTCATGCTGACCATGAGTCTGTTGGTCTCGCGCGACAAGAGCACCGCGTTTCTGCGGCGGCTGTACGCCTCTCCCCTGCGCTCCTACCAATTCGTGTTGGGCTACGCCATTCCCGCCGCGGTGATCGGCGTTGCGCAGGCGTTTGTCTGCGTGGGAACGGGCGCAATCCTTGCGGCAATTGTCGGCGCGGACTACTTCTCCTTCGGTGCGGCGCTTCTGTTGGTTCTTTCGCAGCTGCCGATTCTTCTGTTCTGCGTGTTCCTCGGGATTCTGTTCGGCGCACTGCTGAGCGATAAAAGCGCGCCCGGGCTGACCTCGGTTTTCATCACCGCTTCTGGCATTCTCGGCGGCGCATGGATGCCGCTTGACACGATGGGAAACTTGGAAACCTTCTGCCGCTTTCTGCCCTTCTACCCCAGCGTAACGCTCGGGCGGATCATCACAGGCGCGCGCCATTCCGTCAGCGACTACGAAACAATGTACGCCGCGCCCTACACCTTTGACCGCGCGGCAAAGCTCGGATGGATTCCCATTTCCGCATTTCTCCTTGCCGCCGTTGTGCTGTCGTTTGTCGTGTTTCAGGGGCAGATGAAGAAGGATAATTGACCGAATACAAAAACAGCGCCGCCGCCCGATACGGGCGGCGGTGCTGTTTTGAGAATTCATGCAAACAATTACTTGACGGTAACAAACTCGGGCTTATACGAGGTGGCAGTTTTCCATGCAACGCTGAGCTGTGCGCCGTTCAGGGTGTTACCGGAAACCGTGAAGGTCGCCCCCTCTGCCATAGTAATCTGGCTGGGGTTAAAGAAGGTCAGCAGAGCGGTTGCGCCTGTAACCTCATTGCCACTGACAACAACATTGCCAAGCGTACCTGCAGGATTCCACTGCGTCTCTCCTATAAGGGTACTGAACATAATGGCAACATTCTTCGGCTTGCTTGCATCATCGGCAGAGTTGGTCAGGCTCATATCAAACTTGTTGTTGGTGATAGTCACATTTGCTGCGAAAACAGCCTGCTCCACAACCTTGATCGGGCGGGAAGCTTTGAATGTGCAGTTCGTAACAGTTATGTCGCAGGAACGAATGTTGCAGAACCACAGCGGGTTGGAATCGTTGGCGCTTGCCTTATTTTCATAAGCGTTGAAAGTGCAACCGTCCAATGTGAGACTGTCGGCAAATAAGCCGCCATTCTGAATCCAGATACCATTGAAGGTGCTATGGTCGAACAGAACGGTCTTTACAGTACGGTTATAGAGAGCACCGCCGAGGTTTCTGCCGTCAGACCACCCGGTATTCATACGGAAATAGCCGTTCACGGTGAAATCTTTTGTAAATACAACATCGGAAGCATCCGGAATACTGAAAGTGATAGCGTGCGAATTGCTCTGATTCAATCCACCTTCCGGATTGTCTTTAACGGAACCACTGATGTAAAGAGTAATACCGGACTTATTGGAACTATAAATGGTATCATTATCTCTGACCATATAGACCTTGCGACCATCTTCAAGAATCTCACCTGCGGTGTGGTTGGTGTCTCTATCCCACGTCCAAACATCGCAAATGTCCTTATTGCCGATTGTAAGATCGCCGCTTGCAAGAGAAGCATCGCCGATGTTCAGATACACATTCTTAATTCCATCGGGAATCTCGGTCAGCGCGTTGAATTCCTTCAGCGTGTAGAACGCGGTATCTTTGCCTGCGTTCTCATCGTAGGTATTGTCGTTGCTGTCCTTTTCAGACATTGCCTGCGTTGCATAGACCATAATGCTGATACCGTCAATGCTCATGCCCTGATATGCGTTTCCTGCGGTCTCGGACATTTTACCCGTGATGGTAAATTCAGCCGTGCCATTCGGAGCAAGCGTTCTTTCCGTGCCGTCTGCCACATCGCCGATCGTCCAGTCGATTACGTCATTGAGTTCCGCATCGCCCTTAATGCCGTAGATCATAACCTTGTACTTTACTGCCAGATTTCCCTTGTTGACCACGCGCAGCTCGGGCAGGCTGTATGTACAACCAGGCTCCCAAAGGATTTCCGTGTGGTTGTCCGCCGTCTTGAAGTTCAGGGTCTTGCCCTCTGCAGACACCCAGTTGTCGCCGTCCTTCATTTCGAGCGCCACGTCAAGCGTGCCTGCCTGAATCTTGTTCACCGCAGTCGTTGCGGTATCGGTAAACCACGCGTAAGTGGAACCGACGAGCATGGATACACAGAGCA
>URHR01000059.1 GCA_900547725.1 uncultured Eubacteriales bacterium
CAACCGCCAGTAGCGAAGCGTTACTTCTTCCTTAAGAAGTCCCCTAAGCAGGGTTCGGGACAGAGTCCCGAGGTCTTAATAGTCCCGAGGCCTTAATAGTCCCGAAGTCTTCCTCACTTCCGCCCCTTCTTCCGCACGCCGAAGAGCGCGCCTGCGAGGGAGAGAAGGGGGATCAGAGCGTGAAGGAGAAGTGCGATCCCGAGGGAGTAACCGAAAGCCGGATCGCGGAAGAAGAGAGAGAGCAGAAGCATCAGAGCGAGAAGCAGACAACCGTTCAGAGTGCCGCAGAGCGCGGGCGCGGCGCGGTGAATCCGCCCCGAGATCACACCGCCGACGAAAGCGACAAGAAACGAGATCAGGAGCGCAACGGGGCGGATGGCAGGGTCGGGGTCGGGAAGGAAGTAGACCGCGAGGGAAGCAACCAACAATAAGCCTGCGGCAAATAAAAGCGTCCAAAGAAAAGCGCGCAAAGCCTTTTGCGCAAAGCCGTCCTCCTGCCGTGCGGCGGATTTTGCGCTTTTTTTCGTGTGCGTATGTGACATAACCGTTCTCCTTTCAAACAAAAAAACAGACTCCTATCGCATTTCCGTTACCAGAATATGCGATGGAAGTCTGTTTTATGCTTTGGAGCGACGGTCAGTCTGCCGCGTCCTCCGCCTTCACATCCACGCGGCTGATGGCGCTTTTGAGAATGCGGATCTTGGTGTTGTCGTGCGAGGTTGCAATGACGCAGGTTTCGTCCTTGATGCTGACAACCTTGCCGATGATGCCGCCGATGGTGGTCACCTCGTCGCCAACGGTCAGCGCGTTGCGCATCTCGTTGTTCTGCTTTTCCTGTTTCTTCTGCGGACGAATGCCGACAAAATAGAACACAGCCACCATCAGAACCAACATGACAACCATCATAATGGTGCCGCCTGCGCCGCTTGAACTTCCCTCCATGAACAGTGCGATTGCGTTGAGCATACTTGTTCCTCCGATCTCCGATTTCAGATTTTCAAACATTTCCCTCATTATACCGCATCGGGGCGGCGGATACAATGGATATTTTGTAAATTTTAGCGCGCAAACCGATTTTTTGACGGCGGAGAGACAAAAAAGCTGTCGGACGGTTGCATTTTTCGCCTTTTTGTGGTATACTAACGGCAGAAATTGTTTGGAGGACAGTATGAAACAGCCATATCTGGAATGCGGTAAGATCATCAACCTGCACGGCTTTCGCGGTGCGGTCAAAATGGAGTCCTATTGCGACACCCCGGGCGTGTTGGCACACCTCGGAACGCTCTGGCTTCGCGAAAAGGACGGCTACCGTCCCGTAAAGGTTCGCCATGCCTCGGTGTTCCGGCAGTTCGTCATTGCCGAGCTGGAGGGCGTGGAGAGCGAGGACGCGGCAAACAGACTGCGCGGCGTGACGGTCTATGCCGCGCGGGAGGATCTGCCGCTGAAAGCGGGCGCGTTCTTCATCGCGGATCTCATCGGAACGCCCGTGCGCCATGCCGATACGGGCGAATCCATCGGTACGCTGACCGACGTGACAACCGGCGCGACGGCGGATCTTTACACCGTGACCCTTGCGGGCGGCGGACAGGCGCTGATTCCCGCAGTCCCCGCGTTCGTCGTGCGAACCGATCCCGACGACGCGATTTACATCCGCCCGATCCCCGGGCTTCTGGGTGAGGAGGCGGATAAATGATGCGCTTTGATATCATGACGCTGTTCCCGGATCTTGTGGAAACGGTTCTGTCGGAGAGCGTCATCGGGCGCGCGCAGAAAAACGGCGCAATTGCGGTGCGGGTTCACAATATCCGCGACTATGCCGAGGATAAGCACAACCGTGTGGACGATACGCCCTACGGCGGCGGAAAGGGGATGCTGATGATGGCGCCCCCCATCTGGCGGTGCTATCAAGGGGTTCTGCGCCGGCAGGAGGAAGAGGGACTGGAGAATCTGCGGCGGCGGGTGATCTATCTCTCTCCCGCGGGACAGGTTCTGACCCAGAAGCGTGCGGAGAGTCTGGCGCGCGACTACAACAACCTGATTCTGCTTTGCGGACATTACGAAGGGGTTGACAGCCGCATCGTGGACGAGATTGTGGACGAGGAAATCTCCATCGGGGATTTCGTCCTGACGGGAGGAGAGATTCCCGCCTGCATTCTGACCGACTGCGTGGCGCGGTTGATCCCCGGTGTGCTTGCGGACGCGGAGTGTTATGAGAAGGAGAGTATTTCCTCGGGGCTTCTGGAGTACCCGCAGTATACCCGCCCGTATGAATACCACGGGATGAAAGTGCCCGACGTGCTGATTTCGGGTCACCACGAAAATATCGACCGTTGGCGGCGCGAACAGGCGGAACAGCGCACCCGAGAGCGCAGACCGGATTTGCTGAAGTGAGATCGGGATTGTGCGGTGTGCCGAAATGACTGCCGCCGGAATTCTGTATATGCTCGCCTCGGCACTCGTGTTGAGGCGAGCATATAAAAAGCATAAATGATGTCATCTCATAGTTCTGCCTGTCGTATCTTTTCCCGAGCAGAACAGGATACCGAACTTCGCGCCTGCCCTTTTACATCTCCCACAAGGGGGATGAAAAGGGCTTTTTTCTTTGCGGGGGAGGTGACGGCATGATAACCAGGCGGTTGGAGCGCGGCGCGGAACGGTTGCGGCGCGCGGCGGGGGAGAGCGTTCTGCTGAATGCCTTCTTTCACGGCGGGGATGCAGGGCAAACCGCAGGGCAGAACGGGAGCGGCAGACGTGCAACTCTGCGCTTCCGCATAATGCGGTGGCAGGAGACCTCGTTTGCGCGGCGGGGGTTGAATGCCGTTTGGGCGGCGCTCCTGCGTTCCTCGGTCGGAAGCCTTGCGGGAATCCCGTTCGGCGCGGCGGCAAGCGCGCTGATTCTTTACTTTTTGCGCGGCGGGACGGATCTGACCTCCGCTTCCGTCACACTTCCCGCCACTGTTCTGCTTTCCGTGCTTCCCGCCGTCGGAGAGGAGCGGTCGCTTTCCGACTGCCTGCAGCACGGGCGACTGATCGCGCCGTTTCTGTTCGGCTTCTGCGGGCTGTCTCCCGACCGCTTCGGCGAGGGAGAGACGGTTGGCGTGCGCCGCCGCGCGACGCTCCCCGCAGGGCTTGCGGTCGGGGTGCTGTCGTCGGTTCTGCCGCCGATCGTTCTGCCGCTTTTGTCCGTTCTGCTGTGCCTGTGGTTTCTCTGCCGCGCAGTTCCCGAACTGAGCGCATTGCTTCTTGCGCTTTCCTTTCCGTTTCTGCCGCTTCTGCCACACACGACCGCCCTGCTTGCGTGCGGCGTTGCGTTGTCCATGGCGGTGTTTTGCGGGAAGTGGCTGAGCGGACGGCGGGAATTCCGCTTTGAGGCAATCGACCGTCTCGCGGCGGCGTTTGCGGCGGCGTATCTGTTTGCGGGCGGCACGGCGGGCGTGGTATCCGCGCTGTTCGCGTTCGGTGGATGGTCGGTTTTCCGGAGTATGAGCGGGCAGTGGAAGCGGCGGGCGATCGGCGGGCTGACCGCTTCGGCTTCCGTGTGTGCGTGCATCGGGATTGCGGAGTATTTCAGCGGGCGCGCGGCGCTCCGTTGGGTGGATATGAGCCGCTTTGCCGACATCGGCGGCAGGGTCTGCGCCACGTTCGATAACCCGAACATTCTGGCGGTTTTCCTGCTTGCTGCGTATCCTGCGGCACTCTGCGGAACGAGATGTTTCGCAAGCCCCACGGCGCGCCGCTTCGGCGGGGTGGGCGCTGCCCTGATCGCGGGGTGCACGGTTCTGACATGGTCGCGCGGCGCATGGCTCGGGATACTGACGGAAACGGTTCTGTTCCTGCTTCTGACCGACGGAAAAAGCCTGACGGCGCTGTTTTGTCTGCCGCTTCCCGTCGCGGCGGCGCTCCCATATCTGCCGCACAGCATAACGAACCGGTTTGCAAGCATCGGATGCTTTGCGGAAAGTTCAATCCGTTACCGGTTGGAGGTCTGGCGCGGGATTGCACGGATGATTGCCGCCAACCCGTTCGGAATCGGAACGCGGGAGGCGGATTTCCACCGTGTCTGGCAGGACTTCGCCGTTGCGGGGACGGAAACGGTGATGCACGCGCACGCGCTTTTTCCGCAGGTCGCGCTTGAAACGGGGCTTGCGGGCGCGGCGCTTCTGGCGATGTTCCTGTTCTGTCTGGCGCGCACCTTCCGCCCGTGCGGGTGGTCAGTTGCGGGCTTCGCGGCGCTCGGAGGACTGCTTGTAATGGGATTGTTCGATCATCTGTGGTACGCGCGGGGGATGCTGTGGCTGATTTTTGCGGTTCTGGCGTGGATTCCCCGGGCGGGAGGGGAGGAAACATGAGAAAGGCGGAAAAACGGTGGAATCTGTTGGATTGGGGCTTGCTTGCGGCGGTGCTTGCCGTGTTGGTCGGCGGCGCGTGGCTGATGCGCGCCAAGCCGTGGAAGCGGGCGCGGCAGGAGGTGCTGACCTGTACCTTGCGAACCGCTCCGTTCGACGGGGCAATGCGGGAGGCCAGGGCACTTCCGCGCGCAGGGGATGCGGTTCTGACGGCGGCGGGTGGCGAGCCGATCGGGCGGGTTCTGGCGGTTGCGGTTGTCCCGCAAACGGTGCTGACGGCAGACGGAGACGGGTTGGCACTGTCTCCATGCCCTGACCGCTACGTCGCGGAAGTTACCGTGCGCCTGACGCTTGCAGACCGCACCGTCGGCTCGCACCACATCGCGGCGGGCGGAACGGTTGATCTGATTCTCGGCGGCTATTTTGCCGCAGGGTGCGGAATTTTAACGGTGGAGGTGACCGAATTTGCGGAATAAACGGAATACGCGGCGATGGCGTGCAACCGATGTGGCTTTGCTTACGTTGTTGCTCCTTTCGGCGGCGGGCATCGGTCTGCGAGCGGTTTGGGGGAGAATGACCGCTACGGAAGGAACACCGACCGAAGTTTATGCGGTCTGGCGCGCAACCGATCGCAGAAGCGCCGATTGCCTGACAAACGGAGAGATTCTGCGGACAGCGGCGGGGGCGGAATTCGGGGAGGTCGTTGCACGGAGCACAGCGGATACGATCCGAACCCTGCAAACCGATTCCGGCACGCTGACGGGAAGCGTGCGGAATGACCCGTTGTGCGATGTCTGTCTGACCGTCCGCGTCCGCCTGACCGACACGGACGGCGTGGCAAGACGGGAAAACAGGCAACCGCTCGCCGCGGGCGCGTCTTATGAGCTGTTTGGAGACCGCACCCGCCTTGTTCTGACGGTTTTGCGGGTCGGATAGGGAAAGAATTCGGAAACCGCGCGTGTGAAACTATCCGAAATGCACGAAAAAAACGGGTGCAGATTGTGAAATTGCGTCAGAATAACTATTGATTTTGAACGCACTTTTTGGTATACTATAAATGATAATTTGTCGCGCCTTTTTTCGCGCGATCGGCATTCATATCTTTTAAGAAACAGGGAGCGAAACAGTATGATTTCACGCGAAGTCGTCATCAATAATACCCTCGGTCTGCATGCAAGACCTGCGATGTTCTTCATTCAGAAGGCTAATTCCTACCCTTGCTCCGTCTGGATTGAAAAGGATGACCGTCGCGTCAACGCCAAGAGCCTGCTCGGCGTGCTTTCGCTCGGTATCGCAAAAGGAATGTCCGTGACCCTGATGGCGGACGGACAGAGCGAGGAAGCCGCGCTGAACGGTCTGTGCGAACTGATCGACAGCGGTTTCGCTGAAATCTGAAACAAGCGGAGCTTTACACACATAGCGGCGTGCCGACAGCACGCCGCTATGTGTATCTGGAAGGATGTATGCCGCCGGACTGCCAACCGAAGCGGAACGACCTGCGTGTCGTTCCGTCCCATTCAATAACTAACTTGAACCATTTCTATCCGGTAGCGGAGAGAGACGATAGTCGTGCCAATTCCGTTGACGGAATTGGTCTCGGAGCAGCCGGAAACAGCAGCACGTAATATGGCTACATTGGAATTAGCACTAAAGACAGAATCAAAAATCCAATTGAGTTAAAGGTCTTGAAGGTTCTTAGGGGACTTCTCCTTAAGAAGTCCCCTAAGTAGGGTTCGGGGCAACGCCCCGAGGTCTTAACTGGAGGTAAACGCAATGCCACAAAGCGAGAGCACGCGGGAAAAACTGCTGGAGCGGGCGAATAGCCTGCCGCTTTGCCCCGGGGTGTATATCATGCGGAACGCAGACGGAAAGGTGATCTACGTCGGGAAGTCGCGGAAACTCCGGAATCGCGTTTCGCAGTACTTCCAGAACAGCGAGAAGAACCGAAAGACCGAACGCATGGTCGCCTCGGTCCGCTCGTTTGATTACTACCTCTGCGATAACGAGATGGAGGCGCTGTCACTCGAGAATACCCTCATCAAACAGTATACCCCCAAGTATAATATCCGCCTGAAGGACGCAAAATCCTACCCGTATATCAAAATCACGGGCGGCGAGTATCCGAGACTGGTCTTTACCCGCCACCGGGACGCGGATAAAGCGCGCTACTTCGGTCCTTATTCCGGCTCGGGAACTGCGTATGCCCTCATCGGACTGCTGAATAAAACCCTGAAACTGCCCACCTGCTCGCGCGTGTTCCCGAGAGATATCGGAAAGGAGCGACCCTGCGTTTATTACCAGATCGGACGTTGCGCAGGAGTCTGTACCGGGCAGGTCACGGGCGAGGAGTACCGCGAAACCATGCGGTGCGCGGCGGAACTGCTGGAGGGGAAGAACGGCGAGGTCAAACGGCGGCTGGAGGAGCAAATGACTGCCTACGCCGAGGAGGAACGCTACGAGGCGGCGGCAAAATGCCGCGATACCCTGCGGGCGCTCGGCGCTATCCGCGAAAAACAAAAGGTCGTGGCGTCCCCCGATACCGAGCAGGATGTCGTGGCGCTGTATTCCGACGACCTCTGTACCTGCGTGTCGGTCTTTTTCATCCGAGGCGGCGTTCTCCATGATACGCAGGAGATGATCTGCGGAGCGGAGGGCATCCCCGAACCCGAGGATATGACCGCTTTTCTCACCGATTTCTACCGTTCCAGAGCCTATATCCCAAACGAGATTCTCATCGGATTTGAAATGGCGGACGAGGACTGCGACCTGCTCTCTGACAGCCTTTCCGCACTGGCGGAACGCAGAATCCATGTCCGAGTCCCCGAGAGAGGAACAAAACATACGCTGTGTGAACTGGTGCGCAAAAACGCCGCCGAAAAAGCGCGGCAGTACGAAGCCGAAACGGGGCAGAAGGAGAGCATCCTTGCCGACCTTGCGCAGAAGCTCGGTCTGGAGGTTCTGCCGGAGCGGATCGAAGCCTACGATATCTCCAACCTCGGAACGGAACACCTGACCGCAGGCATGATCGTCTCGGTGAACGGCGCGTTCCGGAAATCCGATTACCGCAGTTTCCGTATCCGTACCGTGGAGGGAACGGACGACTATGCCTCCATGCGCGAGGCGCTGTCGCGGAGACTGGCACACCTCTCGGATTCTTCGGGATCATTTTCCGAGCGCCCCGACCTCATCCTTCTGGACGGCGGGCGCGGGCACGTCTCGGTGGTGCGGGAACTCCTTGCAGAATTGGGACTGGATATCCCCGTGTTCGGGATGGTCAAGGACGATTTCCATAAAACCCGCGCGCTCTGTACCGATACGGACGAAATCAGCATCGCAAAGGATCGCGGACTGTTCACCATGATCTATAAAATTCAGGAAGAGGTGCACCGCTATACCGTGCGGTGTATGGAGCAGGCAAAACTGCGAACCCTGACCACCTCGGCGCTGACCGCAGTCCCCGGAATCGGCGAAGCGAAAGCCAAAAAACTGCTTCTGGCGTTCGACGGTCTCGCGGCACTCAGATCGGCGGATGTCACCGCCCTCAAAGCCGTTGCGGGTATCTCCGCCAAGGACGCGGAAGCCGTGTACGCATATTACCACCCAAACGAAGAAAAAAGCGAAATTTCAGACCCCGAATAATTCCCCCGACACTACAACGGTTTATTTTCGATGGGTTATGCACTCCGCAGGGAGCACCCCGCATCCCAACCCATATCCCGTCGATAACTAACCTGAACCATTTCTATCCGGTAGCGGAGAGAGGCGACAGCCGACCCAATCCCGCTTGACGGGATTGGGTTCGTAGCAGCCGGAAATAGCAGCACGGAATACGGCTACATTGGAATCTGTACCACAAAAAGGAAGGGGTAAAAATCCCCTTGATTAAAGTTCTTGAAATTCTTAAAAACTTCTTTCAAGAAGTTTTTAAGTAGGGTTCGGGGCAAAGCCCCGAGGTCTTACCAAGGAGGAAGCAACCATGATGCGGATCATAACAGGGAAGGCGAGAGGTGTCCGACTCGATACGCCCGCAGGAGAGAATACCAGACCCACAGCTGAGCGCGCGAAGGAAGCCGTCTTTTCCATGCTCCAGTTTGAGATGGAGAGCCGGAACGTCCTTGACCTCTTCGCAGGCTCGGGTCAGCTCGGGCTGGAAGCGCTCAGCCGCGGCGCGGCGCACGCGGTGCTGGTCGACCGCGATAAAACCGCCGCCGAAATCATCAAAAAGAATACCGTCAAAACCCGCCTCGCACCGGATTGCGAAGTGTATTGCGCGGACTATACCGAGTTTTTGCGCGGATGCCGCGGCAAACGGCACTTTGACCTTGTCTTTCTTGACCCACCCTACGCGGCACACCTCATCCCCGACGCCCTGCGACAGCTGAAAAAGTACCGCGCACTCGCCCCAAACGCAACCGTGGTCTGTGAGAGCGGCGCGGAGGAGGACGTGTTCGGAGGAGACGATATCCTTGCGGCACTGTTTGACGTGCGCCGTACCGCAAAATACGGCGTGGCATACGTGACCGTGCTCGAATACAGAGGGGAGGATGTATGAAGAATCTCGCAATTCTGCCCGGAAGCTATGACCCGATGACCCTCGGACATCTCGAACTGGTTCGCAGAGCGGCAAAGGACTACGCGCACCTCGTGGTTGCCGTGATGATCAATCCCGATAAGGAAAACCGCTTTACACCCGAGGAACGCGTGGAGATCGCACGCAGAACCGTTGCGGAAATCCCGCAGGCGGAAGTCCTCTTTGACGACGGCATGCTGATCGACCTCTTCGACCGTCTCGGCGCGGACGCAGTGGTCAAAGGCTACCGCGACCGGAACGACCTGGCATATGAGCGGAAAATGGCGGCGTGGAACCGCGCGCATAACCGCAGATTCCGCACCGTCCTGCTCCGCTCGGAGGACGCGTATGCCAATATCAGCTCAACCGAGGTGCGAAGGCGGCTCGATTCGGGCGGGGATATCCGCCCACTGGTTCACCCGAACGCACTGGAACTGATCGAGAAGAAGCGGAATCCGGGGGGGCGCAAATGACAACCCGCGGGCGCTTTGGAAAACTGTTTTCGGATACCGTTATCCTCGCAATCGGAACGTTCGGCTCGAAACTGCTTGTGTTCCTGCTTATGCCGCTGTATACCGCGCTCCTGTCCCCCTCGCAGTACGGGACGGCGGAGCTGATTACCGGCACGGCGAACCTGATCATGCCGTTTGCCTGTGTGGGGATCACAAACGGAATCTTCCGCTTTGCGGCAGAGAAGGGAACTGACCGCGAAGGCGTGTTCTCCTCCGGCATGGTTTTGCTCGGCGCGGGACTTTGCGGAACGGTTCTGCTCGGCGCGGTGGCGCTGTGTATCGGCGCGGCGTGGCGAACCGAAATTCTTCTGGTCGTGCTCTATGTGCTGGCAGCCGACCTGCAGGCGGTCTGCGCGCAGTATGTCCGCGCCGTCGACCGCACAAGGCTTTTTGCCGTGCAGGGCATTCTCAACACACTGGTGACCGTCGGCTTCAATATCCTGTTCCTGATGGCGTTCGACCTCGGCGTGACCGGGTACGTGCTGTCCACGGTGGTGGGCAACCTGTTGACCACGGCGTTCCTTGTCGTCAGCGCCAAGCTGTGGCGGGTGTTCCGCCTCTCGCACGTGAGCAGAACTGCCATGCGGGAGCTGTTCCGCTTCAGTCTGCCGATGGTGCCGACAACCATCTGCTGGCTGATTACCGACCTTTCCGACCGGTATCTGGTCAGTTGGTTCTGCGGCGAGGCGGTCAACGGCGTGTACTCGGCGGCTTACAAGATTCCAACCATCGTCAATCTGGTGTCCGGCATTTTCATGCAGGCGTGGCAGTTTTCCGCCGTGGTGCAGTCGGCCGACGGTGAGGAATGCAGCCGGTTCTATTCGCAGGTGTTCCGCGGCTTCCTCTCGGTGATCTTTATCGGAAGCGGGGGGCTGATCCTGCTCTCGCCGTGGCTTTGCCGTCTGCTTCTCAATTCGGCGTACCATGAGGCGTGGCGCTATATGCCAACCCTGCTTTGCGCGGCGGCACTGGAATCCGTGGTGTCGTTTCTCGCAAGTGTTTATATGGTGCGCAAGAAAAGTATGCACTCCTTCCTGACCGCCGTGGCGGGGACGGGACTGAATCTGCTTCTCAACTTCCTGTTTATCCCGCGGACGGGGACGTTTGGCGGCGCGCTCGGCGCGGCAATCGCCACGCTCATCGGGTATGCGGCGGTCTGGGGGTTGCGGATGGCGGATGTGCCGCGCCTGCTTCGGTTTCGCCTGTATCTGCCGCGACAGCTCTGCAGTCTTGCGCTTCTTCTCGCCGCCGCGGCGGTGATGACCGCAGGGGCGGGGTGGTCGGTATATGGTACGCTTGGGCTGTTCCTTGTGCTGGCGGGCATCAATTTCCCCGCGCTTGCCGCAGGAGCGCGGGCGCTTCTCGGGCATCGGCGGGAAACGGCGAAATAATTGAAACTTTTTTCGTAAAACCCCTTGCAAAAAAAGGGAAAGTATGCTATAATACTCATGTTGCGCCCAAAGCGCAGAATTTTAGGGTGGTCCGCTGCAGGCTCGCATGAACATCCGGTATTACAGGAGGACTCAAATGAATCTCATTGAGGCTTTTACAAACGAGCAATTGAAGAAAGAGATCCCGCTGATCCGCGTTGGTGACACCGTGCGTGTCTACAACAAGATCAAAGAGGGCAACCGCGAGAGAATCCAGCTGTTCGAGGGTACCGTAATCGGTAAGCACGGCGGCGGAATCTCCGAAACCTTCACGGTACGCAGAGTTTCCTACGGCGTCGGCGTTGAAAAGACGTTCCCGATCCATTCTCCGAACGTGGAGAAGGTGGAAATCGTCCGCGTCGGTAAGATCAGACGTGCAAAGCTGTACTATCTGCGCGGCAGAGTCGGCAAGGCTTCCAAAGTCAAAGAGCAGATCTGATTTTTGGGGAAAGAAAGACCTTGGAGGGAGAGAGGGGACTCTTGAAAGAGTCCCCTCTCTCCCTCCAAGCCTCCCTCTTACCCCGAGAACTTCCCCACAGAACCCCGCCATGACGGGAGCGAATTTTTGATTCGCTTTTCGTTTGCGGCGGGGGTCTGTGGGGGAGTTTTTTGGTTT
>URHR01000060.1 GCA_900547725.1 uncultured Eubacteriales bacterium
TGGTTAAAGTTCTTGAAAGTCTTGAAAACTTCTTTCAAGAAGTTTTCAAGTAGGGTTCGGGGCAAAGCCCCAAGGTCTTCCCCTTCCTCTTAATTCGACTTCGGGATCAGTTTGCCGTTTACGAAATCCTCGGCGTACTGCGCAAGGTATTTCACCTCGTCGGCAAGAACATAGAAGCCCTTCGTGATGGAAGTCGGGTCGGGCGTGGCGTTTTCGTCAGCCAGAACCTCAACCGTCAGGAGCGCCTTGCCCTCGGTGTAACGGTACATCCGGATCACAAGACTCTGCTTGTTGTTTGCGGAGTAGTTGTCGCGGTTCAGAACCGACGCCATGTCCTCCACATGGACTGTGATTTCCATTGTCGGGTCGTGATGCTTCACATAGTCCACAATCCCCTCGCCCAACTCTTTTACGCTCACGTCGCCCTCAATCGAGGACCACAACAGCTTGGAATAGAACCGACGGAAGTTGTCAAGCGCCGTGTACGTCTCGGTCTCGGTCTTACCCGTGTCGGTCTCAACCGTCTCCGTAAGCGTGTAGTCAATCCGCGTCCCGTTGCAAATGACCTGCAGATTCTGAGACCCCGCGCTGACCGTCATTTCCGTGCCGTAGTCGTCGCGGTAGAAAATGTTGGTGGTCTTTGTCTTGTTCTTGTTCGTGTAGGACTCCACCTGCGTTTTGGAGAAATCAATCTGCCGCACGCTGTAGGTCTTTCCCGTTTTCGTAACCGTGTACTTTGTACCGTCCGCGCTCAGCGTGCCCTTTTCGAGATCAATCAGCGTGCCCGTGCGGATGTAGGTGCAGTAGCCCGTCATCGTCCCGCTTTCGTCGTATTCGATCCGCACGTTCGAGGATGCGAGCGTGTAGGTCTTTTTCGTCTCGGGGTCGGTGTACTTATAGTTTCCGTTGCTCAGCTGAACCAACGCACCCGTCAAAAGGCTCATCTTCGTGCGGTTCGGCAGATCAGAACCTTCAGCCTTGTCGTAGTACGCATAGGACAGCGTGTTGTCCATCACCATGTCAAACAATTTGTCCCCGTACTTGACGGTCATCTGCTTCACATAGGAAATGTTCTGTTGGAAGAAGTACTTGTTGTACCAATGGCTGTCCGACCACTCCAAGAACGCCAGTTGAGAATGGTCGATCTCGGCAATCATGTTGTAGGTGGACGAATACGCGTAGTAAACGGTGTCCCCGTTCTCGTTCTTTTGCTTCTGGCTGATGAAAACCCAGTTGTCCGCCCAATCCTTTTCGTCCGAGCCGCCCGAGGCAACCTGCGGGTCATACTTGAAGCGCAAGAGATAGATGTCCTTGTCCAGTTTGTACTTTGCAAGATCGTCATCCGTGGGGTTCAGCACCTTGCAACCGAGGAATTTCATCTGGTAGAGGCTTCCCAACACCGTGGAAACGCTGTCGTTGTCCAACACGAAGCCGTCGCCCATGCTCGCGCCCAACTTTTCGGTAATCCAGTACGGCGAAGAGGAATAGAGCGAATCCTGCCGCTTGGCAAGATCGATATAGTCGAACATGATTTTGATGTTGATATTCTTCTTGCTTTCTTCTTCGTTGTCCTCGTCAATCTTGCTCATGTCGGCAACCGTGCCGAAGAAGAAATCGTTGACCATCACATAAGTGCTGACGGTCATCGGATAAATCAGCGCGGGCGTGACCAGAGCCTCAACCGGCTGGAGCACCGTCTCCGCAATGGAGGAACTGACGATATAAACCGCGTCGCGCCCGACGAGTTGGACATAGTAGCCGCCGCCCGAGAGAATCGCATCACCAACCCGAACGGTATAGACCGTGTCGGTCGGGTCCATGTAACCCGGCTTGTCGCTCTGATCGCCGCGCGTTGCGCCCTGCACAATCGTGTAGACCGTCGGCGTGTAGGTCAGCGCACCGTTTTCATCGTAGCGATCCACCAGACCGTAAGCGTTCAGATCCACGCTTCCGTCCGCCTTGCGCGGGGTTTCGGGATCGGTGAAATCCAACTTCTGCATGGTCAGCGAGTAGCCGCAGCTGACGCACAGGCTTGCAAACAGCGTGGGGTCATACGCCGCCAGAACCAACTTGGCGTCCTCCCCCTCCCCTTTTTTCACATTCACAGCCGTGGTGTATGCGTCCTTGCCGTTGACTTTTTTGCCGTTCTCGATATTTTCGCGATAGAAGGTAAAGCTTCCGTACTGGTTCTTCACCTCAATGGAGTAGGTGTTGTCCTGCCCCACGCGCGGGAACATCATCACGCGGCGGTTCTTGACCGTTCCGCCGAGCGATTCGCCCGAATCGGAATCGTAGTCCACAACGGCATAGGTTTCATACGAACCTGTGGAGGTGTTGAGCAGATATTGGTTTCCGCTCTTTTCGGCGACATAAACCTCATAGCGGACGTTGTCCGAATTGGAGGTGTAGCCGTTTTCGGTGGTCTCCATCAGCTTGCCGTCGCGGTCAAACAGCTTGTAGACCCCTTCGGACTTCTTGATGGTGTATCGGTCGGAGTGATGTACTCCTTCGGCATCGGTATATTCGTCGGTCAGGTGATAGATCAGAACGATCTGATTGGCAATCAGGATTGCCGCCGTCAGAAGCACAATTGCCGCGGCAAGCACCGCCGCCGTAACCTTCTGCTTCCACATAACCGTTTTTTTCCGTTCCTTGCCGCCAACCTTTTCCCATTTTGCGGTCAGCCGCAGATCCTCGTTCCCTTCAATCAGAGTCTCCGCGTCAACCTGCCGCCCGCCGAGATACCAACCGCCGAACGTATACCCGCTCCGCGTGGGGCGCGGCAATTCTCCAAGCGGCGCGCCGACCACACCCTCGCGGCTTGCGATCGGTGCAGTTCCCCGCCCCGCGTCAAATATGATATTAACAACTGATTCTTCGCTTCTCATTCCTGTTCCGCGTTTTCCTTTCTCTCAATTCTCATCAATGACGGAATTTCCGTCTGACCAGAACGACCGTTCCGAGCGTTGCCATCACAACTGCGGGCAGAACCGTCAGAACCGCCGTGCGCGCGATGTTGCCCGCTTTCGTATAGTAAACCGTAGCGTTATCCGAGGAAGAGGACGAGGAGGAAGACGAGGAAGAAGAGGATTCCTTCATTTCCGCATCGTACATCGGCTTGAAGTTCAGTCCCACGGGGACGACCTCGCGCCCGATGGAACGCAGGGTTTCCAGAAGCACGTCCGTGTTGCCGTAAGCATTTGAGCCGAGCAACTTGTTACTTGCGAATTCAACCGAGCCGATTGCGCAGACATACGAGGAATCGTTGACGTTGGTGTACCCCTTGCCCTCGCCCACCGTGCGGTTCTCACGCGTCAGGGTCATCAGACGGTAGCCGCCGAGTGTGTCAATCGGGTCTGCGGTCACCGTACCGTTCATCAGCCCGTAAGCCTGAGACTCGGCGCTTGCGCGGAACACATCGTAAATCGCGCGGGAGTGATTGTTGCGGTAGTAGGAACCGTAGGTAAACGCGCCCGTCTTTTTCTCGGTATCCGCCGGTTGCGGGACTGTCTCATAGGACTTGGAATAGGAGATCGGCATGGCGTTTCCGAATACGACCTTCGGAGAGCCGCCCCGCTCCCGCATATTCTTGGTAATGCTTCCGCCGAGCGCTTCCTTCTCGTAATCGGCGATGACCGAAAGCCCGTTCGCATCCAACGCGGTGTTCGAGCGCACCTGCCAGTTGCCGATCCAGTCCTCGTCCGCGTTCTTCTGACGGTTGAAGGTAATGCCCCACTGCTCCAGATACTCTTCGAGATTGGGCAACAGCGGCGTGTCCGCGTCGACAAAGACCATATAGGAATATGCTTTGTCAAGGAAGCTGCCCAACTGCGTCAGCTCGGAGGTTGTGCCCTCCGGCAGATCTGCCTCGCCGAGGAAGTCGCTCTGCGGGTCAAAGGTCAGAAGCAGGCGGCAGTTTTCGGGAATCGCGTCTCGGGTCAGATCCAGATACTGAATCTCATAGCCCGCGTTTTCGATGACCCTCAGGAATTCGCTGTATTCGGCTCTGCCCGCCTCGGTTGCAAGCGCCTCGCCGTGGTTCACCGTGATTCCGCAGATCGGAGATTCCGCCCGCGTAACCGCGATGATCGACTGCGTGAACTTCTTTTCGGCGTTGTACGCCCAAGGCTCTTCGTCGCCTGAAGTATCGGAATTATAAGTATAGTAGGTTTCAACGGAAGTGATACGGAACTCCGAGCCGCTTGCCACGATGATGTTGGACTGGTAGATGGCGGAATAGGAGTTGGTGCGGTAACGGTCCACCGACGACGGGTTTGTCCAGACATTCGTGGTGGAAACCTTGATGCTTTCGGGGAATTTCTTCTCCAGCGCCCGCGCGGTGTAGTAGATATACCGCATTTTTTCGTTGCCTTTAATCAGGTCGGGGTCGGCACAGAAGATGATGTCAACCTTGACGTCCTCCTCGCCGCTCTCTTCGCGTTTTTCATTGACCTGTCGGAACGTGCCGCCGAGCATCTCCACGGTCTCGGAGGTCAGCGTGTACATTTTCTCACTCGTGAGGTCGATCATCCACATTCCGAGGTCCGAAAGCACGCCGAAGCCGACATTCAGGAGGATCACCGCAACGACAACCGCCGCCGTGATTGCAACTGCGGAAATACCGTGCCGCAGCTTACCGGAATTGATATGTTTCATGCTTCATTCCTCCCCTCATGCACGGCGGCGCCGAACCAGAACCGTGATGCCGAGCGCCGTGCAGACCACTGCGGGAACCAGCGCAAGAATCAGCGTCCAGCGCCACATCTGCGCGGTTGTAATGGTACTGATGCCCTTGGACTGGAACGGCTTGATGGTCAGTCCCTCGGGCGTGTTGGTCTTGCCGATGGTGGTAAACAGCCGCATCATAGTGTCGGTGTTGCCGTAAACCGCCGATTGCAGAAAATCCTCCGAAGCAAAGTCCACCGACGCGCAAACGCCCACATAGGAGCGCCCGCCGTCCGTGTTGGACTGCTCGGTCAGCGTCATCAGCATGGAGCGGTTGACGTCAACGGGGCGACCGTTTGCCCACGCAACCGCGCCCGAACCGCTTCCGTACAGACCGTACAGCGTGCGGTTATCCTTTTTGTAGCTTCCGTCGCCTTGGTTGACAAAGCCGTTTGCCGCGCGCAGCGCCGTAGCATTCTTGAACACGGTCTTGCGGCTGAGTCCTTCGAGAACCTCGCCCGCGTGCCCCTCGGTTGCCGCGTCACCGTAGATGGTGTAGCCGTCCGAAGTCAGCGACTGCGACGGATTCTGCACCATGTAACGGAAGCGGTTGCCGTTCTCATCCTCGGGCGTGTAGAGCGTTTCCACGCCCCAGCCCTGCAAAAATGCCTCGAAATTCGGGAGCGACGGCGTGCCGTCCTCCAGAAAGAGCAGGAAGGTGTTGCCCGAATCGCTCAGGAAATCGGTCAGGGTGTCGGTCTCCGAGGTCGCCGAAACGCCGTCGGAAACGGTGAGGTCGGAGTTCGGGTTGTAACTGATAATCAGCCGACAGCCCTCTGGAATCGGATCTTTGTAAAGGTCGATGTACCGCAGGGAGTAGCCCGCGTCGTCAAGCAGATAGAGCAGTTCGTAATCGTAGAACACCTCGCCGTGGTTGTTGGTCAGGCAGGCAACCGGCGCGTCGCCGTCGATGGCGTGCAGGATGCCCGCCGCCAGCTTCCGCTCGCCGTTGTATGCCCAGAGATTGGAGGTGTTGCCGTCCTCAAACACGAAGAACTCGCTGTGGTCATACACGCGGTAGTAATCCTCCCCCGCGATGATGACGCTTGTGGACTTCAACTTGGTTTTCACATTCTCCGCCGTGGCGGGGTTGAACGTCGTGCTGTAATTCCGCACACTGTCGGGATCAAGCCAGATGTTGTGGCACTCGATGGCAATGCGATCGGGAAACCGCTCCTGCAGTTGCTTTGCGGTTCTGTAAACATAGGACACGGTGTCGCTTTCGGCAACATTTTCCGCCGTGTCGCAGAAAATGACGCGTACCTGCTCGTCCTGCTTGCCGAGCGTTGCGTCAAGCAGACGGTAGCAGGTTTCGGTAACCCGGTAATCCGCACTTCCCTTCATCGGCGTGTACCACGAATAACGCTTGGCAAGCGTGCTGAAGAGCACATTCGTCAGCACCACCACAGCGACCAGCAAAACCGTCAGAAGTACGGTCATGCCGCCGTAGCGCGCGCGTCTGGAGCGGATGATTCGTTTCCTCATATATGAAAATTCCTTTCCGTTTGTATTCCGTTCGGGTCAGACTCAACCCCAACGGCGCTTTTCATATACCCGTACCGTCAGGAACAGGAAGATAAACGCAAGCGAGACATAATAGAGCAGTGCGGAATAGTCAAACACCCCTTGGCTGAACGCCGAGAAGCGGCTGATGACCGACACCCAGCTGATGACGAAACGAACCGCATAACTGCCGATAATCGGCTGTCCGTCGCTGTCGGTCAGCAGGTTGAACACGTTCAGAAGCACCATGACCGCAATCACGCCGACGGTGATAACCGCCGCAGAAAGCTGATTTTCGGTCAGCGCCGAGATCAGCGTTCCAACCGCGATCAGCGCCGCGCCGAGCAGAATGACCGCAATTACACTGCCCACAATCTCGCCCGTTACAGGTCCGATGTGCGTCAGCGCGTAGTCGCTCTCCCCCGCGCGCTCCGCCGCACCGATGATGTAAAGCGGAATGAAGTTGACGCAGGAAATGAGAATACCGCCCACGTAGAGCGTCAGCGCCGCAAGGTACTTGCCCATGACCATTCCCGTAATCGTAACGGGCGCGGTCAGAAGCAATTGCTCGGTGCGCAGCTTCCGTTCCTCGGCAAAGAGGCGCATGGTCAGAATCGGGATCAGAATCACGAAGGAGAAAATCAGATAGGTGAAGTAGGACGAGGTGCTGTAGCTCGCGGAGATCAGCGTGGTGTAGCAGCAGAGCAACGCCGAGAACACGAGGAATACCCCGAGATAGATATACCCGATGGGGTTGATAAAATAGGAACGTATTTCTTTACGGTAAATGGCAAGCATAGTGTTATATTCCTTTCTGTTCAGTCGTCATCCTCGGTATCGTGCAGAGCGGCTTCGGCTCTCTGCTTCTTGGCGTCCTCAACGAGAGACGCGCCGATTTCCTTTTCCGCCGTGTTCTTCTCCATCGCCTTCTGCTTGCGGGAGACGCGCTGTGCGCCGCCCCGCTGCCTGAGATCCTCGGAGTGATCCACAACCGAAATGAAGATATCCTCAAGGCTCATGCCGAGCGCTTCCAGACCGATCAGCGCCCAACCGCGGTTTGCCAGATCGAAGAACAGCTTCTTGCGGATGTCCACGCCGTAATCGGATTCGATCATGTAGGTATACGCGTCCCCGTCGCGCTCCGCGAGCGCCTCGGCATAGGTAATGCCGGGAAATGCGCGCAACATGGCAAGCACGTCCTTTTGCGGTCCGCAAATCTTCGCATTGAAGCGGCGGGCGCGGTCGACCGCGCTTGAAATATTCTCGGTCTTTTCGTTCGCCACGATCTTGCCTTTGTTGATGATGATAATCCGGTCGCAGACCGCCTGCACCTCCTGCAGGATGTGCGTGGAGAGAATCACGGTGTGCGCCTTGCCCAGTCCGCGGATCAGGTTGCGGATCTCGATAATCTGCTTGGGGTCGAGACCGACGGTCGGCTCATCGAAAATGATGACCTTCGGATTTCCGATCAGTGCCTGCGCAATGCCCACCCGTTGGCGGTAACCCTTGGAAAGGCTACGGATAATCCGCTTGTAAACATCCTTGATCTTTACGGTGTCGCAAATCTCGCCGATGTGCTTCTCGCGATCCAACTTGCAACCCTTCAACTCGTAATTGAAGTTCAGGTACTCCTCAACGGTCATGTCCAGATAAAGCGGCGGCTGTTCGGGCAGATAGCCGATCAGCTTTTTCGCGCCGATGGGGTTGGACAGAATATCAATGCCGCCGATAAAGGCTTTTCCCGAGGTGGAGGACAGGTAGCCTGTCAGGATATTCATGGTCGTACTCTTTCCCGCGCCGTTCGGACCGAGAAACCCGACGATCTCCCCTTCTCCAACTTCAAAGCTGATGTCGTCAACGGCACAGTTTGAGCCGTAATTCTTCACAAGATGCTCGATTTTAATCATAAAAGCAGAGATTCCTTTCTCCCGCACCCGCCCACAGGGGGGACAGGTACAGCTTTGAATTTACACTTTCCTATTGTACCACGAAAATATGAACCCGTCGTGAATACGTCAAAAATACATCCAATTCAGTCAGTTTTTTTCGTGAAATTTTAATATTTCCGCCCAAGCACCACCGAATCAAACTTTTTTTGGATTCGCTGTATAAATCCCCCGCAAGCGGCAAAAATAAAGTCAGCAAGACACGCGGATGTGCCGCGTAGTCCGCAATCACAGAAAGAGCAAAGGAGTTTTGATTATGTGGGAAAAATGGAAGCAGTCTAAATTATGCAGAAAGCTGAAGCAGGTGCGCGTGAACCGGGCAGTCTATCTCTCGTCCATCGTCATTCTGTTGGCTCTGGCGGTGGTGCTCGCCATCACGGCGGCAATGAACCGTGCGAAGAAGAACAACACCAAAGTGCCGCCCGAAACAACCGCCCCGATCGAGCAGCCGACCGAGCCGCAGAAGCCGACGGGAACTGACCCTCAACCCGCGCCTGACACCGTGCCGGAGATGAAACTGCCCGTTTCGGGGAAACTCTCGCAGAAGCACAGCGTGGACGTGCAGGTCTTTTCGACGACCATGAACGATTTCCGCGTTCACCTCGGCATTGACATTGCAACCGCCGAGGACGCGGAGGTGTTTGCAGCGGCTGACGGAAAGGTCAGCAAAATCTGGGAAGATCCGATGATGGGAACTTGCGTGGCGCTGACCCACAGCGGAGAGTGCGTAACGGTCTACAAAAACCTTGCAAAGGAGCTTGCCGAAGGACTTGCCGAGGGAACGCAGGTCAGGCAGGGACAGCTTCTGGGCAAGGTTGGCGACACGGCGATGGTGGAAATTGCCGAAGAGCCGCATCTGCACATGGAGATGACCGTCAAGGGCTTGCAGGTTGACCCGTTGGATTATTTCAGCGCGGCAGTCATTGCAAGTCTGTCCGAGGACGCCTCGCATGAAGCGGGCGCGGGAGAACAGAAATGACAAAAAGGGGGGCGTTCCCGTTGGAGAACGCCCCCCTTGCTTGGGGTTATTATTGAACTTTTGTACCGTCAATCGTCACAGTCAGGTGTGCCGCATCCATGCTGTTCTTATTTGCCCACAGTTTAGAGCCGGTGTTTTTGCCGTCTGCAAAACCGTTTACAGTTGCATTTTCAACCGTCAGCGTGTAAGTTGCATTGTAATCGTTGCCGATTTCAATAGCTGCTTTGCCTGCCGCGCCGTTCTTGCGGTCGTTGAACGTGCAATTCTTCACAACAAGGTTCGTCGGCTTTGCTTCCGTAGCCTGACCGTACAGGAGAATTGCCTTGCCGTTCGTATTGAACGTGCATCCCTCAAACGTCACATCCGTGCCGCCCCATGTCCAAATGGAGTACTGGTTTGCCATATCATTCTCAAAGACGCAGTTAATGAATGTAGCCTTGCCGTAAAGGGTCAGTTTACCTTTAATCGTGCAGTTCTTGTAAACCAGTTCGTCGCAAACAATGCCGTCGAAGCTCCCCTCACCGCCCTGAATCGTCAGGTTCTCAAAAGTAAAGGTCGAGCCGCGCTGATAGTTCAGCTTACCGCCTTCAGCAGAAACAGCATTCGTAACCACGTCAACGGTTGCAGTTCCGTCACCGACAAACGTGATGTTGCGGCTATTCGCACCTTCATTGGCGATGCCGTTGTCAAGTGTAAATGTGCCATTCGGAGCAAGTTCAATTGTGCCATTGCCTGCGGTAATTGCATCTTTCACAGCTTCCTGCGAAGCCTTCACATCAGCCTTCTTCACATCCACAGTTCCGCCATTGTAACTGTATGCGGGAGCAACAGACGACTTCACCATCACAGCCTGATCCGTTACGATGGTTGCGGTGAAAGGATTGGAATTCTTGCCGACTCTGTAATCGCCCAACAGGATATCGCCGTTTGTTCCGACCGTGCCTGCAAAGGTGTTGTTCTTCAGCGTGACATTCAGAGTCCCCGTTGCGCTGTTGTTGACGAAACGTGCGGGAGCAAAGTAATCGTTGGACGGGTCAACCTTACCGCAAGCGGTGAAGGTGCTGTCCTCAACCGTAACCGTCAATGTTCCGCTCTGCTTGTGCGCAATGTTAATCGGTGCGCAGTTGCTGATAAACAGGCAGTTCTTGATGGAGACAGAACCGTCCGCCGTTGCATGAACGATGGAATCGCCGAAGCCTGTCGCACGGCAGTTGGTCATGGTCAGATTGAGTTTCGCAACAGCCGTTTCGCCGCCTCTGTACATCAGGAAATTGTAACCTTCGTTTACGCAATCATAGAAATTGACATTCCAGACATCTGCGCGATCGCCAACAGGCTGTCCCCAGACAACCAGATTCTTTGCGTTGTAGATATTGACGGTCGTTTCCGCATTTGCGGGAGCTGCATAGGTTCCGATCGAAATGTCCTTGCCGGAGAAGTTCGCACCGTTTGCATAAATGGTCACATTCTTGGTGACATCGAGGTGCGTCGGGAAATCAACCGTCGCATCCGCCTTGAAGTACAGCGCGCCCTTATCCGCAACCGACTCCATAGCGGTCTTGAAAGAGGCAAAGTAGTTGCCCTCGCCGTCAGCCGCAACGTTGCTGCCGAACGACTCCGCCGTCACACCCTCGGGATAAACGATCGGTGCGTTTTCGTCGTAGGTATTGCCGTTGCTGTCGCTCTCGCCCGTGTACTGCGTTGCGTAAACCGTAATTGCAATGCCGTCAATGCTCTTCCCCTGATACTCGTTGCCCGCAGTCTCCTTCATGTGACCCGAAATCGCAATGGCATCGGAGGTCGCGCCTGCCGCAAGGTTACCTGTCTTTTCGGCGGGAATCGTCCACTCAATCGCCTTGTTCAGCTCTGCGTCCCCGTCAATACCGGTAATCACGATCTCATACTTGAGCGAAAGGTTGCCCTTGTTGACCACGCGCAGAAGCGGAAGCGCATATGTACAACCGGGCTCCCAAAGGATTTCCGCGCGGTTGTCCGCAGTCATAAAGTTCAGAGTCTTGCCCTCTGCATTTTTCCATGTAGCCCCGTTGTCAGTCGACATTTCAAGCGCCACGTCAAGCGTGCCTGCCTGAATCTTGTTCACCGCGGTCGTTGCGGTGTCGGTGAACCACGCGTAGGTGGAACCGATGAGCATGGATACGCAGAGCAACATCGAAAGCAGGCTCAGGACCAATGCTCTTTTTGTGGAAACGCGATTTGTCATTGTTTTTTTCCTCTCCTTCTCTTAAATTTTTCAATGACATTTATGCAATCACGCTTTGCGTGCTTACATCAACACAAAAAA
>URHR01000061.1 GCA_900547725.1 uncultured Eubacteriales bacterium
CGAAATGATGGGTCTGATCGGCGCAGGCAACAACCCGATGGTCGGCATGACCGTCGCAGTCGCCGTTGCGATTGAGGAAGCATTCAAGAAATAAAAAGGTCGCGGGACTTTGCCCCGCACCCCACTTAGGGGCTTCTTGAAAGAAGCCCCTAAGAACCGCAAGAACTTTCACCCCCAAGGGCGGAGATTGTCGATATTGAGTGGAAATTCCATTCATCCCGGACAATCTCCGCCCTTGGGGGTGAAAGCTTTTGGGATTCTCAAGGACTTTTCTCGAAAAGTCCTTGAGCGGAGTGTGAGGCAGAGCCTCACGACCTTTTTACTTCTTGATTGCCTCCAATGCGCGGCGGTAGCGGGTGGCGTCGGAGGAGGTCACGCCGAACATCGGGAGAGAAAGAAGAAAGTGACCGTTTTGGAGAAGGAATTCGCGGTTTTCGCCGGTTACCATCGACCACGCGCGCGGAAGAAGATCGTGCAGACAGGACGACGCGATCGGATCGGAAAGAATATCGAGATTCGGCGTGTCGAGCGAGAACGGGTGGCAGAGATGACGGGGCGTGGGAATGTTGCGGCGGTGCGTGCCGGGCGGGAGAATCTCCACGGTTTCGTCGGGCAGACGGAGAAGCGCCGTACAGCCGGCGGGAACGGTCGCATCCAACAGAAACCGCCCGCCGTCGGTCAGCTCCCACGCAACCGCATAGAGCCCCGCGACCGAGGCATAGGACAACGAAATTTTTTTGAGGCGGTAGTCGGGATGCGGCGCGATTTGCGCGGAGCGCCACCCTGCCGAAGTCGGGCGCAGTCCCGCAATGTCCCCGTAAATCGACTCGCAGACCGCGCCGTAGGCATAATGGTTCAGCGAGTTCATGTTGATCCCGCTGATGCACCCGTCGGGCAGGAGCGAATTCCACCGTTCCCAGACCGTGGTCGCGCCGAGATCCACCGCGTAGAGCCACCCCGGGCAGTCGCGGCTGAACAGAACGCGGTACGCGTCGCGATCCATGCCGCAGGCAAACAGCGTGGGAAGCAGGAGAGGCGTTCCGCAGAAGCCGGTTTTCATACGGTAGAAGTCGCGCCGCAGGCGCTCCCGGAAACCGCCAAGCAGAACGGCACGATTCCGGTATACCCCAAAACGGAGCGCCAGAACATACGCGGTCTGCGTGTCAACGGTCAGCCTGCCGGACGGCGCGAAAAATTCGTCCAGAATCGCCGCGCGTACCCGCTCCGCCGCGGTGCGGTAGCGGTCGAGGTCATCGGAATGCCCCAGAACCTCCGCCGCATCGGAAGTCAGGCAGAGGGAGTGATAATAATACAGACTGCTGATATACCCTGCGTCTGTCCCGCCCGAAAGCGCCTGTTCGCAAACGCCGTCCTGCGCGAGCCAGTCGCCGAAGGTGAAGAACTGCGTAATCAGTCCGCGCCCGCCCTCGTCCGCATCACGCCGCAGGAGCAGGTCGCAATAATCGCGCATCATCGGATAGTCCCGCGCAAGCTGCCCGCGATCGCCGTAGAAACGGTACAGCACCGTTGGCAGGATGGTTGCGCAGTCTGCCCAGACCGCGCCGCCGTGCCCCGCTTCCCCACGCAGGGACGGACAGTACATCGGAATATCCCCGCCGTAATACGCCCTCTGCTCCGCGCGCAGGTCGCGCAGATACTTTTTGTAGAAAGCATAGCAGTCGCTCCGGTAGCAGGCGGTGGCGGCAAAGACCTGTGCGTCGGCAGTCCAACCGAGGCGCTCGTCGCGTTGCGGGCAATCGGTTGGAATGTCGAGAAAGTTGCCGAGCTGTCCCCATCGGGTGTTGGAGAGCAGGCGGTTCAGCCCCGCATCCGAGGTCACGCAGGACGAAACGTCGCCCGTGTCGGAAGAGAGCACTACGCCGCGAAAAGCCGCAGGATTCACTTGCTCAAGTCCCTCGACTTTGACATAGCGAAAGCCGAAATAGGAGAAATACGGCTCATAGACCTGCGGTTTGCCGTCCGAAACATAGACCGCCTCTGCCCTTGCCGTGCGCAGATTATCGCGGTAAAAGCAACCGTCCTGCAAAACCTCGCCGTGAAGCAGACGGATTCGCGCTCCTTTCGGAAACGTGGCGGTCACGCGCACAAAGCCGACCATGTTCTGCCCGAAATCCAAAATGTTCTCGCCCTTCGGGGACACATACAGGGTCGCTTCCAACTCGGCATAGGTGCGGATCGGCGCGCCGAAGAACGGAACGACCTGCCGGTTCTGTTCGGTCACGCGGCAAGACACCGACTCCCCCGCCGCGCGCGTCAGATCCCGCACTTCGCCGTCATAAATCGAGCTTTCCGTGCAGTGCGACCGCGCGGCTTGGAACGCTCCGTCGCTTTCGAGAAAGATCCGTCCGCTGTCCGCTTCGTAAAGCGTCAGCGCGCAGAGCGGCTCGCCGCCCCATACGTTCCCGCCACTCCCGGGAGGCTTGTCGATCCCGTATCTGCCGCTGTACCACCCCGCGCCGAGTTCCACGCAAAGGTCATTGACCGCGCCGCGGCGGCAGAGCGCGCCGACATCATAGGTGTCAAAGCGCAGATAGACATCGTAATCGTTGCACCCGGGGGTCAGGTAGCGGTCGCCGACCTTCCCCCCGTTCAGCTCCGCGCGGTAGAGCCCAAGTCCCGTGATTGCCAGACGCACCTCCCCCGCGTCGGCGGGCAGAAAAAAGCGCCTTGTCAGGCGCGGGAACGGGATCGTCTCGGACGGGGTGATGAAAGGCGCAGCAAAGGCAACGGCGGTTTCAAATCGGGTTTGCGCAACCGTCCCGCCGCAGGTCACGCGGTAGCAGTAGCGCGTTCCGTGCGACAGGACTGCCCCGTCAAAGCGGAAACCACCCGCCTCGCACAGCGAAACCGTGCGGCGCGCAACCGTTTTCCCGTCGGCGGTAACCAACTCGGCTGTAAACGTGCCTTCGGCATCGGCAAGGAAGGAAAACAGCGGAGCGGCAGGGTCGATTCCGATCGGCGCAACCGCGTGCTCCACGCGTAGATCGCTCAGTCTCATGCGTGCGCCTCCGATCGTGTTCCGAACAGATCGGTCAGGTCGGAGAACCGCTCCAGACGGACATCCGCGCGCGGATCGTTCGTCGCGTCGCCGATGGCAATAGCGGTCATGCCGCCCATCTTTGCCGCCGTGATTCCCGCCGTGGCATCCTCGATCACTGCGCATTCCCAGGGCATCAGTCCAAGCCCTTTTGCCGCTTTGAGAAAGACCTCGGGGTCGGGTTTGGAGTGCGCAATGTCGTTCCCGTCCGTCACGGTATCGAATGCGCCGCGCAGATCGAGACGATCCAGAATCAGCCCTGCGTTCCGACTGGACGAGCCGATTGCCAGCCGATACCCACGCGTTCGCAGGGTCGCAAGCGTTTCGCGGACTCCGTCCGCCGCATCGGCAGACGTCAGTGCGGAGAGCGACTGCCTGTAAATGCGGTTCTTCTCATCGGCAAGCCGCCGGCGCTCCGCCTCGGTTGGAAGCGCTCCCCGACACCCCTCCAGAATGATGGCAAGGCTTTCCGCGCGGCTCACTCCGCGCAGGCGGTTGTTGACCGTTTCGTCAAACGGGATTCCCAACCTGTCCGCAATCGTTTTCCACGCGCGGTAATGATAACGGTCGGTGTGAACGATCACGCCGTCCAGATCAAAGATCAGTCCCCGACAGTTCTGTATCTGCAACTTGCATCCCTCCTTCGTTTCGGATAGGATTCCCGATTGAAAGGAGAACGATACAAAAAGCGATAAAATCATTGCAAAGCGCGAAAAACACGTATCTTTTTGCCTTGCTTCTGAGCCTGCTCAATTACAAAACGTGTTCCGTGCGATTTTCCATCCCAAAAAGCCAGAATCAAATCTGCATATTCGATGATTTGCAAATTTCTTAAAAGCGGCGCCTTTCTTCCATACTTTTGATAATCCGGAAAAAATTCTTTCAAAGGAATCCCTCGATTCATTGCATACTCTCGGGCGCAGAGATCGATCCCCCTCGCACCGCCGGAGACGATTTCCGTAACCTGCAACGGAACATATTCGTCAAAATTATCTACCGTTAAATTTCTCGACCCAATAATTGCCACCTTCATATTCCCCTCCGTAATGCGTCACTTTATCGCCACTATATCATCATTATAACACCGTTTTCGCAAAAATGCAAGATTTTTGGTATACTAAATATATCATAATGACGCCAAAGAGGATAAAAAGATGGATGAGAAATTGGTACGCTATACCCTGCGGGTTGACAGACAGCTGTTTGCCAAGTTTCGCTATATTGCCGAGGCGAACGGACGGAGCGCGAATAAGGAGATTGAGCAATACCTGAAGCGTTGCGTGGAGCGGTACGAAGCCGCAAACGGCAAGATTGAACCCGACGAGGAATAAGAGAACCAAACGGAACGGACACCGCTTTTGCGGTGTCCGTTCCGTTTGGTCTTATAGCCGTCCCGATTGCGTTTATTTTGCCTCAAACCAAGTATCGCCCGCGTGGATTTCAACGGTCAGCGGAACTGCAAGCCGGGCGGCGTTTTCCATTTCCTCGCGCAGAATTACCATCGCCTTTTCCGCGCAGTCGCGCTTCGCTTCGATCAGCAGTTCATCGTGAACCTGCAAAATCAGCCGCGCCTGCAAGCCCTCCCGCTTCAGGCGGTTATGCACCCGCACCATCGCGATCTTGATCAGATCCGCCGCCGTTCCCTGAATCGGACTGTTCATCGCCACACGTTCGCCGAATTTCTGCTGCATCTTGTTCTTTCCGGAAAGCTCCGCGATATACCGCCGTCTGCCGAACAGCGTGGTCACATAGCCGTTTTCGTAGGCTTCGGCGATCGTCCGCTTCAGATACGCATCAATCTTCGGAAACTGTCCGAGGTAGCGGTCGATGAACTCCTGCGCCTGCTGACGGGACACGCCGATGTCATCCGCAAGCGAGAACGCGCCGATGCCGTACATGATGCCGAAATTGACCGCCTTCGCCTTCTTCCGCATTTCGGGGGTTACCGCCTCGCGCGGTACGCCGAACACCGCCGCCGCTGTGGACGTGTGGATATCCGCTCCCTCGCGGAACGCCTCGCAGAGGTTCTCATCCCCCGAGATTGCCGCCAGAAGCCGCAGCTCAATCTGGGAATAGTCCGCGTCCACAATCACATAATCGCGGTTCTCCGGCAGGAAATACCGCCGCAATTCCCGCCCCAGTTCGGTTCGGACGGGGATGTTCTGCAGGTTCGGTTCGGTGGAGGAAAGCCGCCCGGTTGCCGTTCCCGTCTGCCGGAAGGTGGTATGAACCCGCCCGTTTTCGTCCGCGACCTTCAGGAGTCCGTCCGCATAGGTGCTTTTGAGTTTGGTCAGCTGACGGTAATCCAGCACCGCTTCCACAATCGGGTGGTACGGGCGCAGTTTTTCCAGAATGTCCGCATTTGTGGAATACCCCGTTTTCGTCTTTTTCCCGTGCGGCAGTTTCAGTACCTCAAAGAGAATATCCCCCAACTGCTTAGGCGAGTTGATGTTGAACTCCGCCACGCCCGCAAGCATATAGATCTGCTTCTCCAGTCCGGCGGCAAGTTCGCCGAGCTGTTCGCCGTAGGCGGCAATGCCTGCGCGGTCAATGCGGAAGCCGACCGTCTCCATATCCGCCAGAACCGGCGCGAGCGGTTCTTCAATGTCGGTGAGCAGATCGGTCTGCCCGCTTTTTTCAAGGTTTTCCGAAAGTTTTTCCCACAGCGGGAGAAAGACCGTCACGCGCGGGCGTTCCTGCGGCAGAAGCATACCGAGATAGTCCTGTACCAACATCGGCAGGTCGTAATCCCCCTTGGAGGAATTCGCAAGGTATCCCGCAAGCATCAGATCCCGGACGGTCAGATTCCGCACCCCCTCAAGGCGCGAATCCTTATAAAGCGGTTTGGAATCGTGGCAGACCAGAGTCTTTCCCGCCAGTGCGGGGACAAGCGCCCCGAACGGCTCGGTCAGGCGAAAAACGGTCTCCGTGTTTCCGGTCAGATAAATTCCTTCCGCAGTGCAATCAAGCGCAACGGCGGAAACGTTCTCCAGTGCCGCCGCAACGGTTTTTGCGTCCGCGTCGGTCACCGTAACGGTTGCAGCCGCGGGGGCAGCCGAGGCGGTTTCCGTCTGCGATGTCTGCGACGGTACATCCGGGACATCCAGACCGAACCGCTTGATAAAGCCCGAAAATTCCAGCCGCAGGAACAGTTCCCGCAGCTTGGCGCGATCCTCCCCCGCCGCTTCGAGTCCGTCAAGCGGCATTCCGAGCGGCACGGTGCGGCAGATACGTGCGAGCGTTTGCGAGAGATACGCGCTCTCCCGCCCTTCGGTCAGCTTCCGCAGAACCGACGGCGTTTCCTTTGCGGTCGGCAATGCTTCGTACACGCCGTCAAGGCTTCCGTAGGTCGCAATCAGCTTGAGCGCGGTCTTTTCCCCGATGCCCGGCACGCCCGGAATGTTGTCCGAACTGTCCCCCATCAGCGCCTTGACATCCACGAACTGCCCGGGGTCTACGCCGTATTTCTCGCGGAATGCGGCGCGGTCGGTGTCAACCGTATCGGTATTGGTGGCAAGCAGAATGTGCGTGTTGTCGCTGATCAGCTGAAGCGAATCGCGATCCCCCGTCATCAGGCGGCAGGGAATCTCCGCCCCGTCGCACATCGCGCTGACCGTGCCCAGAATATCGTCCGCTTCGTAGCCCTCGCGTTCCAGCACATGAAAGCCCATTGCGGCAAGCAGTTCCTTTGCAACCGGCAGCTGTTGCGCCAACTCTTCGGGCATGGGACGTCTGCCCGCCTTGTAGGCGTCGTACATCCGATGACGGAAAGTCGGCGCTTTGAGATCGAACGCCACGGCAAGCCCATCCGCACCGGTCGCGTCAATCTGCTTCCGAACCATGTTGACCAACCCGTAAAGCGCGTTGGTCGGAAAGCCGTCCTTGGTCGTGAGTGGGCGGACTCCGTAAAACGCGCGGTTGAGGATGCTGTTTCCGTCAATGACTAACATTCTTTTCATCTGCTTTACCTCTTTTGCTTATCCTACCTACTATTATACCGTTTTTCCTGCCTTTTGTCAATCGAAAAAAAGAAAAAGGGCGGTCACCGCCACCCTTTTCCGGAAATGCCGCAACGCCGCGCGGACATTTCTTTACTCCTCGTCCGCGTCCTCGTCGGTCGATTCCTCGGTGAAATCCTCTTTTGTCGCGCCGCAGAGCGGGCAGGTCCAGCTGTCGGGCAGATCTTCAAACTCTGTCCCTGCTTCAATCCCGTTCTCGGGGTCGCCCTCGGTCGGGTCATATTCGTAGCCGCACAGCTCGCATACGTGGTGAATCATGTCTGTTCTCCTTTTGCATTACATAGAATCGCGGTATATATGATAAAACATTCCGCCGCGTTTGTCAAGTATTATTTAACAAAAACTTATTTTCTGTTACTTTTTACCATATTTTCAATTGTGCTCATCCTGCGCGCATGGTCATCCTGCCAATTCCTTTTTGGGATATTTTCGCCCATTTCTTCATAAATTGAAGAGAGACGCCCCACCAAACCGCAAAATCCGAAGCAACCCGCAAAATGGCCATGCAAAAATCCCCTTATTCAAAGTTCTTGCGGGTTCGGGCAAAGCCCGAGGTCTTAACCCCAAGGAGGTACCGATATGAAGCAGGCAAAACAAATTGTCCGCGACGCGCTGCTCCTGACCGCCGCCGCGTTTCTGATGCGCACGGCGGGCGTAAGCTTCGGCGTGGCGGTCTCGCGCCGTGCAGGACCGGAAGCAATGGGGCTGTTTTCCCTGATCTCGGGCGTTTACGGCTTTGCGCTCACGCTCGCGACCTCAGGCATTCAGCTCGGAACAACGCGCGTGGTGACCGAGACCGTCAGCCGCGGCAACTCTGCCCGCGTGCGCGCCATCCTGCGACGGGCAATCGCCTATGCTCTGGTTTGCGGCACTGCAGCGGCGCTTCTTCTGTTTTTCGGCGCGGGGCTGATCGGTACGCGCTTTCTCTCCGACGCACGCACCGTCCGCCCGCTCCGCCTGTTTGCGCTGACTCTCCCGCTCATCGCCTTCTCGTCGGTCTGCTCGGGCTACTTCGTCGCAGTCCGCCACGCGCGGCGCAACGCGGCAGTCCAGATCTTCGAGCAGGCGCTCAAATTTGCGCTGACCATCCTGCTCCTGTCGGTCGTTTCGCCGAAAAGCGCGGAGGGCATCTGCGTGCTTCTGGTGCTCGGCGGCGCGGGAGCGGAGGTGCTTTCCTTCTTCGTCGGGCTGTTTCTCTTCCTGTACGACCGCAAACAGGCGTGGTCGGGGCTTCCCGCCGAGCCTGCGCCGGACGAGCAGAAGGAACTGCTCAAAATCACAATTCCCGTGGCGCTGACCACCTATGTGCGCTCGGGGTTGGTCACGCTTTCCCACGCGCTTGTCCCGGCAGGACTGCAGGCGGGCGGCATGAGCCATGCGGCTGCGCTTTCGGTGTTCGGCATCATCCACAGCATGGCACTCCCGGTTATCCTCTATCCCTCGGCGCTGATCTATTCGTTCGGCGGTCTGGTCATCCCCGCCATGGCGGACGGCATGGTGGAAAACAGCCCCCGGCATATCCGTTACATGATTTCCCGCGTGCTGTCGCTCTCGCTTTTCTTCTCCATCGGCGTTGCGGGCATTCTCGTCTCCTTTTCCGAGCCGCTCGGCGAGATTCTCTACCCGAATACGGGCACGGGCTACTACCTCCGTCGGCTTGCTCCGTTAGTGCCCGTCATGTATGTGGACGCGGCGGTGGACTCCATGCTCAAGGGCATGGGCGAACAGCTGACCTCCATGCGCATCAATGTTGCCGACGCGCTTCTCTCGGTGCTTCTGATTCGCTTCCTCGTTCCGCACTGCGGCATTTCGGGCTACCTGTTTGCCATCTGGTTTTCGGAATGCTTCAACACCGTGCTGAGCATTACCCGCCTGCTGACGGTTGGCGGCGCGCGGGTGCGGGTCGTCAAATGGGTGTGGAAACCCCTGCTTTCGGTGGTCGGCGCAACGTGGGGCGCGCACCTGCTCTTCGGCGGCAACGCGCCCGTGACCGTTCCCGCGCTTGTGCTGCAGATCGTTGTCGCGGTTCTGCTCTATGCGGTTCTGTTGCTGATTACCCGCGCCGTCGACCGCGAAGATCTTTCGTGGTTTCGCGATCTTGCGCCGATCAGGGGGCATTCGTAGTTATAATAATAGTGGGCGGAATTTTATCCCCCCTCATCAGTCGCTAACGCGACAGCTTCCCCCCAAGGGGAAGCCTTCTTGCAAGATTCCTTTCGTATTACACATTACACCACAGGGCGATAAGCGGAAACGCCCTCATCCGTCACCTACAGCGACACCTTTCCCCTCGAAGGGGAAGGCTTCCGTTGGTTCTGCAAGCTATATAAAGAGTGCTTCAAGCTTTATATTCTGCAAAGGTATATCTCCAAAAAGCAAATTCAGGCGAGAATATTACGCACCATAGCCTTCCCCTTTGAGGGGGAAGGTGTCACCGTAGGTGACGGATGAGGGCGGATCGTGAAGGCAATCTACGATTCAAAATCATATTTACCCTGTTTGCACATCGGCTTCCTCTCGGGGGATAAATCTCATCCTACCAAATATCCGAAATACCCCGCGTTACAGGAATAAGCGCCGCTCCTGCCGTCCCTGCAACGCCGCTTCTATCGTCCGCGACAGGCAGGTGAAATCCGCCACCAAGGAATGCGGCTTCTTTTCGGGGTCGTCCTGCACCATCGGCACAAAGTAAATGTGCTTGCGCGAGAGCAGAATCCCGATGTTCCGCAGATTCGCGGACAGCGCGTCGTTCGATGCAAGCGCCAGAATCAACGGGCGGTCGCTCCGCAGGTGCGCTTTAGCCGCCATGCAGACCGCCGTGTCGGTAATTCCGTTTGCAAGCTTCGCAAGCGTATTCCCCGTGCAGGGACTGATGACCAGTGCGTCAAGGCGAACCGTCGGGCCTAACGGCTCGGTGTCCACCACGGTGTGCAGAATACTGTGCCCCGTCAGGGCTTCGACCCGCTCGCGCAGATCGGCGGCGCGCCCGAACCGGGTATCGGTCGACCAGACCGTTTCGCTCATAATCGGCAGAACCTCCTGCCCTGCCCGAACCAGTCCCTCCAGTTCCCGCAACGCCTTTGCATGGGTACAGAAGGAACCGCAGAATGCGTATCCAATCATATCGGCTCATCCTCTCCGTTCTTTCCGTTACTGATCGGGAAACACGCCAGAACGGTCTGGGCAACGATCCGCCCCGCGCTCTCGGGAAAGCATCTGCCCGGCAGACCTCCGCCGCGTACCGTGCGAATTCCGCAAGCGCCCGCCGCGCCGAGATCAATCCCCCCGGGGAGCGACGCAAGCTCGATATACACGCACGCAGGCGGGAAGCGTTCGGCGGACGCACGGTCGAAAATCGGATACGGGACGGTATTGAACACCGCGCGGCAATCCCCCGGCAGGTCGATCGGCTGACCGTTTATCAGCCGCGCCGTCTCGTGCCCACGCGCACGTGCTTCGGTCAGGCTTTCCTCGCGGCGGGCAAGAACAAGCGTTCGCGCGCCCATGGATCGCAGGCGATCCGCAAGCAGGGAGGCAATTCTGCCATAGCCCGTCACCGCAACGCGGGTATCCCACAGGGTACAGGAGAGGTGCTCCATGGCAAGCAGGAGCGCCCCCTCGGCGGTCGGCGTTGCGTTTTTCAGTTGAAACAGCGGATCTTCCGCGTAATCTCTGACCGTCAGTCCGCGCGCTCCGGCTTCCGTTTTCCACGCGGCGGGCAGTTTTCCGCCGAGCAGAAGCGTTCCGACCGGGAGCAGTTCCACGATCTCGGAAAAACGGACTCCCGCCTGCTTCGGCGCAAGCGGAGTCGCCACGCGCACCTGATCCGCCGTCACGGGAAGCGGCAACAGGACGACGTCTGCGGGCAAAATCCCCCTCGGATTCTCCCCGTCCGTCCCGAACAAGCCCCATGTGCGCACGCAACAGCCCATCCGCCGCAAATACTCCGCGGCGTATCTTTGCCGCACGTCTCCCCCGATTACGGCTACCGTCGGCATTCTCATTCCATCCCCTCCCGTCCGTCGTTTTCCCGACGTTAACAGGATATGCATAAGCCACCAAGGATGCGCCAAATGGGACTTTTGAACCAGAGGGGGCTTTTAAGGAAAGCAACGCTTCGCTACTGACGGTTGCAAGCAAACGTCACCCCTCCGGACTCCCCAAACCTTTTCACCCAGACTTACGGAGTGCAAACATAGTGCCCCTGATTATTGATGGATAAGGCGGAACGACACATGGGTCGTTCCCTACAACATACTATTATTGATGCGTTACACTCTTTTCAGGGGCGCAATCCGCAGGGAGCGCCCCGCATTCCATCTTGCCATCCGTTCTTAA
>URHR01000062.1 GCA_900547725.1 uncultured Eubacteriales bacterium
TCTCTCCCTCCAAACCTCCCTCTCTCACCGAGAACTTCCCCCAAGAGCACCCGCCTTTGCAGAGTGAAGATTTGTTTCGCTTTGTTTGGGGCGGGTGTTCTTGGGGGAAGCTTTTTGTTGGTTTGGGAGGTGCAGACTTGTGGCGGGGTGCGGCTATCGCACTTGTTTTGCGGCAGGCGGAATCTCGGCACACGAGTCAGGCATAATATTATCAGTCAGCAACTAACCTGAACCATTTCTATCCGGTAGCGGAGAGAGGCGTAAGCCGTGCCAATCCCGCTGGACGGGATTGGGCTCGGAGCAGCCGGAAATAGCAGCACGGAATATGGCTACATCAGAATCTGCACAATAAAAAGAAAGGGGCAAAAATCCCCTTAGTTGAAGTTCTTGAAAGTCTTGAAAACTTCTTTTAAGAAGTTTTCAAGTAGGGTTCGGGGCAAAGCCCCGAGGTCTTATTCGGTCTTATTCATAGAAAGGAAAACCATGCAAAAAGAATTTGAACTGCTGAAGAAGGACGGGAGAGCGAGACGAGGCGTTTTGCATACCGTCCACGGAGATATCCAGACACCCGTGTTTATGAACGTCGGGACCTGCGCCGCAATCAAAGGCGGCGTGGATACGATGGAATTGCGGGAGATCGGCTGTCAGGTCGAACTGTCCAATACCTACCACCTCCATGTCAGACCGGGCGACGACCTTATTTACGATATGGGGGGACTCCATAAATTCATGAACTGGGATCGCCCCATCCTCACCGATAGCGGCGGGTTTCAGGTCTTTTCCCTCGCAAGACTGCGGAAAATCAAGGAGGAGGGGGTCTACTTCCAGTCCCATATCGACGGCAAGCGCATCTTCATGGGGCCTGAAGAAAGTATGCAGATCCAGTCGCACCTCGCGTCCACCATCGCCATGGCGTTCGACGAGTGCATCGAGAACCCGTCCCCGTATCAGTACGTCGAGGACAGCATCGCGCGTACCTACCGTTGGCTGGTGCGCTGTAAGGCGGAAATGGCAAGACTGAATTCCATGGATTCCACCATCAACCGCCACCAGATGCTGTTCGGAATCAATCAGGGCGGAACTTATGAGGATCTGCGTATCCGTCATATGCAGCAGATCGCGGAACTGGACTGCAACGGTTACGCCATCGGCGGTCTGGCGGTCGGCGAGGAAACCGAGGAGATGTACCGCATCATCGACGCGGTAGAACCGTATATGCCCGCCGATAAGCCGCGCTACCTGATGGGGGTCGGCACACCGTGCAACATTCTCGAGGCGGTTCACCTCGGCGTGGACTTCTTCGACTGCGTAATGCCCGGGCGGAATGCGCGGCACGGCAATCTCTTCACATGGCACGGAAAAATCAACCTGTTCAACGAGAAATACGCGCGCGACGGTCGCCCCGTGGACGAGGGTTGCGGCTGTCCCGCCTGCCGCAACTACAGCCGCTCGTATATCCGCCACCTGCTCAAAGCGAAGGAGTCGGTCGGAATGCACTTGGCGGTGGTTCACAACCTGTATTTCTATAACGAGCTGACCGCGAAAATCCGCGAGGCGTTGGACGGCGGCTATTTCGAGGCGTTCTATCAGAAGTACCGCAACATCCTCGGCGAACGGGTGGAGGACTGAGCACCCGCAAGTACCTGCCGCAAGCGGATGATATGCAGCCGTTTACGTAATAGGAAAAAGGAAGCCCGTTCAGGGCTTCCTTTTTATGCGCTCCGGCGGCGGTGCGCAATTATTTTTCGTCGAGCATTTCAAACACGAGATTCCGCAGGACGGGATGCAGAACGGTGGGGGCGATGGTGCAGTTGGCAACCTGCGTGCCGAAATAGAGCGCCGTGTGGGTCTTGCGGTCGACCATGGTGAACGCCGCCTGTGCGCCGTCCCAACCGAATTCGCCGATCGACGAGCGCGAGAGCGAACGCACGGGATTGACGTGCACCCGCCCGCAAAGTCCCCAACCGTAACCGAAGAGCCGTCCCGCCACAAAATCCTTCCATGCTGCAGGGCAGAGGCGGTTGACCTCCATTTCGGCAATGGTCTCTGGATTCAGAAGCACATAGCCGTTGGGGGATGTGCCGTCGCAGGCAAGCGTTGTGACAACCTTGATGTAGTCGTCCACCTTGGTGAACAGTCCCGCTCCGCCGCTGTCGTAGTCAGGCGTGAGCGCGTAGCGCCCGTTTCCGATGGCAATCGGCTTGATAGAGCCGTCCGCGTTGTTGTACTCAAACGCCTGCGCAAAGCGGGGGAGCTGTTCCGCCGTGGGGCGGAAGCCCGTGTCGGTCATGCCGAGCGGCTCGAACATCAGTTCGCGCAGGTAGTCGGAAAATTTCATTTCCGTGATGACTTCAACGACTGCCGCGAGCACATCGTGGCAAAGACTGTACTGGTAGTGCGTTCCCGGCTCAAACCAGAGCGGTCTGCTTGCCATGGCGGAGCAGAGGCTCACCGTGTCGGTGTGTCCCGCCGCGATCGCGTTTGTAATTTCGGGTGCGTTCAGGTCGTAATCCATGCCGCCCGTCATCGTGAACAGGTGGACAATGCGCATCGGCTCGGTGGCAGGGACGATTGTTCCGTCCTTCTGCCGCACGGTCAGCGAACCGAAAGCGGGGAGGTAGTCCGAAACCTTGTCGGTCAGCTTCAGCCGACCTTCCTCAACCAGCCGCATTGCCGCAGTGCAGGTGATGACCTTGGTTGCCGAAAAAATCCACCACAGGGTGTCGTGATCCACGGGGCGCTTCATCTCTGCGTCCGAATAGCCGACCGTGCGGCGGTAGACCTCGCGCCCGTTCCGCGTGACCGAAAGGTCGCACCCCGGAAGCCCACGCAGGGGCATTTCGTCCAGAAACCGATCCAATTTATCTGTGTTCATTCCCATACCTCGCCTTAAAAAAACTGCTTTTATTATAGCACGACGGCGCGGTAAAATCAACCGTTTTTTTGCTTTTTCCGAAAAAAATTGTCCGAACCCCTTGCAAGAACAGCATTTGCATGGTATAATATAGAGTAGATAAGAACGACTACCGGAAAAAACGCCGCGGGCAAACGCCGTGGGCGTGGGAGGGAAACTTGATCGTTGCATTAGAGAATGCGAAATATGAACTGATCGGCATGCGGGACGACGTGAAGGAGTTGGGGCTGGCGCTCCGCATCGAGGAAACAAAGGCGAACCTGCGGGATCTCGAGGCGCAGACTGCAGACCCCGCGTTCTGGAACAATACGGAAAACTCCTCCAAGGTGCTCCAGACCATCAAGCAGTCGCAGGATAAGGTGCAGGGCTACGAGCAGCTGTGCCACCGGCTGGAGGACGCGATCGCTCTGGCGGAAATGGCGATTGAAGAGAACGACGAAGGGTCGGTTGAAGAGGTTCAGAGCGAACTGGAGGCAATCAAAGCCGAGGAGGAACACAAGCGGATTGAAGTGTTGCTCTCGGGCGAATACGACAAGAGCAACGCCATCGTGTCCTTCCACCCGGGCGCGGGCGGAACAGAGGCGCAGGACTGGGCGCAGATGCTCTACCGCATGATTACGCGGTGGGCGGAGAAGAACGGTTTTCAGGTCAAGCTGACCGATTGGCTGGACGGCGACGGCGCAGGCATCAAGAGCGCGACGATCATGGTGGTCGGCGTGAACGCTTACGGGTATCTCAAGAGCGAAAACGGCGTGCACCGCCTTGTGCGGGTTTCTCCGTTCGACGCAAACGGGCGGCGGCAGACTTCCTTTGCATCAATCGAGGTCATGCCCGAATTTGAGGACGTTGACAAGGTGGTCATCCGCGACGAGGATATCGAGGTTACCGCGCACCGTTCAAGCGGCGCGGGCGGACAGCACATCAACAAGACCGACTCGGCAATCCGCATTGTGCACAAGCCGACGGGCATTGTGGTCGGTTGCCAGACCGAGCGGAGTCAGCTCCAGAACAAAGAGACCGCGCTCCATATGCTCAAAGCCAAGCTGATGGAAATCAAGTTGCAGGAACGTCTGGACACGATCGAGGATATTCAGGGCAACAAGGCGAACATCGAATGGGGTTCGCAGATCCGCTCGTATGTATTCATGCCCTACACGTTGGTCAAGGACACGCGAACCGGCTACGAGACGGGCAACATTCAGGCGGTTATGGACGGCGATCTGGACGGTTTTATCAATGCCTATCTCAAGATGACCGCCGCAAAATAAAAACGAAAAAATACATGGAGGATAACAAAATGGAACACAACAAAAGCAGTCTCTTCACGTTGGTCGGCGCCGCCGTGCTGTTCAGCTCTCTTGTGACCGTGGTGGATTACTCCGTTCGCAAGAAGCGCGCGAAAACATCTTACGCCGCTGAGCTGATTGCGGGCACGGCAGGGTTGATCCTCGGAGCGGTATTGGTCGCAGAGCCGACTCAGCAGGCAAGACGCGCGTTGGCTAAGACCGATCTGATCGACGACGAGAGCGCCGCCGAGACCGAACAGCAGATCAAAGAGGATATGAATCTGTCGGTTGACCGCGGCACGCAGCCGTCCACTCCCGTCAGAACGATTGAGGTCGACGACGAGACCTCGATTGAAGATTTTATTTAAGACCTTGGAGGGAGAAGGAACCCCCTTTCGGAGGGGGTTCCTTCTCCCTCCAAACCTCCCTCAACCTCCCCGAACTTCCCTCAAGACCCCGCCATTTACAGAGCGAAGATTTGATTCGCTTTTGTTGAATGGCGGGGTCTTGGGGGAAGTTTTTGCTGTTTTGGGGAGGTGCGAGGACGTTAAAGGGTGCGGCTTCGCGCACGTTTGGCGGGGGGAGGAGTGGCGGAACGTGCGTAAAAAAAGCCGCAGGAATTCCTGCGGGCTTGTGGGGACACATGGGTTTATTTGTGGTATTTGCTTCCTGCGGAGATGCCGAGGGAGCGGTAGAGGGTTTCGAGGAGAAGCACGCGCATCAGTTGGTGGGGGAAGGTCAGTTTGGAGAAGGAGAGCCGCCCGTCGCAAGCCGCCTTGACCTCGGGTGCTAACCCGTAGGAAGAGCCGATGACAAAGCAGGCAGAACCGTGCGTTTGTCCGATTTGCTCCAGTCTTTCGGCAAGTTCTTCGGAAGAGAGCTGTTTCCCCTCCACGCAGAGTGCCACGCGATAGGCGCGGGGCGGCATAGCGGCAAGAATCTGCTTTCCTTCGGCGGAAAGCGCGGCGGCAATCTCACCCGGGGAGGGAGAATCGGAAAGCCGCGATTCGCGCAGGTTGACGGTTTGCAGGCGGCAGTACGCCTGCAGGCGCTTTTCATATTCCGCCACCGCCTCGCGCAGATAGTTCTCTTTCAATGTTCCGACCGTAATCAACGTCAGATTCAGCATGAAACGCAACCTCCCAGATCCATTTCCACCACGGCGCAGGGATCTGCAACCGTGACGCGCACCGCATCGCTGCCGAGCGTCATTGCCACCTCGTCGTAGGCGCAGGCGGGCGTGTTGTTCGTCTCGCTCAGGTGTGCGAGCATCAGCGCACGCGTGCCGCTTTCTGCAAGATGTGCGGCGAAAACCGCGCAGTCGGGATTGGAAAGATGCCCCCAACGGGAGGCGATCCGCTCCTTCAGCGACTCGGGGTAAGGACCGCAAGCCAGCATTTCGGGGTCGTGGTTGGCTTCGAGAATTACCGCCTGACAGCCTGTCAGCCCGGTCTCCACGGCGGGGGAGACGAACCCGATGTCGGTGGCGTAGCCGATGCGGAAGAAGCCGGACGGCTCGGGAATCTCGATATGGTAGCCCACTGAGGCGCGGCTGTCGTGCGGTGTGGGAAAGGAAGTTACGGTAATGCCGCCGGGCAGGACTTCGGTGTGAATCGGCGGGTGGAGGCGGAGCAGGGGCGCAACCGTCACTTCGCGCTCGAGCGGCGCGGCGCAAGCCTGTGCCAGATGCACCGGCAGGGGATGCTTTTTGAGAAAGACCGGGAGCGCGCGGATGTGGTCGCCGTGTTCATGCGTCAGAAAGATCGCCGAAAGGCTGTCCGGGTCGACTCCGCAGGCGGCGAGCGCCGTGCAGAGCGCTTTGGCGTTTCTGCCCGCGTCAATGAGAAATTTTGTCTCTCCCGCAACGATCAGGAACGCATTCCCGGTCGAGCCGGAATAGAGGGAATAGATATGGATATCGTTCATGAAAAGAGACTCCGGTCGGGTAAAAGGAATAAAATCACAGTGTCGATCAGGAGGGTAAAGAGAATCGGCAGGAGGATGTAGAGCGTCCACGCGGAGCGTGCCTGCCGCCGTTTTCCCTCGGCAATCATGGCTTCCCGTTCGGCAAGCGGGATGTCCGGGGAAAGATCCGCCGCCGTTTTCCCACGCGTGGCAAAGCCGCGGTTGTAGATGACGTACCACAGGGCAAGCGCACAGCCTGCCGCCGTGTAGAGAATGTGCGGATAGAGAAATCCGAGCAGCGGCAATCCGTAATAGATTGCCACTGCCGGGATCATGCAGAGCAGGACGGCAAGCAACCGCCTGCCGTTACCTGAAATGGGCGCGGGACGGCGCATATCAAACGCGCAGAGCGCCCTCGGGACGGACGCGCAGAACCATGCAGCGCCCTTCGCCAAACGCCGCGTCCATCACTGCGCGGAATTCCGCAACATCTTCGGTGGGAACGAACGCCTGAATCGTTCCCGCAAAGCCGCCGCCGTGCACGCGCCAAGCCGCCCGCTTGCCGGAGAGCACCCGCTCGGCAAGGCAGAGCGCCAGAGACAGCCCCTGCTCGGAGACGTTTTTGGTGGTGTAAACGTTCTGGAGATAGCAGAAAGAGGAACGACCCGAGGCGATGACGTTTGCAAGGAAGGTGTCGAGGTCGCCTGCCTTCAGCGCCGCTTTCTGCGCGGCAACGCGGCGGTTCTCGGCAAAGAAGTGGAGCGCGCGCAGGATGGCGCGGTCGCCCACCTTTTCGCGCAGGGCGGGGATGGCGGCAAGAACCGCGTTCTCGTCGGTATCGCGCAGGACTTCCTTGCCGAAGTAAGCCGCAACCGACTTCATTTCGGCGGGAACGGATGCATAGTCGCCCGTCAGGTCGGCATGGTTTCCGCCCGTGTTGACGATGCAGAGGTTGTAGCCCGCCGCCGAGAGGTCGAAATCGGTCTGTTCGATCACGGGAGCGGAAGGATCGCGGAAGTCGATGGCGATGATGCCGCCGACCGCGCAAGCCATCTGATCCATCAGACCGCAGGGCTTGCCGAAGAAGCGGTTCTCGGCGTACTGCGCCAGTTTCGCGATTTCCACGTTGCTGACCTTGCCGTCGTTGTAAACATAGTTGAGAATGTTTCCGATCATGTCCTCGAACGCGGCGGACGAGGAGATGCCCGAGCCTTTGAGCACGTTGGAGGTGGTGTAAGCGTCAAAGCCGCCGACCGCCAGTCCCTCCTTGCGGAAGCCCGCGACCATGCCGGCAATCAGCGAATCGGATTTTTCGTACCGCGCGGGGTTGGGCGCGCTGTAAACGCCGAAGTCCACAACGTCCTCGGGGAAGCCCTCGCTCTTGACCCGGATGACCGAGCCTGCAGAGGGGGAGGCGACCGCAATGATGTCGAGGTCGATGGAGGCGGCGATCACGCAACCGTGGTTATGGTCGGTGTGGTTGCCGGAAAGCTCGCTTCTGCCCGCAACCGAGTAGAGCGCCGCTTCGCGATCCGCGCCGTAGAGCTTTTCGAATTCTTCCACCGCGTGCAGGTAGCGCGCCTTCTGCGTCTCCAGCGCAGCTGAGCCGTAGATTTCGCAAAAGCGGCTGTCCAGCGTCGTTCCCGCAAGTGCCTGTTTCAGTTCTGCTGTTTTCATGTGTTTTGTCCTTTCGGATTTTTTGCATTGATTATATGATTGTATTATAACATAATCGGGTGTCGGTTGCAAGGTCTTTGTGTGAAAAAGTGGTGCGCGAAGCGGCTTTTTTCCGTCCCCGGGCGGCAAAACCGTCGGAAAATGGGGCGCGGCGGAACAAAATCGGGAAAAAACTGAAAAAAATCCGATTTTTTTTGAGAAAAGCCCTTTTCAAAGTCGTTTTTTTATTGTATAATAGAAGCAGATTGATTGAACCGTTTTCGGAAAGGATCTGATTGAACATGAAACAGAAGTATACCGTTACAGTCGCGGACATGGAGCTGAACATCGTCAGCGACGCGTCACCCGATGAGGTGGAAAACATCGTCGGCATTCTCGACCGTCGGATGCGCGACATCAACCTGCACAGCCCGAGATGCACCAAGAACGAAGCGGCGATTCTTTGCGCGCTTTCCTATTGCTCGGAGCGGATCGCCATGCAGGAGGCGTTCAAGAAGGTGGAAAAGGACGCGTTCCGCTTTGCCGGCGAAAACGAAAAGCTGAAGAAAACGGTGGAGTCTCTGCAGGAAGAGATCGACAGACTCCGCAAGGACGCGGCGGTCATGCAGTCGATTCTCGACCGCGCGGCGGCTGTCGGCATGAAGGAAGAAGCCAAGAACGAAGCGCCTGCACGGGTCAAATATGTCCCGAAGCAGTTCCCCGACAAGCAGACGGCGGAAGGCTCGGATGAGCCGGAGCGCGCAGGCGCGCCCGAAGCGCCCGTTGCTGCGGCGGAAGCGCCCGCTGTTCCTGCGCCCGCGGCGGCTGTTCCCGCCGTTGCGCAGGAGAAGGACGACAGCGTGTTCGTTCTGGACGCCTCGAGAAAAGACAAGCGGACGGGAAAGAAGTCCTCGGTCGGCGCAATGTTCGATATGCTGACCTATGAGGATGTCTGATTCCGCGCGGATGCCGTCGGAAACGAAACACCCCGAATTGCTATGCCCCGCAGGCTCCATGGCGTCGCTCGAAGCGGCGCTGGAGGGCGGGGCTGATGCTGTATATTTGGGCGGTACGCAGCTGAATGCCCGCGCGAATGCGAAGAATTTCAATGCGGAAGAGTTGCGCGCGGCAACCCGCCTGGCACACACGCACGGGGTGAAAGTTTACCTGACGTTGAACACGCTGGTCACCGACCGCGAACTGACCGCTTTTACGGACGCGGCAAAGGACGCGGCGCGGGCGGGCGTGGACGCGCTGATTGTTGCCGACGTCGGCGGGGCGGAGCGCCTGCGGCGGGAGATACCGTCGCTGGAGCTGCACGCCAGCACGCAGATGTCGGGGCACAACAGCGCCATGGCGCGCGATCTTGCCGAAAGAGGGTTTACCCGCATGGTGGCGGCGCGGGAGATCTCACGTGCGAATCTGGCGGCGCTGTTGGAGCGGTCGCCGATTGAGACCGAGCTGTTCGTGCACGGCGCACTCTGCGTCTGCCATTCGGGGCAGTGCCTGTTTTCGTCGTTGGTCGGGGGCAGGAGCGGCAATCGCGGGGAGTGTGCGCAACCGTGCAGGTTGCCCTACCGCGCGAAAACGGGGGAGTACCCGCTCTCCCTGCGGGATCTTTCGCTTGCAAAGCAAGTCCCCGAACTGGCGGGGCTCGGCGTTGCCTCCTTCAAGATCGAGGGGCGGATGAAGTCGCCCGAGTACGTTTACGAGGTGGCGCGGACCTTCCGCCGCCTGATTGACGAAAATCGCGGTGCGACCGATGCGGAGATGCGCCGTCTTGCCGAGGCGTTCAGCCGCGGCGGTTTTACCGACGGCTACTACACCGGCAACGTCGGGCGCGGGATGCTCGGGGTACGGAGCGACGCGGACAAGGAAAAGAGCCGCGCGGTCGCGCCGTTCGGGGGCTTGACCCGCAGGATTCCGCTTGCGGTCGGGGTACGGATGGTGGCGGGAGAACCCGTTACGCTGACGCTTTCGGACGGCACGCATTCGGTCACGGTTGCGGGGGACATCCCGCAGGCGGCGCGGACAGTGTCGATGACCGGAGAAGCGGTTCTGCGGTCGCTCTGCCGGTTCGGCGGAACGCCGTATGAAGCGGGGGAGACGGCAATCGAACTGGGCGCGGGGCTGATGTTGCCCGTCAGCAGGCTGAACGATCTGCGGCGGCGTGCGGTGGAAGCGTTGGAGGATGCCGGACAGCCGCAGGCGCGGGCAGAGTTTCCTGCCGCGCCGCAGAAGCCACAGAAGAAACGGGTTTCGCTCCGCAGTGCGGTTTTTGCCCGTCCCGGGCAGGTGACCGAGGCGGCGCGGGTGTATTTCGGGCGCATTTATCTGCCGCTGTTTGATTTTGCGGCGGGTGCGGACGGTGTGGTTCTGCCGCCCGTGATATTTGACCGTGACGAAGGTCGCGTGGCGGAGGCGCTCCGATCCGCGCGGGCGGCGGGGGCGGTTTACGCTCTGGTCGGCAATGCGGGGCATCTCGGGTTTGCGGTTGACGCGGGTTTGCTCCCCGTTGGGGATTTCCGGCTGAACATCACGAACCCGGAGAGTGCGGCGTTCTGGGAGCGGCGGGGGATGGAGCAATGCGTTCTGTCGCCCGAGCTGACTTTGCCGCAGATGCGCGACCTCGGCGGGAACACGGCGGTGATTGTGTACGGCAGGATTCCCCTGATGCTGCTTGAAAAGTGTGTGACGAAAGAGGTTTCCGACTGCGCGGAATGCGCGCGGGGGCAGGCGGAGTTAGTGGATCGCCGCGGGGTACATTTCCCGCTTTTGCGCGAATGGGAGCACCGGAATCTGGTTCTGAACAGTCTGCCGACCTGTATGTCCGACCGCGAGGATGTCCTTCTGCGTGCGGGCTTGACGGCGTGGCATTTTCTCTTCACAACCGAGTCCCCCCGCGAGGTGGACGGTGTGGTTGCCGCGTTCCGCGCCGGTGCGCCGCTTGCGGGGCAGGTACGCAGGGTGTGAGGGGAAAGACCTTGGGACTCTGTCCCAAACCCTG
>URHR01000063.1 GCA_900547725.1 uncultured Eubacteriales bacterium
CGGCAACATATTCCCCTGTCGGAATATAAAAACGTTTTCCACTGTAAATTCCAAACGTGCGCTTACAGTCGTAATAGCCGTTTTCTATACTCCGCTCTATCCCCTCTCCGCCGAAATCCATAATTCCCACAAACGGCTTTTCACAGTTTATGTTTATTATATTAAGTCCGGCATCGCATATATCCTTTTTAAAGCCTATTCCGCGCACATCTACGCAGATAATATCTTTTATCCCCTTTTCTACCGGTGATCCCGGCTTTTTCCTGACTTGTTCTGCCTGTCCTACTGTTCAGTTGTCTCCACTGTTTCCGTGGCATCAACAGACTCTGTGCTCTCTGCCGCCTCAGCCGGTGCCTCTGTGATCACTGCGGTCTCACTCAGCTTTTCTAACACAAGACGTGCCAGATAAATCACCCGGATCTGATTCTCCCCATATTCCGCCGCCGTATCCAACGGCAGAAGTGCATCGGGATACATGCCCGCTTCGCATCCGGAAAGCGAATCATAAACCTCGGAAACCGCAATGTACTTTTCGTGACAGACCGAAAACTGCTCCCGCGACAGCACGGCATCCCCGCAGGTCAGGTCATTCAAGGTCACGTTATAGTCCAACACATTCCGTTCCGCCGATAAAATCAGCTGTGCGCTCTCATATTCATTGCGGAACGCCTTGAATGTCAATGTCTGCGAGCCGGAGGAAAACTTCTCCGTCAGCAGCACCCTGACCGTAGACGGTGCGGTACAGTACTGCACGCCGGAGATCCGGTTCGGCGTATCGTTCCGCCCGTTTCCGTTTTCCGTTCCGCTTTCGGTCGTGCCGTTATCCGCAGGCTTCCGGCAGGCGGTCAGACCGCCGGAAAACAAAACCGCGGCAAGCAACAGCGTTACAACTCTTTTCAGCTTCATCCCGCATCCCTCTCCTTTCTTCCTGTAGCATTCATCTCTTTCCGCCCTCCTGCGATTCGGAATAGGTGACCCGGCGGATCGGAGACAACCCGTGATCCGCCGACTGCACAAATGTAATCCGTTTCTTCCCGCGAAGTGCGTTGTAATATGCCGCCATCCCCGTCGGAGTTGCCGTGTAGTCGATCAATCCCGCCTGCGAGATAACAGTCGGGCAGGTTACGCGGGCGGCAAAGAAAACCGAATCGAAGCAGTTCAGATTTTCGGTATAATCCGGCAACCATCCCGCCAAGCGCCCAACGCTTCTGCCGCTGACGTCACACATCCAGACGATAAACACCGAAAGCTCCGTAACGCCCGGTTCCAGTGCCGCCACCGCAGTTGCCTGAAAGCCGCCCATGCTCCCGCCGAAAAGCAGGATCTCTTTGCCGTTCCATTCCTTCATCGTTTTCAGAAAGCGGAGCGCCTGCACATCCCGCAGAATCATATTGCGGAAATAACTGCCCGACGGATCGCGGTAATCCTCCGCTTCAAAGCCGTAATGCTTCAGCGCACCGTTTTGCAGATCGGCATAATAGCCTTTCTCCCGCCCGTTCTCCATGCTGTGCGCATTGACCGCAAAGGTCATGCACCCGTCCGTGCACTGCGGAGACGGGGAAAAGGATGCGTTGTAGCCGTAAAAGAACATTCTGATTTTCAGGCTTCCTGCCTTTGCGTTTTTCGGGACGGTCAGATACCCCGTCACAGGCGCGTCCGCGTCATGGGAACGGATTCCCACGCTGTACGCCCGAAAATTCGGATTGGGTGAATCCGCAGGGTCGATGTACAGCACCTCGGGCGGAACTTCATCCAATTCTCCAAGCTGCGTCTGCCAGAACACGTCAAAATCCTTTGGGCATTCCGTCCCGGTCCGAATCTGCTCAAACCCGCAGATTGCTCCGCCGACAAACGGCTGTACTTCCCCGAGCTTTTCCCCATCGCGGTCGCAGGCTTCCACCGTGACCCGAATACTCCCCGGGGCTTTCATGGAAAACGCCAGGGTCAGCCTGCCGCTGTCTCCGCTGTCCGTTCCGTTCCAATTCTGCCCGTCATCCGCCTCCGCGTGCCAGACCAATTTCGCACAGGGGTAGGTCAGTCTGAAGTCGGCGGTATCGGTCAATCGGATGTGAAACCGGATCGACTCCCCCACCCGATAGGATATGGCATCCTGTTCTGTTTCTCCGTAGAGATACGCCGCCCCCTTTGCCCGAATCGGCAGATCGGTGCGCACCTCTGTTTCCGTATCTGTCATTGCTGTTGTTTGTGCCAAGTCCGATTCCGTCCCCGCGCTGCCGATCGTTTCCCTCATCGGGATGCCTGAACCGCACCCCGAAAGAAGGAATCCGCACAGGCAGAAAAACGCAAGTCCGATTCGCACCAATCGAAATCCTTTCATTCAGTCTGTTGTCGCTCAGAAAAGAGAGCTGATATTCAGATTTTCAATATAATCACTTGCCGCATCGATTCCTCCGCTTACCAATGTCAGAACATCATCGGAAAGCCGCTCCAGCAGGAAACACGGTTTTTCATACAGGCTTTTCATAGCAAATACTCCTTTCATGCCGTCTTGTCGGTCGAATATTCAAACACCAACATATCGTCATATGTGCGGGTCCCGTTCTGATCGTGGAAAGATCTGACCGCAAAGGTCACGCTTCCCCGATTCTGCGGCAATCCGTCCACCGTTGCGGTAAAGAGATAGCTGTATCCGCTAAGAATCGAACCTGCGTCTTTTTTCTCTCCGTCCGCCATAACCGATTTGTAAACGGTTTGCGTGGAGGGCGCTTTGCCATCCGTCAGATTATTGACGGTCTTTACATCCGCACCGTCAAGACGGATCACGGTAATCTCAAGTCCGACGCTCTCAAAATCCGCCAGTTCGGTTTCCGCACAGCGAAGGAGTCCGATCAAACGAACGCTCCGTGTTCCGTCCGTCTCCAACCTGTCCTGATATGCCGCGGCATTGGTAACGGCAGTGCCGTCATCTTTTCTGCCGATGACATCGGAATAGAAGTGCAGAACGCCCATCGGGAGCGGCTTGGTTGCAGGCGTGGTAAGGAAAGTATCCGACAGGTCAACCGCCATTGCTCCGGTTTTGAAACGGAACACCAACGAATCTCCGTAACCGTCCGGAAATACGCCGGGACCGGCTACGCAATTCTTCAGGTTTTTCGTTCCTCCACCATTCATAACAGTACCGATTCCCAATCCTTCAACAGGATCTTTGTACCCATCCGCTACGGCAGTTCTTCCGACCGCACCGTCCACATCCAACGAGGTTTTCCCCGCAACGATTCCAACCAGTATTCCGTTATTCCCGCAAGAAGCAGTCTGTAATGCCCCCATCTGCCCCGAAGAAATGACGCGGGACAGTTTGATTTTGGAATTTGCATTGTTTGTCGCACCGACAAAACCGCCGAGATGGGTAACGGAAGCCGCTGTCGAAATAAGCGTGCCGTAAAAAACAGAGTCCCGTACATTCAGAATCCCCGCGATATCCGCGCGCTCCCTTGTGCCGACGATACCGACAAATCCGCCCCCATAGACTCCCGACCAATCGGAAACCGCCGCATTCGATTGAACCGTTCCGTCAAATACACATCCGGCAACAAGCGTTTCGTGAATTCCTTCCGTTGCAGGGGTCAGCAGTTGACCGAAAAATCCGCCGATATACTTCCCGCCGGATTTCACCGCTCCTGTTACGGCTGTATTGCAGACGATCATATCAATCGCGCGGGAATCTCCCGCTATCCCGCCGCAGTAAGCGCCGGTAGCGGTGACATCAATCTCCGGATTCAGGTTTTCAAACAGCACCTTTCCTGCCGTTCCGGCATCAGAACCGATTCTCCCGAACAATCCGCCGATCTGCGTTGTACCGGATACCGACGACGCTTTCACCGTGAGATTTCTGATTCCGACGGTAAAAGAATCATCGCCGACAGGCATCAGGCAACTGCCGAACAGTCCCTGATAGTTGCTTTCGCTTTCCGACTTCACACCGCTGAGGGTATGTCCCCGACCGTCAAGCATGCCGGAAAAGGTTACGTTGTTCTTTCCCGAGAGCGGCCAACTTTCGCCCGTCATGTCAAGATCTGCATTTATGTAAACCGTCTGCTTTGCAAAAGTCTCCCCGCTTGCCAAACGGTTCGCAAAATTCAGCAAATCATCCTTTGTGTTAATCTGAAGTTCTGTCTCCGCGCTCACAGAAAGGGAAAGGATCGGAAGGAAGGACATCAACAATCCGACCATTAAAAGGGACGCCAGTAGCTTTCGGTTCATCTTTATTTGCCTCTCTTTCTTTATTGTGTAAGCGGTTACACCGCAACGTGTAAAACGTGTGCAACCGCTTACAAAAACAATTATATCATAAAGCATTCAGGTTGTCAATAGAAAAGTCGCAATCGACAGTTCCAAAAAAGAGCTCACGTTTTTGGTCAATCTGACGGTTTCCGGTCACACAAACCAACCGTCGCGAAATCCCGCCAAGGTCATGCCGCGCAGGTAACGCTCCAAATTGATTTTCCTTTCCAGATAACTGATATAATGGTTCTTTCCGCTGTAGCGTTTTGCGTGTAACGTGTACGCCCACTCCAGCAGATAGAATTCCTGCTCCCCTTCCCGGGTCGGAATCCCACCGAGCCTGACCGATTTGTCGATACCGATTGCGCACTCCCCCGAGAGAACGGTTTCCCGGTCAGACAGTCTTTGAACCCGATACGAAACCATGACCGGCCCTGTCAGGTCGTTGACCCCGTATACCGCAATCTCCCCGTCCTTCGGCTCTGCGCACATCAGGGCAATCGGCGTCTGTGAACGCTTGAGATAGCTGTACGCCAGTTTTTTCTTTCCGTAATAGTCCACCACGGAATCGGAAATCTGCGGCCAACCGTCAATCAGATTCCACCAGATGATTCCGGTGCGGATGCCTTTTCCGATGCGGAAAGTCTCCACAAAGTATTTGTCCGCTTCTGCCTGTGAAATCTGGCTCTCCGCCGCAAACCGCGTCAGATCCTCCGGATCCTCCCCGAACAGCGTTTGAACCTGCTCTGCCATCAGCCCGATCCGATAGGCATAGGGACACCATTTGCTGATTTCCATGCACGCCGCATGGGTCAGCCATTCCGCATTCGCACACTCACCCTGCGGGAAGCGGCGGCGGGACAGTGCGTCGGCAGAAAGAAACCGCCCAAGAGAATCCGGTTCGGGACATCCGTGATACCCGATCTCGCTTGCAAAACGGCAGACCGTATTGCTGTAATACTGCCCCTTGAACCAATCGCGCGGCCCCCAGATGTGATCCTCGGAAAGCGGGAGACCCGTGGCGTAAGCCTTCTCGTCCACAAAAGGAGAGGACGGCAGATACGGGCGGGTCATATCCTCGCGTGCCAGCACCTCGGGAAGCACACGGCGGGTCAGGATGTTCCGATTCGGGTCTGATTTTCTCGCATCCCACGAGCGAAACACATCACATTCATTATCCCCTGCCCACAGCGCCAACGAGCAGTGTCCGCGATAGCGACGGACAACCTGCTCTGCCTCTGCCCGCAACTTGCCGACAAAAGCTTCATTCTGCGGATAAATCCCGCACGCCATGGCGAAATCCTGCCAGATCAGAATGCCGTTTTCATCGCAGAAATCGAACAGTTCCTCATCCTCATATGCATTTCCGCCCCAAAGACGAACCATGTTACAGCCCAGATCGTTCAGCATCGGCAGAATTTCCCGCAGGCGGGACTTCGCCTGCGATCGGAATGCGTCCGCAGGAACCCAGTTTGTTCCGAGAACAAAAATCGGCTGTCCGTTTACGCGGAATCCGAATTTGCCGCATCCCATCCCGGTTTCGTCCGGTTCGATGACCGAGGAGCGCTCCAATTCCACCGTGCGGATGCCGAGGCGGAAGGTCCACGCATCCATGACCGTATCCCCGTACAGAAGCGTTGCCCGCACCTCGTACAGGTTCGCCTCCCCCGCATTTCGCGGCATCCAGAATTTCGCGTCGTTGACCCACGCAGTCAGATTCCCGTCCGAATGGCGGAGCGGCTCTTCGCAACAAAAGGAACGGTCTCCGCAATTTCCGACGATGCGCAGGCGGTAAGCCGATGCCGCCGCATCCCCCAAGACCGCGCGGTAACGGAAGGTCAGGCGTGCCGTTTTTGCCGAAAGATTGACATCTGCCGTGTACCCGAACAGGTCATCCAACCGCACCTCGGGACGCCGCAAAAGCTCCACGCTCCCCGTAATTCCCCCGCAACAGAGCCGCGGCATGATGTCCCAGCCGAAGCTGCTTGCTGCCTTTCGCAAAGCAAGACTTTCATAATTGTAAAGCTGGGCGGCACACATCGCATCGGTTTCCAAACCGCGCGCATAAATCGTTGCGGGCTTGATATGCACAACCAACTCGTTCTCCCCGTCCGTCAGCAATCCGTCCGTGTCCGCTTCATGGCAGAGAAACATATTCTCACATTCCAGAATCCGCTCTCCGTTCAGAAACACCTCCGCCGCCGTGTCGATCTCCGCAAAGCGTAGAACCCACCCGTCGATCTCCTTCGGCTTTGCAAACCGGCAGGTATAGAACTGATGCATGACCTCATATTTCTGCATCTCAACGGTATGAGTCCCGAAATACGGATCTTCACAGAGTCCCGCACGGAAAAGCGACAGCTCGAAATTGTTCGGAACGGTTGTTGTCATATGCGCAAAGCCGCCCGCCTCCAACGCCGCCCTTGTGCACAGGCGCGGGGTGGAAAGCGTAACATCCTTTTTGTCACACTCGCCCCTTTTCCGAAGCTCCTCATGGGATGCCCAGAACAGCTCCCATTCCCCGTCTAAGGACACCGTCTGATCGTACAAATGCCGGATCATAACGCGTCTTACTCCGTTTCCGTATAGCGATAAGGCGTACCGATGAACCCAAGCTGCTTGAAATCAGGATAGTTGTGGCGAACGATGTAATCCAGATAGGAGGCAACCATCCGTCCCGTGAGCGCATACCCCAACGGGTTCAGATGTCCGCCGAGATAATACACCTGCTTGAATTCTGCCGTGTAGATCGGTGCATATGCGTAAAAATCCAACACATAGGTATTGGGAAACAGCTCCGCCAATTCATACAGCAGGTTTCTGTGCAGCTGCTTGAGCGAATCGTGCCAGATGTCGTTGCTCTGCGGCATGGTCATCAGGAAGAACCGCGCGTCGGGTTGAATCTCCCGATAGCGCTGAATGATCTGCGCATAGTAACCGACAAAGCTGTGCGCGTTCTGCCGCCAATCCTCCATACATACATCTTCCACAGTTCCGATTTCCGTTTCCGAAAGGTCATGCCCCTGATTGAACAGATCGTTGACTCCCAACGCCAAAATATAAGCCTGACACTTCTTTTCGGAGTCCCAATACCCCATCTGCTCCGCAAAACTCTCGCAGTATTCCCTTGCGGTCATGCCTCCGCGTGAGAAGTTGTAAACGCGGTTTCCGCTCAGCCTTGCAAAAAACTGCCCCCACGAATATTCAAACATATCGTGATAGGTCTTCTCTCCGGCCTCGTTGGTCGCCTCGAATTCCCCCGACGAAAGGCTGTCCCCAACACAGCCGACTGTCCTGAAAATGCCGCTCATGCCTCCGTCCGTGCAAAGGGTGTCAAGCGGCTTTTCCTCCCCGTTCGGGATCAGATGCTCTTTCCAATTTCTTTCCATGTCTTATTCTCCTTTTATTTTCAGATTTTCGCAACCGTTTTCCGCGATATACAGTGCGTCCGCCGCCGAAAACGGCGCAGGCTCGAGCCACGGAATGTTCGGTTGCAGATCCAACTTTCCGACATAATACGGGTGTGTACTGCTCTTTTTATGGGTATATGTGCATCCCGAAAGCGTGACATTGCGGATGTTCCGGTTTTCTCCCGCAATCAGGGACGGGTTCTCCTGCGTAAAGTGGCAGTTCTTCAGCGTGATATTCGCAATCTCTCCGCTCGATCTCTTGGCGCAGAGGACAAATCCTTCTCCCTTGCCCCACCATGTTCCCGCAAAAATCCGCGTCTCGGCATCCAGATTTTCAATTTCGACGTTTTCAACCCGCCCACCGTCGGCAGCAAAAACGGCTACGGCACGGCTTGACGGCAGAACCTTGATGTTTTTGACACGGACATTTCTCACATGGCTCGAAAGATGTCCGAAGCGGAGCGCCGCAGAACGGGAGGACAACAGGCAATCCCGAATCTCGATGTCCTCGCAAACACCGTCCCAATCGGTAATGCAGGTTGCCGCAATGCAATCGTCGCCGCACAGAAAGGTGCAGTTCTGCACAACGATCTGCCGCGACGCGGAAAAATGCACCCCGTCATTGTTCGGTATCCGTCTGTGATTGTCAACAGAAAGGTCGTTCAGCATCAGATCCGCACAGCGGGAAAAGGTAATCCCCCAACACGGCGCATTGCAGACCGTGATCCCTTCCAGACGGATATGCCGGCAGGAATCAAAGAAGATCGGCTGGGTCGGACGCTCCCGTGCACAAACAACCGTCTGCTCGATGTATTCCCGCGTCATCGTGGAGCGGTCAATCTCATCCGGGAGAGAATACGATGCAAAATTCATAAACGCGTCACCGGAGAGCTGAATTTTCCCCTTCCCGCAAACCGTGATATTCTCCTCGTTCAGCGCATACAGAAGCGACACGGTTTGATTCATTTCATTGTGGTGAAAGCCGCACGCCCGATAGTGCGCAAGATTGCGGGAAGCGCAGATTTCCGCATCCTCCCTGATCTCAACGGTGATATTGCTCCGCAAGGCAAGCGTTCCCGTCAGGAAGCTCCCGCCTGAAAAGACCAAAGTATCCCCCGCGTCAACCGAATCAATCGCCCGTTGAATCGCAACGGTATCCAAGGTTGTTCCGTCTCCCTTTGCGCCGTACGCTCTGACATCTACTGTTTTCATCCGCTTACCTCTTCTCAATTTGGTCATACGCATAATGACCGAACCAATCCACCGTAAATTCTTCTCCGTTGAGACTCCACCGTCGCGGGCAGTTGTTTTCCATCCAGTCCAGCGGAATCAGCCGATCCTCCTGCCGCGAATTGGCCCGAAGCGCCCCGCAAACCGTCGCACGGACTTCCTCTGTATCCTGTGACGGATCCCAGCTGATAAAAAGCGGCGTTCCGCTGTGGGCAAGCAGGTGCATCCACCGTTGATTCAGTTCCCACGGGACAAGTCCGGTCAATCCAACGCAATCCGCATCCGACGCATAGAAGGTTCCGTTTTGAATCGAACGGAATGCCAGCGTGTTCACGCCGAACTGTCTGGTTCTGCGCCAATCCCGCCCGCTGGTGTCATCCCCCGTCCGGTTAATCTCCACCAAGCCCGCGCACAGATGCCCGATCGCGTTACACCCGATCAGCACGGCATAGCCCGAAGCCTCCCGTATTGCCCGGTATAGCCGCAAAATGATTTCCGCCGAGGTTTTGGAGCGGTCGTGAAAACTCCAATTTCCGTCCGCCAAAAAGCCCGGACATTCCCAGCCCCACTTTCCGAACAGGTCGTAGGTTACAAAATCGAATTTTATCAGCCGGTATCCCCAACCGACAAGACGGGAGAACTGCGTTTTGATGTACTCCAGCGTGCCGTCATCCGAAGGATCCAGAAAGCAGCCGTTCCGCTCCAACCGACATACCAGCGGCAGGTCGAGAAGCGCCATCTGGGAAAGCGGACGAAGCCAGATTCCCGGATTCACACCCATCTCCGTCATCTGCTCAGCCAACCCTTTCATGTCCGGAAATTTCCCGTTTCCGCGATCCCACGGTCCGTCACAAGGGTTCAGTTGCCAGCAGTCGTCAATCACCATATAGGGCTTGCGCAAGCCCTTGGTGCAATCCGCGAGCTTTGCGGCATCACGCAGAACCTCCACTGCAGAGCTGACTCCGTAGGCATAGTAAAAATTGTTGAAGCCATACACGGGTTCTCTCGGAAAAATCGGATCGTCGCACAGTTCCCCGCAAAAGCGTTTTCCGCTTTGGTAAGCACTGCAATCGCGGTAGTCCCGAAACAGAATCTCTGCCGCCCGGAGCGTCCGTCCTCCAAGGATAACGCCTCGCCCGCCGCACCGGATATCCAGCGTCAAAGTTACGCCGCCGTCATCGTATTGCCAGAACGCAAAGGAGGAAGGACGAACCTTAACTCCAAAGCATTCGGTATATCTTCCGGCATAACAGGGGTTGGAATCCGTACCGTTTGAAACCATGCAATACCAAGGCATACACCGCTCCGGTACAATTCCCCGCCACGACAGATCCCCGTAGGCGCGCTCCCACGCATCTCCTAAAATACGAATCGACTCCGCCCGACGTTCCCCGTCGCGAAAAAACCATTTCAGCACAACATAACACAGCGGTATCCCGTCCGCAGTGACTGCGGGAATCAGATTGTCCCGCTCAAAATACAGCTTCACGGAAACGCCTGCCCCATCCGCATTCCCATCGGATGTCAGAATCCGTTTCCCGTTTTCTCCGTAAACCCAATAAATATCAGGAAATCTGATTTGCATGATGTTGTCCCTCCCGCCCGATGTGTAATCGGTTACACAATGATTATACCACAAAAACAATATCCTGTCAAGCCTTTTTATTTTGTCTCATTACACAAAATCAGCCACGCCGAATTATGCTTTGTGCACAATGCGCATTTGCGATTTTACCTTAAACGGATGTTCCGGGAAGTCGTCGATCAGACTCAACGGAACAGACCAAATCATCTCACGCTGCTGTCCGTTTTTGCCAT
>URHR01000064.1 GCA_900547725.1 uncultured Eubacteriales bacterium
AGAGAAGTAACGCTTCGCTACTGACAGTTGCTTTGCAACTGTCATTCCTAAGAACCTTCAAGAATTTCACAGCAGGGCGGGATTCCGTAGGGAATCCCGCCCTGCTGTGAAAGTTTTGGGGATTTTTAAGGGACTTTTCCAAAAGTCCCTTAAATGGGGTGCGGGGCAACGCCCTGCGACCTTATCTTCCGGCTTTATCCTCTTTCGGAGCGAGCCCTGCGAGGAGATTTTTGGCGTTGATGCCGAGAAGTTCGCGCAGAGTTTTGCGGATGGTCTTGCGGACTTCGGGGTCAAGCTTCAGACTTTCGAGAAGCCAGCGGTTCTTTGGGGACACCAGCTGCGTCAGAGTCAGCGCGTTGTCGGCGGAAAGAATCTGATAGATCGCCTCACTGAACTGTTCTCGCTGTTCGGGGCTCATGCCGCGAATCCAATCCTGCAGGTTGCGGTCGGTGCGAACGCACTCGCCGGAGACGTTCTTCATATGAACAAAATGATTCCCCTGCACCTCCCAAGTCAGACCGTTGTGCTGAAGCACCCCTGCCTGACGGCTTTTGACAACCGTATAATTCTTGTCATGCTCGAGAAGCATACCAACCACCGAAGATTGCGGAATCAGCGTCCGGATGCGCGGCTTCATGTTGAGATATGCCTCGCTTTCGGGAAGCCCGTTTGCAAAGCCGGGACCGTCGTTGCTCCAGACCCGCACGATCCGCGATTTCGCCGCGTCCCCGCAGTAGGTTGCGCCGTAAACCGAAAGGTTGCCACCTTTGCTGTGCCCTGTGACGTAAATCGGTCCGTCGGAATATTTCGCCGCCATGTCCAGATAGAGCGCAGCCGCCTTCTGGGACGGGATTACATCCATAAAACTGAGGTTGAAATTCTCCTTCCAACCGATAATCGTGTCATCCGTTCCGCGGTATGCCACCACTGTTTCTCCGGTTGGCAGGCAGAAGGTTACCGCGCAGAACTGCATTTCTTTTTTCAGGTCGATCAGGTTCGTGTATGCCTTCATGCGGACGTTGCGGAAGCGGCGGCAATCCCGCAGAGTGCAGAAGAGTCTGATGATATCCTTCGGAATAATCAGACCGATGGACACCTTGCGCATATCGGGGTTACGCGCCAAAAACGCGTTCGCCGCCGCTTGCAGAGAGACGGGATCGGCAGAATGCTTCGGAGATACAATTCCATCAAAATCCACATAGGAAATCAATGAAAAGATCAGATTGTCAACCTCGTTGAGCGGGTCGGCTTCAAAAGTCAGATCCCCGCGCCACGCAACATAATCAAACAGAGTCCCCATACCGTTTCCCTCCTTCGGAACTCAGCAACCGTGATAGAGCCGCTTGCTTTCGTATACAGGCTCGCAGGTCAGATTGATGCCCAGTTTTTTCAGCGTATGCACATCGCTCTGCGCAAGAATCACCGACGAGTGCATTTCGCAATGCCGCAGATTTTTCAATTGATCGCGTGCCTTTGCGGCAATCGGATCGTTTTCGGCGCAGACAGACAGCGCAATCAGCAACTCGTTCGTGTGCAGGCGCGGATTCTTGCTGCCGAGCACATGAACCTTCAGATCGGTAATCGGTCCGAGAATCTCGGGAGAGATCAGATCGATCCGATCGTCGATGCCCGCCATCACTTTCAGTGCGTTCAGCAGCGCTGCCGACGCCGCGCCGAGCAGACGGGAAGTTTTGCCCGTCACGGTTCTGCCGTCAGGCAACTCGATCGCCGTCGCAGGCTTCCCCGTTGCTTCCGCCTTGCGGTTTGCCGCAACCGCCACAGCGCGGTCGGTTACGTCCAAGCCCGCATTCTGCATAATCAGTTTCAGCTTTTCCACGTCGTGCGACGGCTCTGCTTCACCGCTCTTGCGGTTCTCGCAAAGCGCGTTGTAGTAGCGGCGGATGATTTCCATATTCGCAGCCGCACGCACGGCTTCATCATCGTAAATACAGTTTCCCGCCATGTTCACGCCCATGTCGGTTGGGGACTTGTAGGGGGATGTTTCGCCGATGCGCGTCAGAATTGCATTGAGAACCGGGAAAATTTCCAGATCGCGGTTGTAGTTGACCGCAGGCGTTCCGTATGCCTCAAGATGGAAATGATCGATCATGTTCAGGTCGTTCAGATCCGCAGTCGCCGCCTCGTAGGCAAGATTGACCGGGTGCTTGAGCGGCAGATTCCAGATCGGGAAGGTCTCGAATTTCGCATAGCCGGCACGGATGCCGCGCTTGTGGTCATGGTAAAGCTGACTGAGACAGGTTGCCATTTTTCCGCTGCCGGGTCCCGGGGCGGTGACCACCACGAGCGAGCGGTCGGTCTCAATATAGTCGTTCTTTCCGAATCCGTCGTCGCTGACAATCCGCGAGAGGTCGGAAGGATAGCCGGGAATGGTATAGTGGCGATAAACCTTGACTCCGAGCGACTGCAGTCTGCGGCGGAATTTTTCTGCGGCGGGCTGTTCCTGCCAGCGGGTCAGAACCACACTGCCGACGTACAGACCGAAGTTGCGGAATGCGTCGATCAGTCGGAGTACGTCCAGATCATAGGTAATGCCAAGATCCCCGCGAACCTTGTTTTTTTCGATGTCGTTTGCGTTGATGACGATCACGATCTCCGCCTGTTCCTTGAGCTGAATCAGCATCCGGATTTTGCTGTCGGGCGCAAAACCCGGCAGGACGCGGGAGGCGTGGAAATCGTCAAACAGCTTGCCGCCGAATTCCAGATACAACTTGCCGCCGAACTGCCCGATGCGCTCGCGGATATGCTGTGACTGCGTGGAGATATAAAGGTCGTTATCAAACCCCTGTTTGTACATACGGTTGTCCTCTCTTTTTTTACATCGTTGCGCGTTCGGCGCGTTTTTCATCCTGTGATGATCAATGATAATGACAGTCCGGGCAAATGATTGCCTGTCCGGGCTTTTTTATTGCGCAATTCCCGACAATGTCCATTTGCCGTCCCGATCCGAAGCGATCCCGACGCCGTAGAAAGCGGTCATGGCTTGCGTCAGATGGTCACAGTCGGCGCACGCGGCGGTCTCATATGCCGAGTGCATGGCAAGCTGCGCCATGCCGATGTCAACCGTCAGAAGCGGGACTTTGGTGTTGGAGATACTGCCGAGCGTTGAACCGCCCGGCTGATCACTCCGATTGGCAAACTGTTGGATCGGCACGCCCGCACTGCGGCAGACCTCCGAGAAGAGCGCGGCGGAAGGACCGTCGGTGGTGTAATGCTGTGCGGCGTTGGTTTTGATGACCACACCGCCGCCGAGGCGCGGCGCGTTCTTCGGGTCGCTCAGCTCGGGGTGGTTCGGGTGTTTGGCGTGACCGTTGTCAGCCGATACCATGAAACCGTTTGCAAGCAGAATCCGCTTGTCCCAACCGAACGTCTCGCAGATGCGGTCGAGCGTATCCGAAAGCATTGCAGAGCCTGCCCCCTGCTTGGTGGCGCTTCCGGTTTCTTCGTTGTCGGCGCTGAACCAGAGATTCAGCGAATCGGGTTGCGCCTTGGCGGAGAGGAAACCGCAAAGCGTTCCGTAAAGACACATCAGGTTGTCAATGCGCGGCGCAGAGAAGAATTCTTCCGCCGCCCCCCAGACGCTGCCTGCCATGCGGTTGTATACGAATGCGTCAAGCCCCACAAGGTTCTCCTTTTTGCACCCGAGCTGTTTTGCAAGCAGGTCGGAGAGTGCGGGACTGCTCCCCCACATCGAGTAAAGCGGGAGCATATCCACGGCAGGATTGAACGCATAGCCCGAATTGACCGTGCGGTTCATGTGAATGGCAACGTTCGGAATCACCATCAGGTCGCGGTCAAAGCAGAACAGCTCGGCGCGGTAGGCGTTTCCGTCGCGCACCACGGCGCGACCCGCCAGAGAGAGCGGACGGTCCATCCACGAGGACAGAATCGTTCCGCCGTAGACCTCGGTATCAAGCCGCCCGTAGGTTTCAAAAGCGGGCGCTTCGTAAACGTTTTTCAGCTTGAACATCGGGGAATCGGTGTGGCTTGCCGAAAGCAAAAGCTGTTTTGCATCCCCTGCAGGGAGGGTAAACGCAAGAATGGTGGACTGATTCCGCGTGAGATAGTATTTTCCGCCCGCACGCAGATTCCAGTTCTCCCCCTCGTGCAGGCAGTGGAAGCCTGCCTGTTCCAGTTGCTCTGCGGCGGTTGCGACTGCATGAAAAGCGGTCGGACTTTTGCGGATAAACTCCAGAAGCCATTTTACCGCGCCTTGATTTGTTCCGTTCATGGTTTTGTCCTTTCCGTTCGGAGCCATTGCCCCGACGCGTCAAAATATCCTATTTATTTTACCATATTTTCCGCCCGTTTTCAATCCCTTTCGGGAAAAGTTTTCATATTTGTTTCGGATAAACAGCACAACACAAAAATCCTCCCCGCCCGAGGGCGGAGAGGATTGGTTTTGGAAACTATATTACTTGCTCACAGTGTACCAAGTAGCACCGTCAATCTCTTCGGATGCGGTTGTGCAACCTGTGCCGAGAGTAATTTTACCTGTATAAGCGTTAACGGGATCAACGAAAGTAACGCCGGGATTATAATTCTTGAAGCTACCGCCGTTAACCGTAATCGTGCAACCTGCTGTTGCGCTGTCCTGATGATTCAGGACAAAATAAGTGCCGTTCGACGGGCTTGCCGTTTCGAATTTACCGCCGTTGATTACCACAGTAGCTTTTGAACCGGAGGAGCGACCCGTCATTACAAAGATGCAGGACGTCCCTTCGCTCATACCATAGAAGTGACCGCCGTTAATCGTCAGCTTTCCGTAATTGCCGGCGCGCACCGCAGAGGTTACCTTGTTGGTATAGGATTTATCAGAGCCGATCACAGCGCCGGTCTGCGCTTCGCTGCTGTCATTGATGGTCAGGTTACCTTTTTTTCCGCCTATATAGAACACACTGCCATTGTTCGGCTTCACGCCGGCACCGTACTCCAATTTTACGCTGTGACCGTTCAAATCAATGACAAAGGTCTTTTTGGACATATAAATCTCATCGGAAACGACCACGTCTGCTACGAATTTAAAATAGCCCTTGCTTTCGCCTATTTTCAACGCCTGTTCCCCGTTTGCAATCAGATAGGGATGCTCCTCAGTTCCGTCTCCGCCGTTAAATGCGCTCTTGGAAACGATCGCAGTAAACGGAGAGAAATCATCGGTTGTGAAGGTCACATAACCTGTTTCGGCATTGTAGTAGTACAGATCGTTTGCGGTCAGCGTTTCGCTATCCGCACGGGTGAGAGCAGTTCCGTTATGGTAGAAACCAATGACATTTTGCCCGGCTTCCAACTTCATGGTCAGGGTAAAGAACTTGCCGGCGGAGGCGGTTACCGCGTTGCCGTTGGCATCTGTCAGCTTCACTTCGGCGGTTACTGCAGTTGTTCCGGTCTCAACCGTAATATTTGCGGGCGTTCCGCTCTTGTCCTTATGAAGCGTGAGCGAGGTTGCATCGGTGCTTCCGGCAGGAATCGTAACCTGAATGTTGGGGTTCGCTTCCTTATCCTTGATAACGGTCTCGCCTTCGGTTGCAACCGTTTCGGTTACGGCAACCGCATCGAACCATGTGTCAAACCCGGGCGTACCGTCCGCATCTTTGTCGTATTGATTGCCGTTGCTGTCGGATTCAACCGCGTTCTGCGTTGCATAAACGGTAATTCCAACGCCTTCAATCTTTTCGTCCTGATAGTCGTTGCCCGCAGTCTCCTGCATATGCCCCTTGACGGTCAGAACGTCCGCATCCACTGCAGCTTCGGTCTTTGCAGCCAGACGGTGCTCTTCGCCAACAGTATAGTCCGCGCCGTCCAACGTAATGGTCCAGTCAATCACTTCATTCAGCTTTGCGCTTCCGTTGATTCCTGTGATAACGAGCTTATACTTCAGCGCCAGATTGCCGTTGTTGACCACGCGCAGGAGCGGAAGCTCGTATGTACAACCAGGCTCCCAAAGGATTTGCGTTCCCTCTGCGGGAAGGTTTCCGTCCACGAGGAATTGCAGAGTCTTGCCCTCTGCATTTTCCCATGTCGTGCCGCCGTTGGTCGACATTTCAAGCGCCACATCCAGTTTACCGGACTGAATGGTGTTCACCGCAGTTGTTGCGGTATCGGTGAACCACGCGTAGGTGGAACCGATGAGCATGGATACGCAGAGCAGCATCGAAAGCAGGCTCAGGATCAACGCTCTTTTTGTGGAAACGTGTTTCGTCATTGTTGTTTTCTCCTCCTTCATTTATTTTTCAATGACTTTATGTAATCACGCTTTGCGTGTTTACAGCATCAGAAAAAGCGATAACCGTAGGCTTTCAGCCTACGGTTATCGCTTTTTTGGTATCGTAAAAAAGCCCGTTACAAGGCGCAACCAGGTCTGTCTGTTTGACAAGGCATTGTACATGACCTGTCCCTCCTTGTCAAGTGATTTTCTGAAAATTTATTCTATAATTAATTATGCGATTTATTGTGCGCTGTTATTATATCACGCTGTTTGTGCCTTGTCAACCCCTTTTTCTTAATTTTTACATTTTTTTCGCTTGCACATGGCAATACTGAAAGAAGGAATCCAACGGGAGGAAAACACATGAACCGTCAGGCTGACCGATTGCTCGGACAGGCGCGCAAAAACCGCGAAATCAGTACCCGTCGCAATGCTTTTTTCGATATTTTCCGCGCAGTCAGCGGAACTGCGACCGTCCGCTTATGGATGGAGATTCTTTCCTACCTCCGCAGATTCCGGATGCTCCGAATGATTCTGCAGATCATCGGTTGGGTTGTCACACTTCTGCGGGCGGGGACTCTGATTGTCCTGACCACAATCGTCTTTTTCGTCCTGCTCCCCTTGCTTGCGGTTCTGCTTGTTATTGTTCCGTTGATCGCCCTGCTCGACCGCCGCAAAAGCATACGGCGGCTGTCGGAAGCACTCTCCGACAGCTGCGAGGTCGTGTTTTTCTTCACGGACGGTCCTGTAACCGCGCAAAGCGCCGCCGATCTGGCAAGAGACGGGAGGACGGTTCTGCTGGTCTCCCCGCATTGGATATCGGGGCGCGCAACCAACGGCTCATCAGCCCGCTTTTACGTCAATCTGCGCCGTGAATCCGAACGCGTCTTTCTGATCCGCCGCTATTTCTACTTCTGCGTGCGAAGAACGGTCGGAGACCGCGCGGTTACCCTGATTTATTGAGTCGATGTCGGAATCCCGTAGCTTGCCGCATATTTCGCCGCATAAGATCCCGACGGGCAGATGAAACGCAGAGCCGACGAACAACGTTCAAACGCGCCGTAACCGATACTCTCCACGCTCGCGGGAAGCGTGACCGATGTAAGGCGGTAGCATCCCGAAAATGCGAACCACCCCACCGCGCGCACACCGTCCGGAATCGTTACGTTTTCCGGTTCACAGTCGCGGAACGCGCCGTCCGCTATCGCCGTTACAGGCTTTCCTTCAATTGCCTGCGGAATGACCAAAGTCCCGCCTTTCCCGTTCCATCCCGTCAATGTCAAGCCCTGCCCGTTCTCCTCGTATGTAAATGTCGACCCGTCCGACGCGGTTGGTGCGTCGGATGCGGACAGCGCGCGCTCCAATTCGCGGATGCGCGCTTCGTATGCCCCGTTCTTCAACGCCTGCTCTTCCCGCAGAGCCTCCAACTGACGTTCCAACGCTGCAATGCGTTCCGTTTCGGTTGCCGTCTCCCCGCTTGTCCCGCCGCTTTCCGCATCTCCGCCGAGAGATCGTTTTTCGGTCATACATCCGCCAGAGAGCGGGACGGTCAGCAAAGCGACGGCAAGCAGAAACGCACAAACGGACTTGTTTTTCCTCTTCATTTTCTATCACTCCCTTCCGCTTTTATCCTACCACAAACGGTGGGTCGAAAGCAAGCGAAATCCGTCTGTCGGATAAATTTTTTACGGAAGCGAAATAATTGCGCGATCACTCTTGACAAAAAAGCGAAAATGCGGTATAATATTCATGTTGTCCCGTTGCGGACCATTAGCTCAGTTGGTCAGAGCCACCGGCTCATAACCGGAAGGTCCAAGGTTCAAGCCCTTGATGGTCCACCAAAAAATCCCGAACGCTTTGCGCCCGGGATTTTTTACTTCTTACTTCTTCACTCTTTTCTTTTCTGTTTCCCCCCGGATGCAGGTTCGGATTGATTGTGCACGGAAGTAAAATTGATGGCAATAGTCCCTGTCGGAGATGAAATTTTCCGACAGGGACTATCTGATTATGCTTTTGGCAATGAATACCGATACTCCCGCCCAACGCTCGCATATTTGGCGGGCGCAAGCGTATTATACGGCAACTGCTCCCATGCATCGTCTCCGACAAATGCGCGGATGGCGGTAAGGTTCTCCTCGGTGTCAGTGATCCCCGGAATCAGCGGCGTGCGGAAGGTATGCGGCTTGCCGCTCGCTTTGAGGTACGCCGCATTTTGCAGGATTCTGTCGTTACTGACCCCCGTGTAGATCTTGTGCATCTCGCAATCCATCAGCTTGAGATCCATATAAACGAAATCGCAACGGTCAATCACGGCTCGGAATGCGTCCTCATCCGCATATCCGGAAGTTTCAATGGCGGTATTTACCCGACCGTGCAGGCAACTCAGAAGTTCTGCTGCAAACTGCCATTGCAAAAGCGGTTCTCCGCCCGACAGCGTGACCCCGCCTCCCGTTTCGCGGTAGATGTCGGTCTGCCTGAGCAATTTTTCGGCGAGCGCTCCGCTCTCCCACTCCACACCCGCAACGCTGACGAGGTTCTTCGGGCAGATATGCAGGCATCGTCCCAGTCCTTGGCAATCCGAATGGTTGCAGGGGCGCTGACAAAGCCCGCAGTGCAGGCATCCTTTTTGTTTGAGGTAGAGTTCCCGTTTCGGTGACAGTCCCTCCGGATTATGGCACCAGACGCACCGCAGGGGGCATCCTTTGAAAAAGACGGTGGTTCGGATGCCTCCCCCGTCGTTGAGCGCAAACTCTTTGATATCAAAAATCAATCCATACATACTAAAACCTTGGGCTTTGCCCAAACCCACTTAGAACCTTCTTGAAAGAAGGTTCTAAGAACTCCAAGAACTTTCACTAAGAAGGGAAATTACATAATCCCTTTTGGTTCAGCGTACCATGTTCGCACAATAAAGATATGCGTTGAAAGTTTTTGAGGGAGTCCAGAGGGATGCCGGTTGCTTGCAACCGGCAGTAGCGAAGCGTTACTTTTCTCTCAAAAAGTTCCCTCTGGCGCATCCCCCGCGTCCCCTCGCATCCCCTTATACCTCGTACTCCTGCCGCGCAATCACATGGTCCTGGAACTCCTTGTCGAGCTCTACGAAGTAAGCAGACCAGCCCCAGATGCGCACAACTAAATGTTGGTGCGCTTCGGGGTGAATCTGCGCGTCCTTCATCGCGTCGAGGTTCACCGCGTTCAGCTGCAGTTGGTGACCGCCGCGGTCGATGAAATGCTTGACCAGCATCGCAACCTTGCGGCAGTTTTCCTCCTTGGAAAAGATGCCCGCCGCGAATTCAAGCGTTAAGGGTCCCCCATTGATTGTCCGCTCGATGTGCTGTTTCGTGAACGACTGAATGTCGGTCAGCGGTCCGGGCACCTGCGTGAAGAGGTTCGGCGAGAAGTTCGTGCCGAACGGCTCCCCTGCGTGCCGACCGTCCGCCGTTGCGCCGAGGTCGCGGGAATACCACAGATAGTACATCGCCGTTCCCGTTCCCGCACGCCAAATGCCGCCGAGACAGTTTTTTTTTCCCTCCAAAGCATCCGCAAAGGCATCGAGAATCAGCGTGCCGAGACGGTCCGCGCGGTCATCGTCACAGCCCATCTTCGGGGCTTCGTAGCGGAGCAGATGCAGCAGTTCGGGGTCGTCCGCATAGTCGGTGTCAAGCGCGTGCAGGAGACGGTCGGGCGTGACGGTCTGCTTGTCATAGACATACTCCTTGACCGCCGCCAGAGCGTCCGCCGCAGAAGCAATGCCGCAGCCGTGCAGACCGAAATTGTTGTATTTCTTTCCGTCCCGCAAGAGGTCGAGGAACGGAGACGGAACAAACCACACGTCGTGAATGCTTTCCGTGATGCGGTCGCATTCCGCCTTGATTGCCGCCTTGACATCCGCAAGCAAGGTATCCCAATCCTTTCCCGCAGGCAGGTCACGGCGCAGAACCTCGTCCACCAACTTCGGGAAGTTCACCGCACCAATGTTGGCAATGTCGTTCCCCACGTTCGGGATGATGAACTCCCAACACGCGGCAACCACATAGTTGACCGCATCCTTGTAATCGTAACCTAACTTTTGCAGTCCCTCAATCACCACATCGTCGTTGGAATACTGCGGGAAACCAAGACCGACCTTTGTCAGTTCCGTTCCCTTTTCGTATATCTCAAGCGGCGTTGCCTTGCTCACGCGCAGATTGATTTTCGGGTCAATCAGCTTGAGGTCGCGGCTTGCGAGCAGGCAGAGTTCCGAGAGTTCGTTGAAGCCCTCGCTCCCGTCCTCCCGTCTTCCGCCGAGTACCATGCTCTGCCCGTTGTCGCCCTGCTGAACGCCGACATAGAGGTCGCTGTCCTTGTTGAACGACAGGAAGAAATCCTCCAGGA
>URHR01000065.1 GCA_900547725.1 uncultured Eubacteriales bacterium
AAGCCCCGAGACCTTCCCCCTTACACCTGAATCTGCTCCATGATATACGCCTCGAGAATGTCGCCGACCTTGATGTCGTTGAACTTTTCAACACCAACGCCGCACTCGTAGCCGGAAGCGACTTCCTTTACGTCATCCTTGAAGCGGCGGAGAGAGGAGATTTTGTCCTCGAAAATCACAACACTGTCGCGCAGAACGCGAATCTGGGACTGGCGCGTGATCTTGCCGTCCTGAACGTAACAGCCCGCAATCGTGCCGACGTTCGGAACGTGGATCGTCTGCCGAACCTCGGCGTGACCCAACAGAACTTCCTTGAACTTCGGTGCAAGCATACCCTTCATCGCCGCCTCGATCTCGCCGATGCACTCGTAAATCACGCGGTAGGTCCGAATGTCCACCTTCTGGCGCTCCGCAGAATCCAGAGCCGCCTTGTCGGGACGCACGTTGAACCCGACGATGATCGCGTCGGATGCCGCCGCAAGCGTGACGTCACCCTCGGTGATACCGCCCGCCGCCGCGTGAATGACGTGGACTTTCACCTCGTCGCAGGAGAGCTTCTCAAGCGACTGCTTGACTGCCTCCGCCGAGCCGCCCACATCCGCCTTGACGATGACATTGAGCGTCTTGACGCCATCGGAAATCTGTGCGAACAGATCGTTCAGATTTGCGCGCGCGTTTGCCTTGAAGACATCTTCCTTTGCCTGTGCACGCCGCTGATCCGCCAACGTTCGCGCCATTCTCTCGTCCTCAACCGCCTGGAACTCGTCGCCGGAAGAGGGGACTTCCGCAAGACCCGTGATCTCCACGGGAACGGACGGACCTGCATCCTTGAGCATCTTACCCGTGTGATCCATCATCGAACGCACACGACCGACCGCCGTGCCCGCAATGATGATGTCGCCGCAGTGAAGCGTACCGTTCTGAACCAATACCGTTGCAACAGGACCTTTGCCCTTGTCGAGCTTCGCCTCGATGACAATACCTTTCGCGCGGCGGTTCGGGTTCGCCTTCAGATCCTTCATGTCGGCAACCAACAGAACGCTTTCCAGCAGATCGTCAATGCCCTCGTGCTTCAAAGCCGAAACGGGAACGCAGATCACGTCGCCGCCCCATTCCTCGGGAACAAGACCGTACTTGGTCAGCTCGGTCTTGATGGCGTCGGGGTTCGCACCCGGCTTATCCATCTTGTTGATGGCAACGACAATGTCAATGCCCGCCGCTTTCGCATGGTTGATCGCTTCAACGGTCTGCGGCATCACGCCGTCGTCCGCCGCAACAACAAGGATTGCAATATCGGTTGCCATCGCGCCTCTTGCACGCATGGCAGTGAACGCCTCGTGACCGGGGGTGTCAAGGAAGGTGATCTCTCTGCCCTTGACCTTGACGCGGTAAGCGCCGATGTGCTGTGTGATACCGCCCGCTTCGCCCGCCGTGACGTGCGTGTTGCGGATGGCGTCCAGAATCGAGGTCTTGCCGTGGTCGACGTGACCCATCACGCAGACAACGGGAGCGCGGGAAACCAGTTGTTCCTCAGTGTCCTGCGCATCGTCAAAGAGGCGATCCTCAATGCTGACCACCACTTCGTGCGTTGCTTCCACACCGAATTCGTCCGCTACCAACGCGGCAGTGTCGAAGTCGATGCTCTGGTTGACCGTAACCATCATGCCCATCATGAAGAGCTTCTTCACAACCTCGCCCGCCGTGACCATCAGCTTGGAAGCCAGTTGGCTGACCAGAATGTCATCGGGCAGCTCAATCGAGGTCGGGCGCTTGATAATGGGGGACTGCATCTGCGCCGGGCGCTTGCCGCCCTTGGCGTTCTTGCCGAACGCCGGTTTGCCGGTTGTACGTCCCGCCCCCTTGCCCTGCGGTCCTGCCTGCTGTTGGGGCGCTTTCTTGACCTGTTGTTTGCCGCCGCGCAGATTGCTCTGCTCGCGGTCGGAAACGAACGTGTCAAGCTTTTCATCGTATTTGGAAAGGTCGACGTTGTCCTCAGTGCCTCTCGTGTTGACCACGCGAGGACCTTTCAGTGTGCCGTCGGGGTTGACGTTGGTCGAAGCGCCGCGTACAATCGGCTGTGCCTTGAAGGTTTCGCGCGGTCCGCTCGGTACATAATCGCCCTTGTCGCTACCGAAACGACCGCCGCGCCCGCCGTTCTTGTTTCCGCCGCGGTTGCCGTTTCCGCCTGCGGGTCTCTGCCCGCCAAAACCGCTTCCGCCGCCGAACGAGCCGCCTGCAGGTCTCTGCCCGCCAAAGCCGCTTCCACCGAACGAGCTGCCTGCGGGTCTCTGCCCGTAAGTTCCGCCCGCGGGACGCTGTCCGTATGCGCCGGACGTGCCGCTACCGCTGCCGTTCGCACCGTAGCCGCCTGTGCGACCCTGCTGTGCGCCAAAGCTTCCGGTCTGCGGACGGGGCTGATAGCCGCCGCTCTGACCGTACTGTCTTGTGCCGGAGGGTGCGGAAGAATAGGACCGTGCGCCGGTCTGTGCGCCGCCTGCGGGGCGGTTTGCACCGTAGCCGGCGGCGGGAGTCTGAGTCGGTCTCTGCATCGGGGTGCCGTTCTGCGGACGGTATCCCGTGTTGCCCGAGGAAGCCGCGGGACGTTGTGCGGCGGGCGACTGCGCCTGAGAAGCGGGTCTTGCCGCCTCGGTCTGTTTCGGCGCGGGAGCGGGCGTAGCCTTCGGCACGTCTGCCGCCTTGGCAGGCGCGGGGGAGGGGATTGTTGTCGCTTTCGGTGCGACGGGTGCTTTTGCCGCCTCCGGCGCTTTTTGGGCGGAAGCCTTGGGCGCTTCGGAAGCCTTTGCAACCGCCGGCGCTTTGCTCTCCTTGGTATCCTTGGCTGCCTCGGGGGCTTTTGCCGCCGCCGGCTTCTTCGCCTCGGGTGCGGCGGGCTTTGCCTCTGCCACTGCCTTTTCTTCGGACTTCGGCTCGGCTTTCACCTCCGTCTTGGGGGCTTCGGCAGGCTCTGCCTTCGGCTTCGGCTCCTCTTTTTTCTTCGCGGGCTTCTTTCTGGACGGAATGTAGGATTTCCCTTCCAGATAGTCGCCGATGTCGCTGATCTGGTGTTCGCCCGTCAGCGAATCGAACAGGATGTCGAATTCCGCCGGTTCGAGCGATTTCTGAACCGCGACCTCCTTTCCGCGCTTTGCGAGCATATCGCAAAGATCCTTGCTTTTCAGCCCGAGGTCCTTCGCCAGCTTGTTGATTTTGAACTGTGTTTTGTTATCAGCCATATTTCCTCCTGATTCCGCATCTGCCGCAGACAGATGCGTCACGCATTGTGATTCTCGTTCCGTGTGTCCAGCGTGCTCCTCACAAGCCGGCACAGATTTTCGTCGGTGATCGCCACCGCCGCGAGCCTGCCGCTCTTTCCCACTGCCCGCGCAAGGGCTTCGCCGTCCTGCGCGATGCGAACCGTCGGCACGCCGTAGTAGCGGCATTTGTCCTCCAGACGTTTGTCGGTTGCCGCGGAGTTGTCGGCGGCGAGAACTGCCAGCATCGGCTTGCGCCTGCCTGCCAGTGCCTCGCAGACCATCGGAGTTCCGCAGACCAGTGCCCGCGCCTTGGCGCAAAGTCCGAGCGCGCCGAGCGTGCGGTCAGGCGTTCCCATTGCCGTCAATCTCCCGCGCCATCTCTTCGTACACCGCGTCGGGAATCGTGCATTCCAGTACGCGGTCGATCCGATGGCTTTTTGCGGCTTTCCGCAGGCAGGCGGCGTTTTTGCAAAGATACGCGCCGCGCCCGTTCTTCTTTCCCGTAAAGTCGAGCGAAATTTCGCCCTCGGGGCTTCTGACCACGCGGATCAGTTCTCCCTTCGGCTTGTGCTCGTTGCATCCCATGCACTGCCGCATGGGAATCTTTTTCGCTTTCTTTTCCATAGGGCAGGGGAGGGGGTTATTCCCCGTCCTCCGCGTCGTCGCCTTCTGCCTTGATGTCAATCTTGCATCCGGTCAGGCGCGCCGCGAGTCTTGCGTTCTGTCCTTCCTTACCGATTGCCAATGACAGCTGGTCGGGGGCAACCCGCACGCGGCAGGCGCGCTCGCCCGTCATGGTAACCGATTGAACCGTTGCGGGAGCAAGAGCCGCCGCAACATATTCTTCGGGCTGTTCGGAGTACTTCACGATGTCCACCTTTTCGCCGCGCAACTCGTCCACAATCGCCGAGATACGCGAGCCGTGGCTGCCGATGCACGCGCCAACGGGATCGACGTCGGGATCGCGCGACATCACCGCGATCTTGGTTCTGGAACCGGCTTCCCGCGCAACGCCCTTGACCATTACGATGCCGTCGGCAATTTCGGGAATTTCCAACTCGAACATTCTGCGTACCAGTCCCGAATGCGCCCGCGACAGGGTGACAATCGGACCGCGGCTTTCCTTGTTGACCTCCAGAACGTAGACCTTGATCTTGTCGCCCACGTGGAAGATTTCGCCGGGAATCTGCTCGCTGCGCAGAAGCACCGCGCGACCCGTATCGGTTTCAAGCAGAATGTTACCGGTTTCGGAATCCATTTTGCTGACCGTTGCGGTGATGATTTCCTCGTGCTTGTTCTCGTAGGCTTCCTGCTGAATCCGGCGTTCGCCCTCGCGGATACCCTGAATGATAACCGATTTCGCGGCGGCGGCGCTCAGGCGGCGGAAGTTCTTCGGCTTGACCTCGGTTTCCACAACCGAACCGATGGTGTATTTCTTTGCCTGCGCCCGCGCGTCCTCAAGCGAGATCTGCGTTTCGGGGTTCTCCACCGTTTCCACGACTTCCTTCTGCTGATAGACCCGGACGTCCTTTTTCACGGGGTCGATCATCACGCGGACGTTGGTGTTGTTTCCGTATTCCTTTTTATAAGCGGAAATCAGCGCCGCTTCGATCTTCTCGATCATGTACTCCGCGGGAATTCCTTTTTCCTTTTCCAACAGTTCCAGCGCGGTAAAAAGCTCTGCGTTCATTCTTTTGTACTATCCTTTCCGGTCATAATTTCGTCAATCTTGGGAATCGGCGTCAAAATCATATACGGTGCGCACCGAGGCAACCTTTTCCTTCGGGAACGCGTGCCGCTCCCCGTCGGGGTCTGCGTCAAGGAGAATTGCGCCGCTGTCGTCAAGCCCCGCAAGGATTCCCGTCCACACTTTCACGCCGTTCACCGCGGCATACAGACGGATCTCGACCCGCCAACCGACGCAGGCAAGAATGTGACGGTCGGTTTTCAGTTCGCGCTCGATTCCGCAGGAGGAAACCTCCAGATGGTATGCGTCGTCAATGGGGTCGGCTTCGTCCAGCACGGGATCGATCGCGCGGTGCATTTTTTCGCAGTCGTCGAGCGTGATGCCCCTCTCGCTGTCGATCTCAATCCGCAGGTAGTAGTCCGCGCCTTCCTTGACGTATTCCACATCCCAAAGCTCGTACCCGAGGTCACGGGCAATCGGCTCTGCCAGTGCCCTGACGGTGGACGCGATGATTCCTCCGCTTTTTTTCATCGGTTTCTCTCCATTCCAAAAATTAAGAGCGGGTCCCCTGAACCCACTCCCAAACACTCCTATACTCTACCGTACTTAGTATAGCACACTTTTTCCGCTTTTGCAACCCTTTTTATAAAAAAAGATGAAGATTTTCCGAAAAAATCCGATTTTTCGGGGGAGGGCGTGTGAAAAAACACGTCGGATCGCGGAAAAAAGCCCGCGAATCCGACGTGAAACGGAATTTCTACTTATAAAGATAGTCCACCTGTCCCGTCATCAGGGCGGTCAGCCCCCGATAGACAATTTCCGGGTGTTCGTGAAAATGCTCTTTCATCTGTTGCGCGTGGTAGTCGGAGTCGGTGTTGACGGTTGCCTGCAGGAGAATCTTGTCCTTTTCCTTCAGGGTGACCGTGACGTTGACGGTGGTGTCCGCCTGCCGTTCCGAAGAGCACATAACCGATACGCCGCGCTTCCGGAAATCGAGGTATTGCAGGGCGCAGGCGAGACTTTTGTCCAGCACCGACTGGAACAGATCGCTCTTCAGCTCCTCCGCCACCAGACATCCGCGGCGCGTTACGGCATAGAGCGGGTCGCCCTGCTCGTTTTTGCCGACCTCTTCGATCAGCCCGTTGTCGGTGAGCTGTGGGAACGCCTCCGCAAAATCGAGGTACATCACATAGTCGGTTCGCATCAGCATTTCTCCGATGGTGAGATAGTCCAGCGGCAGATTGACGTTCTTCAGCAGGTACAGCGTAAAGATTTTGACATTGTTCAGTCTTGTTTCAAGCTTTCCCATGCAAATGCCTCCTTTCGGCAGCGGTGCGCGGTTCGGTTCTCCGTGCTAACAGTATACCATATTTTTTGCCTGTTTTCAAGACTTTTATTGCATTTCGGGCGATTTTGTGGTATGATATAGAAAAGACCCTTTGGAAAGGAATATTTTCTATGATCCGAATTGCTTTGCTCGGCTTTGGCGTGGTCGGCTCGGGGACTGCCGAGGTGCTGACCGAAAACCGCGCGCTTCTCGCCGCCCGCGCGGGGGAGGAAATCGATATCCGTTACATTCTGGATCGCCGCGAATTCCCCGATCACCCGCTCGGAGACCGTGTGGTGCACGATATCGCACCGATCCTCGCCGACCCGGAAATCCGTGTGGTTGCCGAAATGATGGGCGGTGCACACCCCGCCTACGAATTCACCCGCGCGGCGCTTGAGGCAGGGAAGAGCGTGGTGACCTCCAACAAGGAGGTGGTGGCAACCTTTGGCGCGGAACTGTTGGAGATTGCCCGTGCGCACGGCGTGTCCTATCTGTTTGAAGCGAGTGTGGGCGGCGGAATTCCGATCATCCGTCCGCTTCGGGATGATCTTGCCTCCAACCGCATCCTGTCGGTCAGCGGGATTCTCAACGGAACGACCAACTTCATTCTGACCGAGATGGGGGAGTCGGGCGTCACTTTTGCATCGGCGCTTGCCGAGGCGCAGAAACGCGGCTATGCCGAGGCGGACCCGACCGCCGACGTAGAAGGCTTGGACGCGGCGCGCAAGATCGTGATTCTTGCGGCGCTGTCCTTCGGGATTCTGCTCTCGCCCTCGGAGATCACGGTCAAGGGGATTACGCGTTTGACCGGGGAGCAGACCGAGGTTGCGGAGTCCCTCGGTTGCGCGGTGAAACTGATCGGGCACACCGAGCGGATCGGGGATCGTGTTCTGGCATTGGTTGAGCCGCACATGGTGTCGGAGGGCAACCCGCTCCGCCATGTCAACGGCGTTTACAACGGAATTCTGGTGGACGGAAATATGCTCGGGCGGGCGTTCTTCTACGGTGCGGGCGCGGGCAAACTGCCAACCGCAAGCGCCGTGGTTGCGGATATTCTGAACGCGGTGTCTCCCGCCGAAAATCTGCAGCTTCCCACGTGGCGCGTGGCAACGAAGGCGGACTACGCCTCTCCCGCACTCCGTCGGGTTCGCCGCTGTTTCGTCCTTTCGGGCTGTGCGAACTGCGCGGAGAAAACGAAACCGTTCTTCGGCTACGACAGCTATATCGTGCGGGACGGCAGGTTTGCGTTTCTCAGCCGCCCCATGACCGAAGCCGAAGCGAACGAGGCGCTCGACGCCTGCGGCAAAAAACTTCTTTGGTTCATGCCGGTACTGGACTAAATCAAATAGGAAATGAAAAAAGGAGGTTCGGGGAATTCCCCGAACCTCCGAATTTTTATGGATTACTTCTTCAGATTTGCTTCCAGCGTAGCCAGTTCGTCGTACATCTCCTGCGGGACGCGGTCGCCAACCTGCTTGTAGAACGCCTTGATGTTCTCCACATCCTCAAGCCAGCTGTTCTTGTCAATCGTCAGCAGATTCTTGATTGTGTCAACCGTCACGCCGTCCAGACCCTCAATGTTGATGTCCTCGGGCTTCGGAACGTATCCGATCGGGGTTTCCACAGCGTCAACCTCACCCGCGCAACGGGCGAGAATCCACATCACAACGCGCATATTGTCGCCGAATCCGGGCCAGATGAAGTGTCCCTCGTCATCGGTGCGGAACCAGTTGACGTGGAAGATCTTCGGAGCGTGCGGAATGCGCTTGCCCATCTCCAGCCAGTGCGCAAAGTAGTCGCCCATATCGTAGCCGACGAACGGACGCATTGCCATCGGGTCGCGGCGAACCACGCCGATTGCGCCTGCAGCCGCTGCGGTCGTCTCGGAAGCCATGATCGAGCCGACGAACGCGCCGTGCTGCCAGCTTCTGGATTCATACACCAGCGGAGCGGTCTTGGCACGTCTGCCGCCGAAGATGATTGCAGTTACCGGAACGCCCTTCGGGTTGTTGAATTCGGAGGACAGGCAGGGGCAGTTGGTCGCCATTGCCGTGAAACGGGAGTTCGGATGCGCGCAGGACGTGTTGATCTTGTCCGCCTTGTCGTACTTCGTGTAGTCCCACTTCTCGCCCTTCCAGTTGATGGCGTTGTGCGGAGGCTGATCGTTCATGCCTTCCCACCAGACCGTGTTGTCGTCGAGGTTGTGACCCACGTTGGTGAAGATGCAGTTCTTTCTGGTGGTCATCAGAGCGTTGTAGTTGGAGTGCTCGTTCGTTCCGGGCGCTACGCCAAAGAAGCCGTTCTCGGGGTTGACAGCATAGAGTCTGCCGTCCTCGCCCACGCGCAGCCATGCAATGTCGTCGCCGACCGTCCATGCCTTGTAGCCCTTCTTACGGTAAACTTCCGGCGGAATGAGCATTGCAAGGTTGGTCTTGCCGCAAGCCGACGGGAACGCTGCCGTAACATACTTGACCTCGCCCTTCGGATTCTCGATGCCGAGAATCAGCATATGCTCAGCCATCCAGCCTTCTTTTCTGCCGAGGTAGGAAGCAATGCGGAGCGCGAAGCACTTCTTGCCGAGCAGAACGTTTCCGCCGTAAGCCGAGTTGACCGACCAGATGGTGTTGTCTTCGGGGAAGTGGCAGATATAACGGTTCTCTTCACTGCAATCGGCGGTTGCGTGCAGACCCTTGACGAAGTCCGCACTGTCACCGAGCGCGTCCAGCACATTCTTGCCGACACGGGTCATGATGAGCATATTCAGCACGACGTAAATGGAGTCGGTCAGCTCAATGCCGATCTTGCCGAACTCCGAGCCGACAATGCCCATAGAGTAGGGGATAACGTACATCGTCTTGCCCTTGTAAGAGCCGGTGTACAGCTTGGTCAGCTTTGCGTAGCACTCCTGCGGATCCATCCAGTTGTTGATGTTGCCCGCGTCCTCTTTCTTACGGGTGCAGATAAAGGTTCTGCCTTCCACGCGCGCCACGTCGTTGACTGCGGTGCGGTGCAGGTAGCAGTTCGGATACTTCTCCTCGTTCAGCTTAATCAGCTCGCCGGTCGAGCAGGCAATGCGGCGCAGGCTCTCTGCCTGTTCCTCGCTGCCGTCGATCCATACAATGTCCTTCGGCTGAACCATGTCAGCCATCGAACGGATCCAATCCTGAACGTGCTTGTTGCTTGTCATGATCGTTTCTCCTTTATATCTTGATTTTGTTAAAACATTGTCAATCGATGGCGATTTTCTGCAATCCAATCGTCACCCAGTATATATTTTACACCCTTTTTCTCTGTTTTTCAAGTCCCTTTTGAAAAGGTTACAGAAAATTCACCATTTTGCAGGTCACGAAACCGTCGGATGAGTTGACTATACGCTTATTTCTTGTAAGTCATGTAAGTCAAAGATTTCAAGCGTCTATATATAATTGAAAAAGAATATTTAAAAAAATACTTGACAAATATGACGGGAAGTGGTATACTATGTTCTGCCAAACAAATTTTATATGAACTGTGAACATATGCTAACATAAGTTGGTATGTCTTTTTGTTGCATCCCTTATTGGAATAGGTAAAAATGCAAATTCCATTATAGGGGTGTGTAAAAAGCATATCTGTATAAAATTTGTTTGGCGACAATCGGAGTTTGCGTTTTTCGTGCGCTTACTTCGGTTGGCGCACTTTTTTATTTTATTTTAGGAGGATTTTGCAATGAAAAACGGAACTCGACTCTCAAAAATCTTTGATAAAGTTGTATCCACTGGACTGGGAATCTTATTAGCGGTTTCTGTATTATCGTCTTGTGCGGAAGTGAATCCGAATCCTGTCGGAGAAAATGAAAAAAGCGGAAAATCGGCATATGAAATTGCTGTGGATGATGGATTCCAAGGAACTTACACTGAGTGGTTACTATCTCTAAAAGGAGAAAAAGGCGACACTGGAGCGCAAGGGGAAAAGGGAGAAAAAGGCGATACCGGAGCGCAAGGTGAAAAGGGAGAAAAAGGCGAAAAGGGTGACACCGGAGCGCAAGGCGAAAATGGAGAAAAAGGCGAAAAGGGTGACACCGGAGCGCAAGGTGAAAAAGGCGAAAAAGGCGATACCGGAGCGCAAGGTGAAAAAGGCGAAAAAGGCGATACCGGAGCGCAAGGTGAAA
>URHR01000066.1 GCA_900547725.1 uncultured Eubacteriales bacterium
CGCAAAATCTTGTCAATAGCGGCTTTGCCGCGTTGGATTCACCCTCCGAAAGGGGGTCTCCTTCTCCCTCCAAGGTCTTCCTTTCCCACGCCTAACTTATATGAGTCGGGGCAGAATCCAAAGACTTCCGGTGGCGTTCGCGGCGGCGCTCGGAGAGGGTCTTGCCGTCGAATTCCACCGAAACGCGACCGAGACTTCCGCAAAACAGAAGCATCCGCCGCAGCTTTTTCAGCATATATTCGTTGTCCGCCAGAATGCGGATTTTTTTGCGCGACCAACCGAAACCGAACGCCCCGAAACCGATCCTTTTCACGCTGTGCGGCAGACGAACCGCCGCGAGATCGCGACAGCCGAGGAAGGAGAGAGCGCCGATTTCCGCCAAGCCCAGTTCCGCCGTGACCTCGGAGAGACGGCGGCAGTCGCGGAATGCTCCCGTGCCGAGCGAGCGAACGCTGCCCGGCAGACGTAACACGTCAAACGCCGAACAGCCGCGGAAGCACTCGGACGGAATTTCGCGGATCGATTCGGGAAACGCGGGAACTTCCAGCGCAATCGCGCGGCGGAACATCCCGATGCCGAGAACCGTCAGACCGTCCTCCAGTTCCACGCGGGAAAGCTCACAGCAGTCCGAAAAAGCCCCTTCTTCAACCGTTTCCACGCAGGAAGGGATCTTCAACGCCTCAAGCGACGAACAGCCGGCAAACGCGCCTGCTCCGATTCTCCGCAGATCCCGCCCGAAGGGGATCACACGCAGATTCCGACAGCGCGCGAACGCGCCCGTGCCGATGACCGACAGCATCTCACTGCCCGAAATTTCGCGCAGGTAGCCGCAGTCCGCAAACGCGTTTGCCGCAAGCCCCACCGAATTCTGCACGTCGAAAACAACACGGTGCAGATGCGGACAGCCCGCAAACGCCGCCGTTTTGATTGCAGAGAGCGTCGGAGGGAAGAGAACCTCCTCAAGCTCCGCCTGATCGACGAACGCACGCTTGCCGACCGCTACAACCTCCGCCTCACGCAGATCCGCCACCTCGCGGTGACAGCGCCAACGGAGCAGTTGCCAACGTCGGATTTTTACCTGTTTCATATGCCCCCCTGCTGAAGGCAACGCCGCACCGTTGCGCGGCGTTGCCTTGATTTTTCCGGACTTCCGGATCGGTTGCCGTGGGATAAGGGTTTATTGCACTTCCCGGATGGGCTCGGTCAGCATCCGCGCTTCCAGACAGGTCGCGCCGTCCGCGTCAACCGTGCGGAACAGATGCTCTTCCCCACGATCCGCGCGATAAACCTTGAGCGTGTGGCCGAAGGTCGCCTCGTGAAGGAAGGACATCGAAAGACCGACCACGCGGCGCGACAGAATGCCGTCCGTGAAATCGCAGAGCATATCGGGATAGTGCGTATTGTTCATGTGACCGTTGTAGTCGAGATCGGAGTAAACGATCCGCCGCTCGCCAACCTCTTCCATGTCCGCCACGGCGGGGACGGGAAAGCGCACGGGCAGCTCGGGCAGGAGCAACGGCTCGTCGCCCGAAAAGCCGTGTTCAAAAGAGGATGCGCGCAACAGACGGTGCGAGCGGATATCCATCAGCGCCCAGAGAGACACGCCCTCCGCCATGATCTCCCCCTCGCGCAGGATGCGGAAGCAACGGGTTGTCGCCGCACCGTGACCTTCGCAGATCCATGTCTCGCTGTCAAACGGGTCGTAGGCGTGCAGATCTCCGTAGATGCGGATGGAAATGCGGCTGAGCAGAAACGCCAGTCCCTCCTCGTCGCGGAGTTTGTCCAGATTGCGGCTGTTCGCCGCCATTTGCAGATTTGCCGCCTCCTGCATATAGGTCAGGATGCGGGAGGGGCGAACGCAACGGTTCGCGTCCGTGTCGTGCCACTTTACGGTGTCACGGTATGAAAATTTCATCGGAAATCACGTCCTTTGTATAACAGATCTGAGGGAGGAAACAGAGTTTTCCACAGCCCTCTCAAAACCGAAAGATCGGTTTTCCACTGCCGCGCGGGTGTGAAAAAGCAAGGTTTTCCACATTCCGCCCATTGCACGGAAAGCGGCGGAAAAAGTGCTATTTGCAGTGCGTATGTGCGTAAACACGATTTTTTGAAACGGAAAAACGGAAAAAATCAGCAAAACGGAGGTTTTGCACAATCTTTTCCACAACCTGTGGAAAACTTTCCGACAACGGAGTTTTCCACAGACTTTTCCTCTTTTCCACAGAGTGGGAGAGGAAAGAGAACAGGATGACCCAAAGCGCGCGGCGCTCTTTTTTTTCTCTGCCCGCAGGAAGATTCCCGGGGGCAGAGAAAGTCTGCCGCTTACCGAAAGATCCCGAGAATCACGTCGGCAAGCCCGAGAAGCTGCGGCAGGAAGTGGCACAGGAGCGCGGCGGCAACCACCGTCAGCACAACGGTCAGAATCATCATCGGCGCGCCCGAGCCTTTCTTTTCATAGCGGAATTCCGCGCGGTAGCGCAGATCCTCGGGAATGTAAAATCTTGCGGCGGAGAGATTCGTCGCGTCGGACGCCGGTTCCCCTACGGCACCAACGCGATGAACCAGCGCGCCGATTGTCCCGCCGGAGCGAAGCTGATTTCTTATTGAAATATTGTGGAAATATCCAAGCTCATAAAGCGACTTTGCTGTCTCGGGGGTTGTGCACCCCTCCGCCAGAAGCCGACGGACAAAGCCGCCGTGAACGGTTTTGAGATAGCAGGAAATCCCTGCGGCAAGGATCAGACCGAGCGCCAAGCCGAGAATCAGATTCCTGACAACAGAACCCGTTTGAGCCGAAACTGAAAAATGTTGATAAACTCCGAGGTCAACCGAAAAATACCGATCGTCGAGGTAGGTAATCAGCTCGCGGAATGCCGACCGGTGATACCAACTCACCAGTCTCTCCCAGAGCGTTGCGGCAAACGCCGCAGATTGAAACAGAAGCATACCGTTCTCCTTTCCGAAACCGGGTTCCCGAAAAGGTTACTTTTTGATAACGTCAATCCCGATATATTTTCTCAGAACCTCCGGAACCGTAACGCTGCCGTCCGCGTTCTGGTTCTGTTCCACCAGAGCGGGGAAAATGCGGCTTGTGGCAAGTCCCGAGCCGTTCAGGGTGTGCAGATATTCGGTTTTTCCGTTTGCCCGTTTTACACGCATCATGCCGCGCCGCGCCTGATAATCGCGCGCGTTGGAAACGGAGGAAACCTCCTTGTAGCCGTTCATCGAGGGAATGTTGATCTCAATGTCGTAGGTGCGCGCCATCGAAGCGGAGCAGTCCCCTGCCGCCAGTTTGACCGTGCGGAAGTGGAAGCCGAGTCCCTTGACCAGATTCTCTGCGTTGGCAACCAACTCTTCAAATGCTTCATCGCTTTTTTCGGGAAGCGTGTACTGCACCATTTCCACTTTGTTGAACTGGTGACCTCTCACCATGCCGCGTTCGTCCGCACGGTAAGAGCCGGCTTCGCGACGGAAGCAGGGCGTATAGGCAAAGTACTTCTTCGGCAGATCGGCTTCGGTCAGAATCTCGTCCTTGTGAAGTGTGACCAGAGCGGTTTCCGCTGTCGGAAGCATGAATCTGCGGCGTTCGTCCTCTGCAACGTCAAGCCAGTAGACCTCGTCCTTGAATTTCGGGAACTGCCCGGCGGTCAGACCGCACTCGTAGCCGAGCATATGCGGGACAAGCATGAACTGGTAGCCGTTTCCGACGTGGAAATCGATAAAGTAGTTGAGAATCGCCCACTCCAGACGTGCGCCAAGCCCCGAATAGATCCAGAAACCGTTGCCCGACAGCTTCACGCCGCGCTTGTAGTCGATCAGACCGAGGTCGGTGCAGAGGTCGACGTGATTCTTCGGCTCAAAGTCGAATTTGCGCGGCTCTCCGAAGTAACGGAGCGGCTGATTGTTTTCTTTGCCGCCGGGGAGCAGGTCGGGATCAGGCAGGTTCGGAAGTCCGAGCAGGAAGGAGGTCAACTGAGTCTCCACTTCCTTCAGCTTGTCGTCATTTGCCTTCGCGCGGTTGCCGAGTTCCTTCATTTCGGCAAAAATTGCGGCGGTATCCTTCCCTTCCTTCTTATATTGCGGGATCAGCTTGGTCGTTTTGTTCTGTTCTGCTTTGAGCGCCTCGGTTTCGGCAATCAGCGCGCGGCGCTCGCCGTCAAGGCGCAGGATGTTCTCCACATCCTCTTTTGCGTCCTTCCCCTTTGCCGCAAGACGGGCAACCACCTCGTCCGGGCATTCCTTGATATATTTAATGTCAATCATTGCATATCCTTTCCGGACAGACCGTTCTCTGCCCCGTTCATCCATTCGTCTTCGCCCGCATCCTCTTCGGGCTTGAAGAAGTCTTTCCCGCAAATCGTGCGCAGAAGTGCTTCCAGATCGTCGTCGTCGGTGTAAGACAGCTCAATCACGCTCTTTTTCGGCGTTTTGAGAATTTTCACCCGTCTGCCGAGCGACTGAACCGCGCGATGTTCCAGTTCCTTCATATAGACCTTTTTCTGTGCTTCGCGCGCCGATAATTCGGATTCTTCTGCGGGTGCTTCATAGTTCAGCAAGCGGATGGTGCGCTCCACATCCCGCACGGAGAGGTCTTTTTCCACAATTTTGTTCGCCAGAGAGACCATCTGCTCGGAATTTTTCAGCCCAAGCAACGCCCGCGCGTGTCCGGAGGACAGTTTTCCCGCCTTTACCAACTCCAGAACCTCGTCCGGCAGATCGAGAAGGCGGAGCAGGTTTGCAATTGCGGGTCTGCTTTTGCCGACCTGCTTGGAAACTTCCTCCTGCGTCAGATGGAATCCGTCCAGAAGCGTGCGGTATGCCAACGCTTCTTCAATCGGGTTCAAATCCTCGCGCTGGACGTTCTCGATTACGGAAACCTGTGCTGCCTTAAGGTCGTCCCCGTCCAGAATGACTGCGGGAATTTCGCTCAAACCTGCCATTTTGGCGGCTCTCCAACGGCGCTCGCCTGCCAGAATCTCGTATGTTCCCTGCGTGTTTTTGTTCGCCCGCACGACAATCGGCTGAATCACGCCGAATTGCGCAATGGAATCTGCCAGATGCTCAAGCGGCTCGTGTTCGAAAGTCTTGCGCGGCTGATCACTCCGAGGCTCAATCTCGGAGATGCGCAGTGTGGTCGCCGCCGAGGAAGCGGCATTGTTGTCCGCAGGCGGCGCATTGTCAAACATCAGGGAGTAGAAATCTCTCCCGATTGCATTTCGTTTTGCCATGGTTGCTCCTTTCTACCCTGTCCGGCTTGCGGTCAGATGCGTTCAACCAGTTCTTTTGCCACGTTCATGTACTCCTTGGAGCCTTTGGAACGTTTGCCGTGGTAGTAAACAGGCATACCGAATCCGGGCGCTTCGGAAATTTTGACGTTTCTGGAAATCGTCGTTTCAAACAGCCTGTCCGCATAGTGCTTCTTCAATTCGTTGATGACCTGCACCGAGAGAAGCAGCCTGCTGTTGTACATCGTAATCAGGATGCCGGTTACATTCAGATCCTTGTTGTAATGCTGTTTGATGCGGCTGATGGTGAACATCAGCTGGGAAAGTCCCTCAAGTGCGAGGAATTCGCACTGCATCGGAATGACGACTCCGTCGCTTGCGGTCATGGAGTTGACGGTCAGCATCCCGAGAGACGGCGGACAGTCGATGATGATGTAATCGTAAGTCTCTTTTGCCTTCGCGAGCTTCTTTTTCATGACGTATTCGCCGTTTTCGGTGTCGCCAAGCTCATATTCTGCGCGTGCAAGGGTGGTGTGCGTCGGAATGATCGAAAGATTGTCGAAATGCGTTTGAATAATTGCGTCCTCTGCCGGCAGATCGGTTGTCAGAACCTCAAAAATTGTGTTCTTCAGATTCTTTTTCATCAGGCCAACGCCACTGGTTGCATTACCCTGAGGGTCAAGGTCGATCAGAAGTACTTTATAGCCCAGAACGCCGAGCGAAGCCGCGATATTAACCGCGGATGTGGTCTTTCCGACCCCGCCTTTCTGGTTTGCAAACGAAATAATTTTTCCCATGGGATACCCTTCCTTTCCGATATTTTAAGCGTATCGATGTTGCTTCTATTATACCACAATGCCGACCAAAATACAAGAGATTTTCGCATATTTTACAAAATTTTTATTCGACAAATCATCTGTACAATGTTTCACGTGAAACGATAAGCGCGGCACAGATAAACAAAAAGAATGTTTCACGTGAAACATTCGGAGGCGGTAAAATAAAAATGTTCCACGTGAAACATTACGTGCCGAGGTGGCAAATTTGTTTTACGTGAAACATCGGATCAAAGCGGCTTTTTCAAAATTGCCGCGTATTGCCGCGGATACTGAATCGGCGATTCTTTCGATTTTTGGACTACAATAATGCTTCTGGACTCGGATGTATTGCCGAAACACAGGATTTTCTCGCAGATCTCGGAGATTTCGCCACCCAGTGTTTGAATTGCGCTGCGCGCTTCGTCTGCTTCTGCTTTTCCGGATGATCCTTTTAATGCGATCAATGTACCGCCGACTTGAATGTACGGGAGGATCAACTCGGCGAGGATTGACAACTTTGCAACCGCGCGACTTGTTCCGATTGAAAAGGAGCGCTTATACCTTGCCATGCTCGGGTCTTCGGCACGAACGCAAAGCGGATTCAGATTGGATAGCCTCTGTGCGGCTGCGGCGGCCTGCACGAACGCGATTTTCTTTGCGGTACTGTCGATTGCGGTGATCTGCAGGTCCTGCCTTGCAATTGCAAGCGGGATGCAGGGAAATCCGCCACCGCAACCAACATCCAGAACCGTCGCGCCTTGCGGGAAGAACGGCTCGGCGAGCAGGCAATCGGCATAATGCTTTGCGATAATTTCTGGGATGGTTCGAATGGCTGTCAGATTGGTGTGCGAATTGACTTTGCATAACAGTTCGGTGAAAGCCTCGAAAGAAGCAATCGTGGATTCTGTACAAAACCGATCCAAACCGTTTTGCACAAAGATTTTACGGAATTGGTCGCGAAAAGTGCTGTAGTCGACTTGTTCCATCGCTTTCTCCTTTCAGTGTAACCCAAGGTAAATCAGTAAAACCGAAATGTCTGCAGGGTTGACGCCGCTGATTGCGGATGCCTGCCCGATTGTAAGGGGACGTATTTTGTCGAGTTTCTGCGCCGCTTCAATGCGCAGCCCCTTGATTCCTTTGTAATCAATATCGGCGGGAAGTTTCTTTTCTTCTAATTTGATGTGGCGCCTGACCTCACCGATCTGACGCGCGGCGTAGCCTGCGTATTTGATGTCGGATTCAACGGTCAACTGTTCGGAAACCGCCAGGAACGGTCGATTCTCGTCGATTTCCGCAAGCTGCGCGTATGAAATTGAGGGGCGGCGCAACAGATCAGCAAGGGACGCGCCTGATTTCAACGGTGTTTCGCCGATACCCTCCAGAAAGGCGTTTGCCTTTGCGGGAGACAGAACGGTTTGCTCCAGCCTTGTTTTTTCGGCGGAAATCCGCGCCTGCTTGGCTTCAAATTCCTTGAAACGCGCATCGTCGATCAGACCGACGCGGTGACCGAGCGGCGTGAGCCGGCTGTCTGCGTTGTCCTGCCGCAACAAAAGCCGATATTCCGAACGCGAGGTCATCATGCGGTACGGCTCGTTTGTTCCTTTGATCACCAGATCGTCGACCAGAGTGCCGATGTAGCTTCCCGACCGCGAAAGAATCAGCGGCTCAAGCCCTTTGATCTTCTGCGCCGCGTTGATGCCTGCCAACAGCCCCTGCGCCGCCGCTTCCTCGTAGCCGGAAGTCCCGTTGAACTGCCCTGCCCCGAAGAGTCCGTCAATCTGCTTGAACTCCAACGTGGCGTTCATCTGCGTCGGATCGGCGCAGTCGTACTCGATCGCGTAGGCGTAGCGCATGATTTCCGCCTGCTCAAAGCCCGGGAGCGTTCGCAGCATGGCGTGTTGGACATCGGTTGGAAGCGAGGTGGAAAAGCCCTGCAGGTACATCTCCTCGGTATCCTTTCCAAGCGGCTCGACAAACAGCTGATGGCGCTCCTTGTCGGCAAATCGCACCAGTTTGTCCTCAATGGAGGGGCAATAACGCGGTCCTGTACCATGGATTTTGCCAGAATACATGGCGCTTCGCGTCAGATTGTCCAGAATCACGCGGTGGGTTTCGGCGTTGGTATACACAATGTGGCAGGAAAGTTGTTCCGTGCCGGCAAGATAGTCCGAATCGGTCAGCGCGCTGAACGGAATCGGATGTTCTTCGCCTTTTTGTTCTTCAATTTTTGAAAAATCAATGCTTCGCCGGTTGATCCGCGCGGGCGTTCCTGTTTTAAAGCGCCGCAGGGAAATTCCTTCCTTTAATAAAGACGCGGACAGACCTTTGGCGGGCAGCAACCCGTCAGGCCCTGCGTCATAGCTGACATTTCCGACGAAAACCGTTCCTTCCAGGTAAGTTCCCGTTGCAATGACGGCTGCCCGGCAGCTCCAGACTTCGCCGAGGCGGGTTTCCAGTCCTACGACATATTTCCGCCCTGCTTCGTCGGTCTCGGTTCGCAGTGCGACAATTTCCGCCTGCACCAGCCGCAAATGCGGGGTTGTTTCCAACGTGTGCTTCATCAGGCGCTGATACTGCTTGCGGTCTGCCTGTACGCGCTTGGATTGGACTGCCGCGCCCTTCCCCGTGTTCAGGGTTCGGGATTGGAGGGTGACGAGATCGGCGGCTCTGCCCATTTCTCCGCCCAGTGCGTCGATCTCAAACACCAGATGTCCCTTTGCCGTCCCTCCGATGGAGGGGTTGCAGGGCATATTGGCAACCGCGTCGAGCGAGAGCGTGAAGAGGACGGTATCAACGCCCATGCGTGCCGCCGCGAGTGCCGCTTCGATTCCTGCGTGTCCCGCGCCGATGACGGCAAGCTGTGTTTTCAGTTCGTTTTTTTCTGTTTCCATGTAAAATTAGTCTGATTCTTATTCTATTTGATTCAGGTACGCGGTCTGCTCGGGGGTCAGAACGTCAATCTGCACGGATTCCGCCGCCAGTTTGATGGTTGCAACGGCTTTGTCGATCTCTGCAGGCACTGCATAGACCTTGTTTTCGAGCGTTCCACGCGTTTTGGCGAGGTATTCAAGGCTTTTTGCCTGAATTCCGAACGACATATCCATAATTTCGGCGGGATGTCCGTTTCCTGCGGCAAGGTTGACCAGTCTGCCGTCTGCAAGAAGGTTGAGAATTCTGCCGTCCGCCATGCGGTAGCCGCGGATATTCGGTTTGCGCTCCCGGATCTCGGTTGCGAGCGCTGCAAGATCCTCTTTGTTGATTTCCACATCGAAATGGCCGCTGTTTGCGAGTAATGCGCCGTCCTTCATGACCTCGAAATGTTCCCGCGTGAGGACATCGCGGCAGCCTGTGAGGGTGACGAAGAGGTCACCGACCTTTGCCGCTTCCCGCATGGGCAGGACGGTAAAGCCGTCCATGGTTGCTTCCAGCGCCTTGATGGGGTCGATTTCGGTAACGACGACCACTGCGCCCATGCCCTTTGCACGCATGGCGAAGCCTTTACCGCACCATCCGTAGCCCGCAACCACGACGGTTTTGCCTGCGATGATGAGGTTCGTTGCGTTCATGATACCGTCCAGCGTGGACTGTCCCGTGCCGTAGCGGTTATCAAAAAGGTGCTTGCAGTCGGCGTCGTTGACGTCCATCATGGGGTAATCGAGCAGACCTGCGCGCTCCCTGGCGAGCAGACGGTGGATGCCGGTTGTGGTTTCCTCGCACCCGCCGATGAGGTTGTCGCCGTACTCCCTGCACGCGCCGTGGAGGAGGGAAATGAGGTCGCCGCCGTCGTCGATCAGGAGGTCGGGGTGAAAGTCGAGTGTACGGACAAGATCCTCGTGGTACTGCTCGTCGCTCGCTCCGTGGTGGGCGTTGACGACGAAACCTTCCTCCGCGAGCGCGGCAGCGACGTCGTCCTGCGTGGAGAGGGGATTGCATCCCGTGACCTGCACCTTTGCGCCGCCCGCCATAAGAACTTCTGCGAGATAGGCGGTTTTGGCTTCCAGATGGATGGACATTGCGATCTTCATTCCGTCGAACGGCTTCGTCTCCCGAAACTCCTTTTCGATGGCGTTCAGGATGGGCATATAAGACCTCACCCAGTCGATCTTATCTCTCCCGCTCTTCGCTGTCTCGGGTTTACTGATGTGTGTGGTTGACATATGTGTACTCCTTTTTAAGACCTTGGGACTCTGTCCCAAGCCCTGCTTAGGGGACTTCTTAAGGAGAAGT
>URHR01000067.1 GCA_900547725.1 uncultured Eubacteriales bacterium
AAGGGGCGCCGGCAGGCGGAATCTCGGCACTCGCGCAAGGCGTTTTCTTGAATCGACACATATCCGGTATAGGTGTCCCATCATAATATTCTGTCGGCACTCTCGGGTGCGGAAAGGACCGATTATGTCTCTTATAACCAAGCTGTTCGGAACTTACAGCCAGCATCAGCTGAAGAAGGTCAATGTCATTGCAGATCGCGTGGACGCACTGGCGGATACCTATGCCGCCATGAGCAACGACGAGCTGCGCGGCATGACCGAAAAGCTCAAGGCGCGCTATGCGGCGGGGGAAACGCTCGACGAGCTTCTGCCCGACGCGTTTGCGGCGGTGCGGGAAGCGGATGACCGCGTTCTCGGAAAGCGCCCGTTCCGTGTGCAGATCGTGGGCGGCATCGTCCTGCATCAGGGCAGAATTGCCGAAATGAAAACAGGTGAAGGCAAAACGTTGGTTGCAACCCTGCCCGCGTACCTCAACGCGCTGACGGGCGAGGGGGTTCACATCGTTACGGTCAACGACTACCTCGCGCGCGTCGGCGCTGAAGAGATGGGGCGCGTTTACGAGTTCATGGGGCTGACCACGGGTCTGGTCGTGCATGGGCAGACGAACGCGGAAAAGCACGCGGCATACGCGGCGGATATCACCTACGGAACAAACAACGAGTTCGGCTTCGACTATCTGCGGGATAACATGGTCATTTACAAAGAGCAGATGGTTCAGCGCGGGCACGCGTTCGCGATTGTGGACGAGGTGGACTCCATCCTCATCGATGAAGCGAGAACGCCGCTGATCATTTCGGGCGCGGGCGAGCAGGTCAGCGACCTGTACGAGCGCACCGACCGCTTGGTGCGCACCATGAAGAAGTTCGTCATCAAGGAGCTGGATGACAAGGAAACGCACGATGACATCGACGCGGACTATATCGTCGACGAAAAAGCGAACAATGCGGTTCTGACCGCAAAAGGCTCGAAGAAGGCAGAGGCGTACTTCGGAATCAACTGCCTTTCCGACGAAGAAAACATCATGCTGGCGCACCACGTCAATCAGGCAATCCGCGCGCACGGCTGTATGCACCGCGACGTGGACTATGTGGTGAACGAGAACGGGGTCATCATTGTCGACAGCTTTACGGGTCGGCTGATGCCCGGCAGACGGTATTCGGACGGTCTGCATCAGGCGATCGAAGCCAAAGAAGGCGTTCAGATTCAGAAAGAGAACAAAACGCTTGCAACCATTACGTTCCAGAACTACTTCCGGATGTATGGGAAACTCTCCGGCATGACGGGTACTGCGCTGACCGAAGAGGACGAGTTCCGCGAAATTTACAAACTGGACGTTATCGAAATTCCCACCAACAAGCCCATGATCCGCGACGATCACCCCGACGCGGTCTACCGCACTATGCGGGGCAAGTACAACGCGATTGTTGAGCAGGTGCGGGAGTGCCATGCAAAGGGACAGCCGGTTCTGGTGGGTACGATTTCCATCGACAAATCCGAGGAACTTTCCAAAATGCTCCGTGACGCGGGCATTCCGCACACGGTGCTGAACGCGAAATACCATGCGAAAGAGGCAGCGATCGTCGCGCAGGCGGGTCAGTTCGGCGCAGTGACGATTTCCACCAACATGGCGGGGCGCGGAACCGATATTCTGCTTGGCGGTAACCCCGAATTCATGGCGAAAGAGGAGATGCGCGCAAAGGGCATTCCCGAAGAGTATATCGCGCGGTGCACGGGCATGACCGACACCGACGACGAGGAGCTGATCGCGGCGCGGAAACTGTTCCGCGAGCTGGTGGAGAAGCACCGCGCCGAGATTGAATCCGAGGCGGAAAAGGTCAAGGCGGCGGGCGGTCTCTTTATCCTCGGCACGGAGCGGCACGAAAGCCGACGGATCGACAATCAGTTGCGCGGACGTTCCGGGCGGCAGGGCGACCCGGGCGAATCGAAGTTCTTCCTCTCCATGGAGGACGACCTGATGCGCCTGTTCGGCACCGACCGTTTCCAGGGCATTGTCGAGGCGCTGAAGATGCCCGAGGATATGCCGATTGACGCGAAGATTCTGTCCAACGCCATCGAGCGTGCACAGAAGCGGATCGAGGCGGCGAACTTCAAGAGAAGAAAGTACGTCCTTTCCTACGACGACGTGATGAATCAGCAGAGAACGCTGATCTACAATCAGCGCCGCGAGGTGCTGGACGGCGAGAATATTTCGCCCACGATTCAGCGCATGATTTCCGAGACGGTTGCCGACACGGTGCATTTCTTCACGGGCGGAGACGCGCCTGCGCATGAGTGGAATCTGGATGGCTTGCGCGCGCACTTCCGCGGTTGGCTGACCACGGAGGACGATTTCCGCTTTGACGAGGACGAATTGAAGAAGCTGACCCGCGAGGAGCTGACCGAGCGGCTGACAAACCGCGCGCTGGATCGCTATCACGAGAAGGAAACGCTGTTCGGCGAGGAGGTGTTCCGCGAGGTGGAGCGCGCCGTTCTGCTTCGGAACGTCGACTCGGCATGGATGGAACACATCGACACGATGGAGGATCTGAAGAACAACGTCGGTTTGCAGGCTTACGCGCAAAGAGACCCCGTTACGGAGTATCGGATTCGCGGTGCGGAACTGTTTGACGCAATGGTCGAGGACATCCGCAAGAATACGGTGCGCATGATTCTCACGGTCGTGCCGCGCCCGCAGGAGACCATCCGTCGGGTGCAGGTCGCAAAGCCGATTACCGAAGGCTTTGAAGGGGACGGGAAGAAACGTCCCGTTGTCAAAAAGAATACGCCTGCGGCGGCAAAGGAAACGGTCGGCAGAAACGATCCCTGTCCGTGCGGAAGCGGAAAGAAGTACAAAAACTGCTGTATGCGCAAGAATTCGCAGGGACAGCAGTAAGGAAACGGAAAGGGGATTGCAAAGATGGGATTCGGATGGCTGTTTCTTGGATATGTGGTCTCCTTCCTGCTTTCGGGCGTTGGGGCGATGCTCAACATGAAGTTTCTGGTCTGTCTGTTGGGGTATGTCATGATCCTGCGGGGGCTGCTGGAACTGCGCAAATACAATGCGGCATTCCGGTTTCCGCTATGGACGGTTTTTGCCCTGATGCCGGCTACCGTTTACGAAATGCTGACCGAATGGGGAAAGGTGTTTGCATGGAACGCGCCGTTCCTCTCGGAAACGGCTGAGACCGTGATGGCATGGGTGGATTTCGGAATTACGATGCTCTTTCACTTTGCCTGCTACTATGCCGTGGCAATCATTGCGAAGAGCGTGGATCTGCCGCGCACGGTACGGGAGGCGGTGTTCGACGCGATCGTGGGTGTCGGATATGCGGCGCTCTATACGGTGTCGCGGGTGTTCCTTCCGGAATCGGTTGCGGCGCAGCTCGGCGTACCGCTGACGTTCTTTTTGCTGTTCTGGCGGATCTACGATATCTGCCTGTTGGTCTCCTGCTGTAAGAACATCTGTCCTGCGGAGGACAAGGATCAGACCCCGAAACCCTACCGTTGGAATTTCCTCAATCGGATGGGGGAGCGGTTTGCGGACAATTTTCACCGTGCGGCGGACAGTACACGCGCCTCCCGTGAGGAGGATCTGCGGAATCGGCGGGAGCGGAAGCACCGCAGATCGGGAGGAGATCGCTGATGCACAGAGAAAAAACGATGGGCTTCTTCTGGCTGACCCTCGGCGTCTGCTTTTTGTGGGACCCGATTGTCGGCGTGGCTGATTTTTTGCCCGATATCATCGGGTGGCTTCTGATTACGGTCGGCATTTCCGCATTGGCGGATCTGAACGACGACATTGCCGAGGCGCAGAGCAGTTTTCGGCGGATGCTTTGGGTCGGTTTGGCACGCATTGCGGCGGAACTGTTGATTTTCGTCTTTCTCGGGAATACCAGTGACAAGCTGAATCCGTATGAACGACCGGTCTGGACTCTGCTGCTTGCCTTTTCGTTTGCAGTGTTGGAACTCTGTTTTCTTCTGCCCGCGTTCCGCAACTTCTGGCGGGGTGTCTCCGCGCTTTCGGAGTGTGGCGGTGCGCGGAACGGACTTGCAACGCCAAACCGCCGCGGCAGAAGTCTGTGCGACAGAATGGCGGCGGTGACGGTTGTTTTCCTGCTGTTGCACGCGGTTCTGACGGTTCTGCCCGAGCTGACCGTGCTGACGGTGTTCCGTCGGGAGGGCGTTTACAATACGTCGCTGTATCGGTTTCGCGACCTGTTTCGCGGCGTTTCGGCAGTTGCCTCGGGTGCGGTGGGGTTGGTATTTCTCGGAATGTGGCGGCACTTCTTCAGCGTGTGGAAGCGGGAGACCGCGTGGATTGACAGCCTGCGGGTGAGATACGAGCGGGAGATTCTGCCGAACACGGGCTTGCTGTTGCGGCGGCGCGTGGGGACGGGTTTTACCTTCCTGCGGGTCGGAATCCTGCTTTCGGCGAATCTGTCGCTTCTGTATTACGAATTTCTGCCTGATTGGGGCAGTGTGTTGGTGGTGCTGTGCGGATGTTTCGTTCTCGGAAAGCTGTTGCAGGGAAGCTCGATGCTGGTTGGCGTGGGACTGTCCGTTGCGGTGGTCGGAATTCCGCGCACGTTTCTGAACGTCCGGTATCTGCGGGACTATGTGCCGAAGGCGTCGCTTCTGGATCCTGCGGCGTATGAACGGTATTTCCCCGTATGCGTGCTTGCCTCGATCGAAGCAGCGCTGACGGCGCTGTTTGTGGGGTGCGTGCTGATCTGCGTGATGCGGATGGCAAAGCGCTATGCGGCGGGAGAGGACGCGATCTCCCGCATGAGCGCCGAGCGGGATATGCAGGCGCGGCGCAGACGGGCAAATCTGATTATGATCTTTACCATGTTTTCGGCGTGCGCCAAAATCGCAGAGGTTTTCCTGCAACCGCGCTACGGTTGGGTCTGGCTGATCCAGTTTGCGCTGTCCATGGTGGTGTTTGTACTCTTCAACGGTCTGCTGACCGACATTGCCGAATCGGTCTGCTGCGCGGTTCCGCCGGCGGAGCGCGAGGCGCGTTAATCGGCAGGCAACCGACGAATCCGGAAAGGAGAAAGCTGTGCTGTGTATGGATCGGATGCCCGAGGGGGTGACGGAGGCGTTGCCGGCTTTGGGGATAGATGCGGGACGGTTGGAGCTGTCCTGTTTTGTCGACCGGGACCGAAGCGGAAAGCCCGCCGAAGGTTGGCTGTTGGCGGATCGCGAAAATCTCTTCGTGCTGAATGGGCGCACGGAGCGGATGCCGGACGGGCGCACGGCTTGGAAAAACGAAAGCAAAGAACAGTACCCCCTGTCGGGGGTCGGCAGGCTTGCCGTGGAGGAACGACGCTCCACGGCGGTTCTTGTCGCCGACCTTGCGGGGGAGACTGTTCTTTTTGCGTTCTTTACCAACAGCTGTCTGGAGTCGGTTCGCCTGTTTGCCCATTACGCGGAAAGACTGGCGCGGGGGGAGGCGCTTGACGTTGACCCCGACGATCTGCCCGAGGCGCGCTTCTGTCCCATATGCGGGATGCGGTATCCGAACCCGAACCGCAAGGTCTGCCCGCGCTGCGTGAAGCGGGGACAGCTGTTCCGCAGGACATGGAAGTTTTTCTCGGCATATCGCGGGAGTCTGGCTGTCCTGCTTGCTTCTCTGGTGCTTCTGACCGTAACGGGAATCATCGCGCCGTATCTCTCGGGCGGGTTTCTGTTTGATGAGGTAATCGATACAAACGGCAGTTTTGCTGGCGCAATCCTTCTGGTGCTGTTTCTGGTGATTGCTACCAAGCTGTTGCGGACGTTTGCCTCCATTCTGAACAACTGGCTTTCCTCCAAAGTGGCGGCGAAGATGACTTTCAGTCTCAAACAAACGATTTTTCACGCCATCGAGCGCCTTTCCCTCGGCTTCTTTACTGACCGTCGGACAGGCAGTCTGATGACGCAGATCAACGAGGATTCCAACACCATTTACGAGTTTTTCTGCGACGGCATCCCGTATCTGGTGGTCAATCTTGTGCAGGTGGCGGTTCTGGTGATTCTGCTTCTGACCATTCAGCCCCTGTTGGCACTCTTTGCGCTGCTGCCCGTTCCGCTGTTCTTTCTTCTGATGCGGGTGATGTTCCGCGTTGAGCGCAAGCTGCACGCCAAGCGCTTTGCGGGATCTTCGCGGATGAGCGGTTTTCTTGCCGATGTGCTGTCGGGAATGCGGGTGGTCAAGGCGTTCTCGCAGGAAAAGAGCGAGATCCGCCGCTTTACAGGCTACAGCCAAACGCTGGCGGACAGCGAGCGCAGCCTGCGGGTCTATCACACCTGCGTGGGAACGGTGGCGGGCGCGATTCTGTTCCTCGGCAACATCATTGCGTGGGGCGTGGGCGGTTGGATGGTGATGCAGGACTACGGCGGCATGACCTACGGCAAACTGCTGACGGTGATTGCGTACATGAATATGATCTACTCTCCGCTGTTCTTCTTCTCGGATATGATGAACCGTTCCGCCGACTGTACCAACGCGCTCCGCCGTCTCTATGAAATCATGGACGCGGAGCCCGATGTGCGTGAAAAGCCGGACGCGCTCCGCCCCGAAACAATCGGGGGCGGCGTGGAATTCGATCATGTCTCCTTTTCCTACCGCAAGGGCAGACGGGTGATTGACGACGTGTGTTTCTCTGTCCCTGCGGGCGGTGTGCTCGGCATTGTGGGGCACACGGGCGCGGGAAAAAGCACTCTGGCGAATCTGCTCATGCGCCTGTATGACCCCGAAGAGGGGGAAATCCGCATCGGCGGAATTCCCGTGAAGGATCTTTCGCTTGAAACGGTTTACCGCAACATCGCGATCGTGTCGCAGGAGACCTACCTTTTTATGGGGACGATCCTCGACAACATCCGTTACGCCAAGCCCGGGGCGAGCTACGACGAGGTGATCGAGGCGGCGAAATGCGCGGGCGCGCACGACTTTATTGTCCGCCTGCCGAACGGCTACCACACCCGCGTGGGGTTCGGGTTTCAGGAGCTTTCGGGCGGAGAGCGGCAACGCATTTCCATCGCGCGGGCGATTCTGAAGAACCCGAAGATTCTGATTCTCGATGAGGCGACCGCGGCGATGGACACCGCTACCGAGCGCAGAATTCAGGAAGCGCTCTCGGGGCTGATTGTGGGCAAGACCACCATCATGATCGCGCATCGGCTCTCCACCCTGCGCGACGCGGACGAATTGGTGGTCATCGAGCACGGCAAGGTTGCCGAGCGCGGCACGCACCGCGAACTGCTTGCCAGGTCGGACGGAATTTATCATCGGCTGTACACCCTGCAACTGGAAGCCCTGCGGCAGGCGGGCATTGCGGAATGAACGGAAGAACCCGGGGAGCTGAGGAACGAAGGAGGAAAACATCATGATGGGACACGAAATGCCGCCCCCGCCGCCTGCGGGCGGTCGGAGAGACAGGGGCGCGGGACGGGAAAGACCCGAAGACGGCGAGCGCCGCGCGCGGACGTTGGAGGAAATGGCGGTTACGGTCTGGCTGACCCCCGAAAACGCGCATTTTGAGCGGAAGAACGGGCTTTTATATCTGACGCTTGACGGCAAGGAAACGCGGGTGAATCTCTGCCGCGAGTTTCCGTTTGAGCTGTCGTGGGAATACATTTCCGCATTGGATACGGACGGGAACGAGCGCGGCATCATCCGCTCCACCGCTCTGTTCGAAGGAGAGACGCGGAATCTGTTGGAGGACGAATTGCGCCTGCGCTATTACGCGCCGCAGATTACCTCCATTCTGCGCGTGCGCGAGAAGTACGGCTTTTCCTATTGGACAGTCACGACTGCCGACGCGGGAAAACTGACCTTTACCGTGCAAGATCCTTACCGCACGATTTTCCGCGTGGGGGAGAAGTCGGTCACGTTTACGGATGTGGACGGAAACCGCTACGAGATTCCCGATCTTGCCGCACTCGACCGTCGCAGTCGGAAGCGGTTGGATCTCTATATCTGAGGTGATCGGGATGCGAATTTTGCATAAGCCCAAAAAAGAGCCGTCGGCAACCGAGCGGCTGTTTGCCGTCTCGCCGTCGTACCGCCGGAATCCGCCGCGCGCCTGTTTTGCCACCGATCTTTCCGCCACCGTTGCGGGGAAGCGGTGCGAGACGTTGGCGGTCTGCTCCGCCGACGCATTGGAGATTTTTGAGGACGGAACGCGGGTGCGCACGGTGTCGCTCGCGGAGCTCGCCCACATCACTGCGTCGGGCGGGGTCGGAAGTGTGGAACTGGTTGCCGAAACGCGGACGGGGGAGGTGCTTCTGCTTGCCCGCGGGACGGCAAAATGCACCCCGGATGCCGCGGCGTTCGCGCGGACGGTCAACCGCATTCTGCGCAGGACGGCGGGGGAATCGGTCGGGCGGGGAAACGATGCGCCGACAGGACCGCGGATTCCGCAGACCTCGGCAAAATCGGCGCTTCTGCGGCTGTTGCGGCTTGCCAAGCCCGAATTCGGTTTCATCGCGCTGACGGTGCTGTTCTTCGTTGCTTCAACCGCGATCAGTCTGGTCATTCCGTTCATCAACCGTCACATGGTGGACGATTACATCCGGAATCCGGAGGCTTCCGCGCTTCTGGCTGGGTTTCTCGGCGTGGTTGTGTCGCTCCTTGCGGTCAACCTCGCGGGGCGGCTGTTCAGCATGGCGCGGACATGGTTTCTCACGGTTGCGGGAAACCGTTTGGTGGTGCGGTTGCGCGATACGGTGTTCCGCCGGGTACAGGAGCTGTCGGTCGGAAGCGTTTACCGCATGACTTCGGGCGAGTTGATGAAGCGGGTGAACGGCGACACCAACCGCATTAAAAATTTTATCGTTGACGTGCTCCCGAACATTCTGGAGCAGGGACTTCTGCTCCTTGCCGTTTCGATTTATCTGTTCTGGGTGGACTGGCGGTTGGCGCTGTTGATTCTGTTGCCTGCACCGCTCATTACGTTGGCGTTCCGGATGTTCCGCCGCTTTTTCGCGCAACTGGCGCGGCGGACGCGCGATCTGAACGCGCGGGGGGACGCGGTGCTGCATGACGTTTTTTCGGGCATTCGTGTGGTCAAGGCATACGGGATGGAGAAGCGCGAAGAGGAGCGGTTTGTTTCCATGGCGGCAGCCGAGCGCGACGCACAGTTGCGGCAGGAAAAAGTCTGGGCAATCCTGATGCCGATTCTGAACTTTGTGATGGGATTCGGGGAACTGATTCTGCTGTATTACGTGGGAAGCAGGATGATTGCGGGCGAAATGACCGCAGGCGAGATGTCGCAGCTGTCCTCCTATGCGGGCATGATTTACACGCCGCTTGCGGTGCTGATCAGAGTGCCCCGGCAGTTGGCGTTGGCGGCGGTGTCGCTTTCCAACGTGTTCGGCTTACTGGACGCGCCGAACGAAATTGTTGACAGCGCGACCCCGACAGTTCCGACCGAGGTACGCGGGGACATTGTGATTGACCGCGTTTCCTTTGGCTACGGGGATGGGGACGAGATCCTGCACGACATCAGTCTGCATATCGCGCCCGGGGAATTCATCGGGCTTGTGGGACGATCGGGGGTCGGAAAATCGACTCTGATTAACCTGTTGATGCGGATGTATGATGTAGACGACGGCGCGATTCTTCTGGACGGGGTAGACATCCGCGACATTCCGCAGGCGGAGTTGCGGCGGCGCATCGGTGTGGTGCTGCAGGAGAACTTCCTGTTCGCGGGGAGCGTCTGGCAGAATCTGACCTATGCGAAGCCCGACGCGACGCGCGACGAGGTGATTCGCGCGGCGAAGTATGCGGGTGCGCACGAGTTCATTGTGAATCTGCCCGACGGCTACAATACCTACATCGGGGAGCGCGGTTACACGCTCTCGGGCGGGGAGCGGCAGCGGATTGCGATTGCGCGCGCTTTGTTACACGATCCGAAGCTTCTGATTCTGGACGAGGCGACCTCGGCACTTGACACCGAGACCGAGAAGCTGATTCAGGACGCGCTTTCGCTTCTGACCAAAAACCGCACGACGGTTGCCATTGCGCACCGTCTTTCCACGCTCCGTTCCGCAACGCGGCTTGTGGTTCTGGACGGCGGTCGGATTGCCGAGGTCGGCACGCACGCCGAGCTGATGGAGCGCCGCGGCATTTACTACGGTCTGGTTATGGCGCAGCGCGAAATGTCCCGCATGGCGGAGGAGTAGGGGAAGACCTTGGGACTCTGTCCCAAACCCTAAGACCTCGGGCTTTGCCCGAACCCACTTAGGAAACTTCTTGAAAGAAGTTTCC
>URHR01000068.1 GCA_900547725.1 uncultured Eubacteriales bacterium
GAGAGAGCCCCCTCTCCGAAAGAGGGGGCTCTCTCCCTCCAAGGTCTTTCCAAGGTCTTTCCCCTCCTATGCGCGTAATCCTCATGAAGATGCGAAAAAAAGATATTGATTTCAGGGAAGGAGTGTGATATAATAAAGGATGACAGACAGATTTGATAAAAACGCAGGAACAAAAAGAGAAAAGGAGAAGAAACATGACACAAATTCCGAGAAGCGAGTACCCCCGCCCCCAATTGGTGCGCGAGGACTGGCAGTGCCTCAACGGCACATGGGAATTCGAGATTGACGCGGGAGAAAGCGGCGAGGCGCGCGGACTCCCCACAGCGGAACACCTCGGCGGGAAGATCACCGTCCCGTTCTGCCCCGAAAGCCGCCTGTCCGGCGTGGCGCATACCGACTTCATGCGGTGCGTCTGGTACGCAAAGGATCTCAATATCCCCGCCGCATGGAAGGGCAAGCGTATCCTGCTCCACTTCGGCGCGGTCGATTACCTCGCAACCGTCTGGGTCAACGGCAAGAAGGTCGGCACGCACGCCGGCGGCTATACCCCGTTCAGCTTCGATATCACCGACTTCCTGAATTTTGAACATGACCGCGTGACCCTCTCCGCCTTCGACGACGTGCGCTCCCATAATCAGCCCGCAGGCAAGCAGTCCGACCGCTACGCCTCCTACGGCTGCTCCTATACCCGCACCACGGGCATCTGGCAAACCGTCTGGATGGAAGCCGTTGAGGATCTGCACATCAAAGGTCTGCGCACCACGCCGGACACCGCCGCCTGCGCGGTTACAACCGAATGCCGCTTTGCGGGCGACCCGACGGGCGCAGATCTTTCCGTCCGCGTGACCTTCGGGGGCAAAGAGGTCGGAACGGCAACCGCAAAGAGAATCACCGGAAACAGCGTTACCATCACCGTCCCGCTCTCCGAAGAGCACCTGTGGGACGTCGGCGTGGGCAACCTCTACGACGTGGAATACATCCTTGCGCGCGGCGGCAAGACCGTTGACCGCGTAACAAGCTATTTTGGTCTGCGAAGCGTTGCGCTGGTCGGCAGAACCTTCCGCATCAACGGGCGGGTCGTGTTCGGCCGTTGGGTGCTGGATCAGGGCTTCTACCCCGACGGCATCTACACCGCGCCGACCGACGAGGATCTCAAAAACGATATCCTCAAATCCATGGAACTCGGCTTCAACGGCGCAAGACTGCACGAAAAGGTCTTTGAGCCGCGCTTCCTCTGGTGGGCGGACCGTCTCGGCTACCTCTGCTGGGGCGAGCAGGCAAACTGGGGTCTGGATATCACCGAGGCGGGCGCGATTGCAAACTTCCTGCCCGAGTGGCTCGAGGCGGTGGAGCGCGACTACAACCACCCGTCCGTCATCGGCTGGTGTCCCTTCAACGAGACGTGGGACTTCCGCGGCAGACAGCAGGCGGACAGCGTGCTCGCGCAGGTTTACCGCGTAACGAAGGCACTGGACGCAACCCGTCCCGTAATCGACACAAGCGGAAACTTCCATGTGGAGACCGACATTTTCGATGTCCACGACTACGAGCAAGATCCCGCAAAATTCGTCACCTACTACGCGCAGATTGACGCGGGCATCGTCAATGACCAGTGCGAGCGCAGCGCCAACCACAACAGGCGGAACAGACAGCACTATGACGGGAAGTCGCCCGTGTTTGTCAGCGAGTACGGCGGCATCCGTTGGACGACCGAGGACGGTTGGGGCTATGGCAAAGGGCCTGAGACCGAGGAAGAGTTCATCGCCCGCTACAAGGGTCTGACCGACGCCCTGCTTGACAACGAGAACATCATGGCGTTCTGCTACACGCAGCTGTTTGACGTGGAGCAGGAGCAGAACGGTCTGATGACCTACGGGCGGAAATTCAAGTTCGACCCCGCTGTGATCCGTGCGATCAACACGCGCGCGGCGGCGATCGAAAAGAAATACAACAAGTAAGCGGGGCATGGCATGAAACGGCACGGCACAGCACGACGGGCGCTTGCCCGCGCGGCGCTTTGCGCAAGAATTCTGATTACCGCGGCGGCGGTTGTGCTCTGCGCGGTCGGCATCTATATCCACGTCCTCTATCCGGCGGAAAAGCTGGACGAGCTGTGGTTCTACCTGACCGGCAGTTCGGGCGCGGGGACTGCCGCCGTGTGGCAGGCGTTTGCCGTTCTGATCGGCCCCTGCCTTGCGGCGGTCGCGCTTCTGCTCCTGCCGCAGTACCTCTTTTCGCGGCATCCTCTGGAGCGGAAGCACGTATCGCGCAGAACGGGAAAGGCGCGCACGGTGCGCCTGCTTCCCCTGCGGCACAAGTGGCTCTTTACCATCGTCAGCGCGCTGATTCTCGTCGGAATCGGGCTTGGGCAGGTGGGCGCGTTCGGCTATCTGCGGTCGCGGTTTACCGAATCGGAATTCTTCGAATCCGAATACGTCAGCCCAAAAACCGTGGGACGGGTCACGGCGCCCGACGAAAAACGGAATCTGCTGTTCATCGAATTGGAGTCCTTTGAAACGTCGTTCTTCTCGAAGGAGCACGGCGGGCTTTGGGACGAAGAACTGATTCCCGAGCTTTACGGGCTGCTCTCCGATCCCGACGCGATCTATTTTGCCTCGGATTCCGGCACGCACGGCACGCTCAACGCATACGGCACGACATGGACGACGGCGGCGCTGATCGGCTACACGGCGGGGATTCCGTTCAAAGTTCCCGTGGGAAAGAACAATTCCTACCACTCCGAGAATTTCCTCTCGGGCGCGTGGGCGCTCGGGGACATTCTGGCGGCAAACGGGTATCGGAACATTCTGGTTTCGGCGGCAACGACGACCTTTGGCGGCGTGGGCGAGTACTTCACGGCGCACGGCGGCTACACGATTGTGGACAAGAACGCGCCGTACTTCACCGACGCGGCGGGTAACCGCTTGGAATTCTCGATTCCGCAGTCGCAGTGGAACGAGTGGGGCTACTCGGACGCGGCGGCGTTCTCGATGGCGCGGGAGGTGCTTTCGGCGCAGGCGGCAAGCAGCGACGAACCGTGGCACATGGTCATCAAGACGACCGACGCGCATTTCAACGGCTATCTTTACGAGGCGGGGAACGGTTACGAAGGCAGTGTGCGTTCGCACGCGAAGCAGATTGAGAACGTTTACGCGACGACCTCGCGGGAGGTCGGTTCGTTCATTGCGTGGCTGAAGGAGCAGTCCTTCTACGCGGACACGACGGTGGTTCTGGTTGGCGATCACCCGAATATGCTTGCGGGCATTTGCGGGGAGGTTTCGGCGGACGCGCGTGGGCGGTACAATCTGATTCTCAATTCGGCGGTAACGACGACCGAGACGAAGAACCGCGCGTTCACGGCGTTTGACTTCTACCCGACGATTCTTGCGGCGGCGGGTTTCACGATCCGCGGCGACCGTCTCGGTCTGGGCGTGAATCTCTTCTCCCCCGTCCCCACGCTCGCGGAGCAATACGGCATGACGGTTCTGAACGCGGAGCTTGAGAAAAACTCCGATTTCTACATCGACCGCATTATGGGGCGCAAGGATTACGAAGCACTGGAGAGGTGAGGGAAAGACCTTGGAGGCGCAGGGAGACCCCTTTCGGAGGGGTCTCTCTCCCTCCAAACCTCCCTCACTCTCCCAGAACTTCCCCCAAGAGCACCCGCCCTTACATTGCGAAAAATTGTTTCGCTTTGTTTGAAGGCGGGTGCTCTTGGGGGAAGTTTTTTATTTCGGGCGGGAGGAAATTTCTTTGAAAGTGCGGCTTCGCACACGGTTGGTGGGCAGGATGCGGAACGACACGCGGGTCATTCCGTTTCGGATGAATGTTACTTGTTGACGGTTGTACAATGCCATACACGAGAGCCGAGATTCCGCCTGCCGGCGCCCCTTCGGGGTTCGACGGAACGCCGCAGGCGTTTGCTCTGAAATGACACCGTGGGATGTTTGTTTCGTGAGTGATACCACATTCATCCGTCAAAGTAACCTTGTGGTATTGGCTAAACACTGCAGCATGGTTAGACACAGCAACACGGGCAGACATGGTAGCATTTGTTAAAGTAACATTGCAACAAGTGGGTTATATCCCACAAAACGCCACACCCTCCGTGTCATTCTGAACGGAGCGGCATAGATATCGAAAATCAAGCGATTCAATCAATGATTGCCGCGGAGTCGAACCCCGAAGGGGCGCCGGCAGGCGGAATCTCAGCTCTCGTCTAAGGCGTTATTCCAAACGAATGCGACCCACAAAACGGGCGCGACAGCCGCACGCTACCCAAAATCCCCACCTCCCACACCCTCCGAGAACTTCCCCCATGCCCCCGCCACTTACAAAAAGCGAAACAAATCTTCGCTTCCTAAGTGGCGGGGGCATGGGGGAAGTTCTCGGAGGGTGTGGGAGGTTTGGAGGGAGAGGGGCGCCTCTTTCAAGAGGAGCTCCTCTCCCTCCAAGGTCTTACCCTTCCAAAGCCTCCGCAATCGCGCGGGCGGCGGTCTTGCCCGCACCCATCGCAAGAATGACAGTCGCCGCACCCGTGACCGCGTCGCCGCCCGCGTAAACGCCGTCAAGCGAGGTCTTGCCCGTCTGCTCCTCTACCACAATCCCGCCGCGACGGTTGATCTCAAGCCCCGCAGTCGTCGACTTGATCAACGGATTCGGAGATGTACCGATCGCCATAATCACACAATCGCAGTCCAGAACAAACTCCGAACCCGGAATTTCAACCGGACTCCGCCGCCCCGACGCGTCCGGCGCGCCAAGCTCCATCCGGACACAGCGCATCCCGCTCACAAAGCCGCTTTCGTCCCCTGAAATCTCCACGGGATTCGTCAGAAGGCGGAATTCGATCCCCTCCTCCATCGCGTGCTCCACTTCCTCGCGCCGCGCGGGAAGTTCCTCGAGCGAGCGGCGGTAAACGACGGAAACCTCGTCCGCACCCAACCGCATCGCGCAACGCGCCGCGTCCATCGCAACGTTTCCGCCGCCGACAACCGCAACCCGCTTCGCCGCCTGAATCGGCGTGGCGCTCCCCGGACGGTACGCCTTCATCAGATTGACCCGCGTCAGGAATTCGTTCGCCGAGTAGACCCCCTTCAGGCTCTCCCCGGGAATCCCCATGAAGCGCGGAAGCCCTGCGCCCGAGCCGATGAAAACCGCCTCAAAGCCGCCCTCGCGCATCAGTTCCTCCACCGTCAGCGTTTTGCCGATGACCGTGTTCACCTCAAATTTCACGCCGAGCGCCCGCAGACCGTCAATCTCCTTTTCCACAATCGACTTCGGCAGACGGAATTCGGGAATGCCGTAAACCAGAACGCCGCCCGCCGTGTGGAGCGCCTCGAACACCGTTACGTCAAAGCCTTTTTTCACAAGGTCGCCCGCGCAGGTCAAGCCGGAAGGACCCGAGCCGACCACCGCCACGCGATGCCCGTTCGGCGCGGGTCTTTCGGCGGGCGCTTCGCTGTGCGCGTTGTGCCAATCGGCAACAAAACGCTCCAGCCGACCGATGCCGACCGGCTCGCCTTTCGCGCCGCGCACGCACTTCCCCTCGCACTGCGACTCCTGCGGGCAGACTCTGCCGCAAACCGCAGGCAACGACGAGGACGCGGAAATCACACGGTACGCTGCCTCGAAATCGCCTTTCTTCACTTCCTCGATGAAGTCGGGGATGTCGATTCCGACGGGGCATCCGCTCACGCAGGGGCGGTTCTTGCAATGCAGACAGCGCTCCGCTTCGTTCACCGCGACTTCGGCGGTGTAGCCCTGCGCCACCTCTTCAAAATTCCGTCTGCGAACCTGCGGATTCTGCGACGGCATGGGATTCTTTTTCGGGTTCATATTCGGCATATCAGTTCTCCCCCTTCCGGAACAGGTTGCAGGCCTCCTCATACGCGTGCCGCTCGAACGGCTTATACATCGACGACCGCGCAATCGCTTCGTCAAAGTCGATTTCGTGACCGTCGAATTCAGGCCCTTCCACGCAGGCAAAGCGCACCTTGCCGCCAACGGTCAGGCGGCAGCCGCCGCACATCCCCGTCCCGTCGATCATGATGGGATTCATGGAAGCAACCGTCGGAACGTTATATTTCTTCGTCAGGCGGCAGACAAACTTCATCATCGGAAGCGGACCGATGGTAATCACCTCGTCGTACTTCTCGCCGCTCTCGATCAGGGCGCGGAGCGCGTCGGTGACCAGCCCCCTTTCCCCCCACGAGCCGTCGTCGGACATCCGCACAAAGCGGTCGGAAACCGCGCCGAATTCGTCCTCGAGAATCACGAGGTCCTTTGTGCGGAAGCCTGCGACGGTGTGAACGACCGTGCCGTTTTCGTGAAATTTCTTCGCCACGGGGTAGCCGATGGCGCACCCGACGCCGCCGACCACAACGGCGACTTTTTTCTTTCCGTCGGTTTCGGTGGCGCGACCGAGCGGTCCGACAAAATCATGCAGGCAGTCGCCCTCCGTGAGGCGGTTCAGCCGCTCGGTGGTTGCGCCGACGATCTGGAACATAATCGTCACGCTCCCCGCCGCGCGGTCGAAATCGGCAACGGTGAGCGGGATGCGCTCGCCGTCCGCGTCGGTGCGCAGGATGATGAACTGTCCCGGCTCTGCCTTTTTCGCAACCGCGGGCGCATGAACGCGCATGAGCGTTACGGTCGGATTCAGCGCTCGTTTTTCAAGAATTTCGTACATAAACAGACTCCTTTCGCGGGAAATCTCCCGAAACCACTTGTCAAGAGGCGGTTTATCGTGTATAATAGAAGGAAGTAAGACCCCGTGCTTTACCAGAACCCACTCAGGGGTTATCCCTTAACCTGATGAAGGAAAAAGCCATGTTGCAGCGGTGAGCGAAAAATTATCCCCCCTCATCAGTCGCTTACGCGACAGCTTCCCCCCAAGGGGAAGCCTCTTTGCGAAATTGCATTCGTGTTTTGTATCAACCCGAATCGAGTTAATAGCAAAAGCTGTATTTAGGGAAATAGCACGCTGTACAGCAGGCTTCCCCTTGGGGGGAAGCTGTCGCGACAGCGACTGATGAGGGGGGATCAATCTGCTCCAACCAAGCGAAACAGCGAGAATCCCCCCTGCAACGCTCCGAGATCTTTCTTTTAATTATACTATATTCCGCTCGGAAATGCAATAGCGGAAAGCGACAAAATTGCAGGACTGCCCGAAAAAAATTTCATGCCGAAAGGACCGAACCCAAATATGGAAACCGATTACCTGAACACAGCGGGCAAGAACGCGGGCGAGATTGCGCGCGACATTGCCGATTTTCTTTCCCTCCCCTGCGTCATTCACGGCAAACGCGACATTGACCTCGCCGCGCTCCTGCCCGACCTCAATATGCACGAGCAGTTCTCCTTTGCGCTCCTGATGGAGGCTTACACGCAAGGGTGGACCCCGGACGCCGCCGAGCAGTTCTTCCGCCATGCCGTCGCACCGTCGGTCGGAGACGCGGTAACCGAGAAGATGCTCGCCCTCTTCCGCGCGCCCGAGAGTCGCGAATTCGGCGTTGCGGTGGTCAAATACGGCTACGGCTTCGACCTCACCGTCCCCTCCTACTGGTCGTCCTGCCTCAAGTTGGCGATTCAGGCAAAAGCAGTTCCCGCGCTGATGAATTACCTCAAGCTGTTCATGATCTGCCTGACCGAATTCGCCTACATGGACGGCAGAAAACCGAAGGAAACCTACGCGTGGAACTACTATCAGACGTTTGAAAAGATTCTGGACGACCTTGAAAAGCCCGACCTGCCGCCGTCGCTCCCCGTAACGGTCTGCGCGGTGGGCGGAAGCTCGGGCAAGCGCGAGAATCAGACCTACTTCCTCTCGCTCGGCGTGGATCTGCGAAACCCGAATGCCGACCGTGCCCTGCAGGATATCAAGGTCGACATCACGCTGAAGGATCGCGAGGGCAACGTCATCGACATCATCGGCGACCGCGTCAGCACGGTTGACCCCGGGGCGGTGTTCCACTACGGCATTACGCGGCGGGTGCGCGGCGCGGCAGTGGCGGAAATCCATGCGAAAGCCCGCGCGGGCGCGTTCCTGCCTGCCGAGACTGCCGTCACGCGCGGCGTGAAACTCGAGAAGGTCAGCATCAAGCGGGACGAGCACTACGAGATTCTCAAGGGAACGCTGGTCAGCACCTATGCGCACGACCTGCCCGCGTTTGCGCTGCACTATCAGTATCTGAACAAGCAGAACAAGATTGTGGGCGGCGGGTGCGAATGGTTCTTCGACGGACTGAAGGCGGGAGAGGAAAAACCGTTCCGCGCAGGCTGCAGCGTTCCGATCCCCGGCGCGGCGCGCATCGTTTACAGCATCGACTTCGATCTGAAAGGCTTTCGGGGGTGAAATCCCGCCAAAAGGCGAAAAAATTTGCAAAAATGCTTGACAAGCCGTTTCATTTATGATATAATACTCAATTGATACGGGTAAAATACCCGTCTCTCTGCCACGCAAATTCATAAACAGCGTGTGCCGAAAGTCCATAGGGAGGAAAACACATGGAAAACAAGCTCAACTCTTATGAAACCATGTTCGTCGTCAGCCTCGCAAACGGTGATGAAGCCACTGCGGCAACGGTGAACAAGTTCAAAACCCTCATCGCATCGAACGCGGAAGTCGTTTCGGTTGACGATTGGGGCAAGCGCCGCATGGCATATCCGATTGAGGATATGAATGAGGGCTACTACACGGTGGTCACCTTCAAGTGCGTTGGGGACTTCCCCACCGAGCTGGAGCGTCTGATGAACATCGACGAAAGCGTGATCCGCGCAATGACCGTGAAACTCGAGTACGACGCAAGCGAGCGTGCGGCTGTTCTGGCAGCAAGAAAGGCTGCGGAAGAGGCTGCCCGTGCAGCGGCTGCAGCGGCTGCCGAGGAAGCGGCTGCGACTCCCGCAGAAGCAACCGACGCAGAGTAATCGCCCACCGGTAAAGGAGAACCAACATGGCTAACCTGAACCTGAATAAAGTCGTTCTTGCCGGCAAACTGGTTGCAGACCCCGAACTGAAGCAGACCGCAAGCGGCATTGCCGTGGTCTCGTTCCGTCTCGCGGTCAACCGTCGGTATCAGTCCAAAGCGGCTGACGGCACGCAGCAGCAACCGCAGGCAGACTTCATCAACCTCGTTGCGTGGAGACAGACCGCGGAGTTCATCTCCCGCTACTTCCACAAAGGATCGTCCCTTTGCGTGACCGGTTCCATCCAGACGCGCACCTATCAGGATCAGCAGGGACAGAACCGCACAGCAACCGAGGTCGTGGTGGACGACGCAATGTTCGTGGACAGCAAGTCGGAGGCAGGCGGACAGTATACGCCCGACCCCGCTTACGCCGCTCCCCCCACGTTTGCATCGACCCCCGGCGCAACCCCGAAATTTGAAGAACTGAAAACAGATGAGGACCTGCCGTTCTGACGCAGGCATCCAATGAGGAGGATTTCATAAGATGGATAGAACAGAAGCAACACCCGTGGTTCGTCCGGCTCGCCCGATGAACCGCAGAAGAAAAAAGGTCTGCATTTTCTGCGCAGATAAGGTTGATTTCATTGATTACAAGGACAGCGGCAAGCTGAGAAAGTTCATCAGCGAGAGAGGCAAGATCCTGCCCCGCAGAATCTCCGGCACTTGCGCAAAGCACCAGAGAGAGCTGAACACCGCAATCAAGCGTGCACGTAACATGGCGCTCCTGCCCTTCGTGACCGACTGATTCAACCCAAAAAGAGATGTCACCCTCGCGGCGGCATCTCTTTTTTCACCTCACGCCCATCCCCACATAAACCATGCGGAACGACCCGTGTGTCGTTCCGCCCGTCCATCAACTAACCTGAACCGTTTCTATCCGGTAGAAGCAGCCGGAATTCGCAACGCGGCAAACGGCTACACTCAAAATTCGAACAAAGTAAAGACAGGATCAAAAATCCCCTT
>URHR01000069.1 GCA_900547725.1 uncultured Eubacteriales bacterium
TTGGAGGGAGAAGGACACCCTCCGAAAGGGGGTCCTTCTTCCTCCAAGGTCTTCCTTACCCTCACACCTCAATCAATTCCTTCGGACTGCGGGTGAAGTTGTAGACAGAGCCGTCGGGGCGGATTGCCACCATATCCTCAATGCGGCAACCGTACTTGCCCTCCAGATAAATGCCCGGCTCGCAGGTTACAACGTTGCCGCGCTTCAGCACCGTGTCCCCCGCACGGGAGGAAACGCGGGGATTCTCGTGAATGAACAACCCCACGCCGTGCCCGAGCGAGTGCCCGAACGTGCCGCGGTATTCGGGAACACCGTCAATGATGTCCCGCGCAATCTTGTCAAGCGCCGCGCAGGAAGCGCCCTCGCAGTACGCCGCAAGCGCCTCGGTCTGCGCACGCAGAACCGTGTTGTACAGCTTCTTCATCTCCGCGTCCGCGCGGCCGACGACGATCGTCCGCGTCATGTCGGAGCAGTAGCCGTTCACCCGCGCGCCGAAATCCATCGTCAGAAAGCCTTTTTCAAGCTGCCGTCTGCCGGGAACGCCGTGCGGGCGCGAGGAAGTCGTCCCCGAGATTGCAATCGTGTCGAACGCAAGGCCGTCCGCGCCGTTCCGCCGCATGAAGAATTCCAACTCCAGCGCAACCTCGATTTCGGTCATTTCGGGCTTGATGAAGTTCAGAATGTGTGCAAACGCCGCGTCGGTCACAGCCTGCGCGCGCGCCATCGTCTCCAACTCCTTCTCGTCCTTGTAAAGCCGCAGCTCTTCCAGAAGCGCCGACGCGCCCGAGCACAGTTCCATGCCCGTCAGCTTCTCGCTGTACTTTCCGTAATCGGCAAAAGACAGCGTTTCTTCCTCGATCATGACCTTCCGGCAGCCGTTTTCGCGCAGCAGTTCCCCCATGCAGGTCAGCATCCCGATGTTCGGCATCAGAACCTCCAGTTCGGGATTCCGCTGTTCGGTTGCCGCTTCCACGTAGCGGAAGTCGGTGATGAGGTAGGACTGCCCCTTGGTAACCAGAACGAATCCGTCGTCAAAATCGAAATCCGAGAGATATTTCTGGTTCAGCTTGCTTCCGATAATTGCCGCGTCCGCGCCCTTTTCCGCCAGCGCCGCGCGGAATTTTTTCAAATGTGACATTTTGTTTCTCCTTCTCCATGCCCATGCGGGCAACAATTTCTTTCCGTTCTATTGTATCACATTTTTCGCGCTTTGTAAAGGGGAAAACGCGCATTTTACGCGCGGCGCTTCAAATCTTCCCGCCGATTGCCTCCCGCAGGTGCGCAAGCGTGCGCTTTTCCAGACGGGAAATGTAGGATTGCGAGATTCCGAGACGATCCGCAACCTCCTTCTGCGTCAGTTCGTCGCCCGTGAAGCCGTAGCGCAGCTCGATCAGTTCCCGCTCGCGCGGGTCGAGCGCCGCAACCGCCTTCCGCACCGCCGCGCGCTCTTCCTCGCGCTCCAGTTCGTAGGCAACGCCGTCCTCCTCGCTTCCCAATACGTCCGAAAGCAACAGCTCGTTCCCGTCCCAGTCGGTGTTCAGCGGCTCATCCATCGACACCTCGCACTTCTGCCCGCTTCGCTTGCGGATGTACATCAGAATTTCGTTTTCAATGCACCGCGAGGCGTAGGTCGCCAGTTTGATGCCCTTGTCGGCGTGGAACGTTCCGATGGCTTTAATCAGCCCGAGCGTTCCGATGGAGATCAGATCCTCGATTCCCGTTCCCGTGTTCTCAAAACGCTTGGCGATGAACACAACCAAGCGCAGATTCCGTTCCACAAGCACGTCGCGCGCGTGCTCTTCGTCAATGTGCGCGATCCAGTAGGCTTCCTCTTCGCGGTCGAGCGGCGGCGGCAGAACCTCCGGGCCGTTGATGTAGTAAACCCCTCTTTTCCGGAATTTGGATGCCAGCCAGTTCCGGAAGCGTACAAACAGATTCATGGTTTTCTTTCCTCCCTATCTTCATTATTCAAGCGAAATCAGTGCGTCAAAGCCCTTTGCCGCGTCCCCGAGCGGGGAAAGCGCAACAAGGTCGTTGACCTCGGTTCGTTCCTTTCCGTCGATGACCGTCAGGCGGTCGGGAGAAAACGCCGCGAGCATCCCCTCCCCCGTTGCGGTTCGCGCGGGAATCAGCCGCACGCGGCGGGCGTATTTCTCCTGCGCCCTGGTCGGGTGCGCAAGCGCTTCAAGCAGGGCGGGCGGCAGTTGCGGGGTCAGTTTCGCGGGGTCGGCGACGATCACGCTTCTGCCGCTGAGCGGGTCAGTCAAAAGGTTTCCGGAGTCGACCAGCGCCTGCAGGGTGGCGACCCTTCCCTCCACGGCGATTTCCAGTCCGACTGCGCGCGTTGTGCCCGATCTGCGGAACAGCTTCCCGCCGCGCAGGGTAAAGAAGCCCGCGACCGCCGCGAGGACGGCGAACATCCACGCGGAGAGTCCGTCTCCCTGCAGGGCTTCGAGCGGGAGGTTCAGGCGGTTGAGGAAGCGGTAGAGAACGGTCATCAGACCGCCGAGGAGGGCGGAAAGAAGCGCATACGCGCCCGCGCTTCGGAGCAGTCGTCCTGCGCTCCCGCCGCGCGTTGCGAACGCGATTGCCGCAAGAAGAACCGCCATGCAGAGGTCGAGCAGAACGCCCGTCACGCCGCCGATGCCCGCCAGCAGGATTCCGACGGCATACGCGCCGCCGACCACTGCCGAAAGGATCAATCTCCACCGTTTTGCGGCGCGGTGGAGGATTGCGGCTGTCATGGCAAGGCACAAGAGATCCATGCTCGCGTTAATCAGAAAATACAAGTCCACGTAAACGTCCACGTCCGTCCTCCCATTCCCGGCTATCTCTTCTCTGTGATCTTCTGTCCCCTCTATTATACACGTCCCGCCCCGCTTTTTCTGTCGAACGGCGGGGGCTTTGGAGAAAAAATTTACGGGGCGAGGGGAAGACCTTGGAGGGAGAGGAGCACCTCTTGAAAGAGGCGCCCCTCTCCCTCCAAACCTCCCACACTCTCCGAGAACTTCCCCCAAGCGCACCCGCCCGGGCAGGGCGAAAAGTTGTTTCGTTTTGTTTGGGGCGGGTGCACTTGGGGGAAGTTTGGGGTTTGATTTGGGAGGTGCGGGGCGGTAAAGAGTGCGGCTTCGCGCTCGTTTGGTCGGAAATGAAAATTTTGTGGCTTTCGGGGTTGAAATCCTACGGATATTGTGGTATAATGGAGAAAATACAGCGGAAGAGAGGAAACGGTATGAAACAAATCATTCGGATTCTGGCGGTGTTGTTGGCGGCGTTACTGGCAGTGGCGGTTCTGGCTTCGTGCGACAAAAAGGCTGGGTCTGCAGGGGGAGAAAGCGGGAAAAGCACGGAAGCCACAAAGCCGGGTAGCGCGGAAGCGACCAAGCCTGCGGGGGCGGGCAGTGAAAAAGTAACCCCTCCAAGCGGAAGCAAAGGTTTGGAATACTATCCGCTCCCCGACGGAACTTACGCGGTCAGCGGCGGAACAGCAAAATATCTGACCAAAGTTGAAATTCCCGCGATTCACAACGGAAAAGCTGTGACGGTTATCACGGATCGGGCGTTTCATGAATTTCCGAATCTGAAAAAGATTACGATTCCGAACAGTGTGACAAGCATCGGCATTTCTGCGTTTTTTGGGTGCAGCAACCTAACGAGCATCACAATACCGGACAGCGTAACAAGCATCGGCATTTCTGCGTTTTGGGAGTGCAGCAACCTGACGAGCATCACGATACCGGACAGCGTAACAAGCATCGGCGGGGGTGCGTTCTGCGGTTGTAGCAATCTGACGAATGTCACGATACCGAATGGTGTGACGAGTATCGGCTATTCTGCGTTTCAGAGTTGCAGTAGTCTGACAAGCATCATGATACCGGATAGCGTGAAGATCATCGACGAGGGTATGTTCGCGTATTGCAGTAGCCTGACGAGCATCACACTCCCGAGTAGCGTGACGAGCCTTGGTGAGTTTGCGTTCCGTGGTTGCAGCAGTCTGACAAGCATCTCAATTCCGGATGGCGTGACGAGCATCGGCGATTTTGCGTTCGAAGATTGCAGTAGTCTGACGAGCGTCACGATACCAAGCCGCGTAACAAGCATCGGCGATATGGTGTTCATGAAATGCAGTAGCCTGACGAGCATCACAATTCCGAACAATGTGACAAGCATCGGCGATTCTGCGTTCGCTGGTTGCAGTAGCCTGACAAACATCACATTACCAAACAGCGTGACAAGCATCGGCTTTCGGGCGTTCAAGAATTGCAGTAGTCTAACGAGCATCACGATTCCGAACGGCGTGACAGGCATCGGCGATGGTACGTTCTCCGATTGCCCCAGACTGGTAAGTATCACAATACCGAAAAGTGTGACGAGCATCGACTATTTAGCGTTCTCCGGTTGCAGTAACCTAACGAACATTACTTACACCGGAACAAAAGCACAGTGGAAAGCATGTTCAAAAGAGTATTTGGGATGGAGCGGTACTGTAACTTGTTCTGACGGAATCATATCCTATACCGAAAACTAATAAACAACACTGCGGGCGGGAATCTTGGATTCCCGCCCGCTCCTTTATCTCCCCCCACCAACCGGGCGCGAAGCCGTACTTTCAAAAAAATTTCCTCCCGCCCGAAACAAAAACTTCCCCCAAGAGCACCCGCATCAAGCGAAGCGAAACAAGTCTTTGCCATATACAGGCGGGTGCTCTTGGGGGAAGTTCTCGGTGAGAGAGGGAGGCTTGGAGGGGGAGAGCCCCGTCTTTCAAGAGGGGGCTCTCTCCCTCCAAGGTCTTTCTTCTCTCTCTCCAAGGCCTTCCCCAAAATCCGACATTGTGCATATGATGGAATGAGGGGAGCGCGGAGAAAGAAACGATAACGTGCTCTCCGGAAAGGAAGAGAGTATGGCACAATTTACGAACCAGGCGCAGCTGTCCTATAATAACGAAACGGTCACGTCAAACGTGGTCGTGGGACAGCTCCAGGAGGTCCTGTCCGCCACCAAAACGGCGGTGAACGGCTCGTACCGCACGGGCGAGACCGTGACCTACGCGGTCAACCTCATCAACTCGGGACCTGCGGCGGTCACGGGACTGACGCTGACCGACGATCTGGGCGCATATAGCCCGGAAACGGGAACCACCTATGTTCCGCTGACCTACGTGGACGGCACGGTGCGGTATTTTATCAACGGCGTGCGGCAGACCGCGCCGACCGTAACGGCGGGCAATTCGCTCGTGCTCGCGGGCATCACAGTCCCCGCAGGCGGAAACGCGACCATCCTGTACGACGCGTTGGTCAACGGCTACGCCAACCCCACGGCAACGGGAAGCCTGACCAACACCGTGACCGTAACGGGCGGCGGGATCACCCCGCTGACCGCAACGGCAACGCTCCCGTCGGATGTGAGAACCGGACTGTCGATCACAAAGTCGATCAGCCCCGTCCCCGTGGTGGAAAACGGCACGCTGACCTATACGTTCCTCATTGAGAACACGGGCAGCACGGCGGCGGACGGAACGGGCAACCTGACGGTGACCGACACCTTCCAGCCGGTACTGACGGGCATTACGGTCACGCTGAACGGCACAGCGCTCACCGAGGGAACGGACTACACCTACAACGAAACGACGGGTGTATTCGCAACCGTTCCGGGGCGGATCACAGTCCCCGCGGCAACCTTCGCGCAGGGAACTGACGGCGTTTGGGTAACCACGCCGGGAACAGCCACGCTTACGGTGTCGGGAACGATCTGACAGCAGACAGCGCCGCGTAAACAGACCCCTGCGGAGAGAGGAAACGCTCTCCGCAGGGGCTTTTTGAAAGCAGTCTTGACAAAGCGCCGCCGAGGGTGTATAATAAAAGAGCCACGGGGAAATCCGTGACCTTGGAAACACCAAGCAACAGAGCGCATATCGCTTTGTTGCGACAGACGCAAGGCAGAAAGCGTTTGCACACGGCAGACTTTGTTGGGTGCAGGCACTGCCTGCCGGTGGCGGTTGCTTCCTCCCTGACCGGAGGACGTAAAAATTTCTTTTTCTTCCTCCGGGTTCTCCGGAGGGAGGTGATGCCCGATGTACATAACTTTGGAAGATCTTCTTCTACTGGGTACTTTCGTACTTGCAGTTGTAAAGTTGGTAATCGATATGCAAAACAAAAAGAAATAACCGCCCAGACTTTCCACGAATTGGCGGTTATTTCTGCTAATTTGAGGGAGTAACCGTCGCCGGTGTTTCCTCGTATTTTTATTATAGCACATTTTTTTGATTTGTCAAGGCTTTTGCACAAAAAAGCAGAATGCGGAGAGGGTTCTGATTCAATATCGGTTACAAAAGAAGCAGATGACGGGAATCAGAACCGAAATGTGCGGCAAAAGAAGAGCGAGGCGGCAAGCGGTACGACCGCACATTCTCTTCCGCCAAGTGGCGGAGAGGGTTTTGATTCTATATCTGGTCAGAAAAGAGAACGCGCACCCGTTTGGGGGTGCGCGTTCTCTTTGGAGCAGATGACGGGAATCGAACCCGCGTATTCGGCTTGGGAAGCGGACACTCTGCCATTGAGTTACATCTGCAATTGCTACTCTCTTATTATACACCAAAACTTCCGGTCTGTCAAGAGAAAACAGGACATTTTTTTGAAAATGCCCTGTTTTTTTGTTTCATGTAGCGTTTACGAGATCAAAATCGGCGCAGCTCCTCCGATAATCGATCCGAGCAAAGTTCCGATAATGACCGCATAAATAAGCCCCAGGACTGCCCCGGAGATGACGCCGATCAATGCGCCCTTTCCGCAACTTTTTGCTTTGAGCGGAGAGGTATTCATCCAGACCAGCCAGAGAATCAACCCAACCACCGGGAAAAAGAAGCTCAGAACAGCAAAGCCTGCGTTCGGCGCGTCCTGCGGGTTGGTGTTGTTTGGGGCAACCGAACATCCGCATTTCACGCAGATCACCGCGTTGTCATCGATTTGTGCGCCGCAATGGGAACAGTATTTCATTTGATCCACACTCCTTTTTGATTTTGTACTCCAATTATACCACAAAATAAGATATTTGTCAAGCTTTTTCGATCATAAGAAATTCTATTACAGGACATCTATTGGAGGCGGCGAAAGTGCCGGGGACGAGGCGGAGTTTTTGAAAGCGTAAAATCTATCGGGCACATTTCGAGACATTGCACAAAAAGCGGCTTTTTCCGGCGTAAAACATCGTGAAAAATCCCGCTTTTATTTTGTCTTTCCGATATGGTATAATAATATGTTAATTTCCGAGCCGGAGAAAGAGGGAGAAAAAAGTGATCCGAGAAGATTTGAGAAATGTAGCCATTATTGCCCACGTTGACCACGGCAAGACCACGCTGGTGGACGGACTTCTGAAGCAGGGAGGAGTCTACCGCGACAATCAGGAAACCGTGACCTGCGTGATGGACTCCGGCGATCTGGAACGGGAGCGCGGAATCACCATTTTGGCAAAGAACACTGCCGTTCACTACAACGGCGTGAAGATCAACATCGTCGATACCCCCGGTCACGCGGATTTCGGCGGCGAGGTGGAGCGTATTCTGAAGATGGTGAACGGCGTTATTCTGTTGGTTGACGCGGCGGAAGGCCCGATGCCGCAGACCCGTTTCGTCCTGCAGAAGGCGCTTGATCTGAACCATCGGATTATCGTCTGCATCAACAAGATCGACAAGCCCGACGCGCGTCTTGGCGAGGTGGAGGACGAGATTCTGGAGCTTTTGATGGATCTCGGCGCGAACGACGAACAGCTTGACAGCCCGATGCTTTACTGCTCGGGGCGCGCGGGAACCTGCACGACCGACCCGAACGTCCCGGGAACCGATCTGCGCCCGCTGTTTGACAAGATTCTGGAGTACATTCCCGCGCCCGAGGGGGACGAGAACGGACCGCTCCAGCTGTTGGTTTCGTCGATTGACTACAACGAATACGTCGGGCGGATCGGCATCGGTCGCATTGACCGCGGCAGTGTCAAGGTCGGCGACGAGGTTGCGGTCTGCAACTACCACAACCCGGGTGTTGTGAAGAAAACGAAGATTGTTTCGCTCTACCAGATTGACGGTCTGACGCGCAAGCCCGTGGACAACGCGACGGTGGGAGACATCGTTTGCTTCTCGGGTGCGGGTGACGTGACCATCGGGGACACGCTGACCTCTCCTGCCGCGCCGGAACCTCTGGAGTTCGTCAAGGTATCCGAGCCGACCGTGGAAATGACCTTCATGGTCAACGACAGCCCGCTTGCGGGCAAGGAGGGCAAGTTTGTCACCTCCCGCCAGTTGCGCGAACGTCTCTACCGCGAGTTGCTCAAGGACGTGTCCCTGCGGGTTTCCGACGGCGACACGACCGACGAGTTCCGCGTGGCGGGCAGAGGTGAGATGCATCTGTCGATTCTGTTGGAGACGATGCGTCGCGAGGGCTTTGAGCTTGCCTGCTCGAACCCGCGCGTGCTGTACAAGACGGTGAACGGCGAGAAGATGGAGCCGATGGAGCGCGTGACTTTGGACGTGCCGACCGAGATGGTTGGCGTTGTGGTGGACAAGCTGGGGCAGCGCAAGGGCGATCTGCTGTCGATGGCGCCGATCGGAAGCCGGACGCGGATTGAATACTCGATTCCGTCGCGGTGTCTGTTCGGTTACCGTTCGGAGTTCCTGACGGCAACGCACGGCGAGGGTGTCATGAACACGATTTTTGACGGTTACGCGCCCTATCGCGGCGAGATTCAGATGAAGTACACCGGTTCTCTGATTGCTTCCGAGAGCGGTGAGACGACGCGTTACGGGCTGTACAACACGCAGGATCGCGGGCAGTTGTTTGTCGGACCGCAGACGCAGGTCTACGAGGGCATGATTGTGGGTGAGAACCCGAAGTACGACGACATTGCGGTGAACCCCTGCAAGACGAAGCATCTGACGGCGATCCGTTCCTCGGGTGCGGACGAAAAACTGCTTTTGACCCCGCCCCGCATTTTCTCCTTGGAGGAAGCGATCGAATACATTGGTGACGATGATCTGATTGAGGTCACGCCGAAGTCGATCCGTCTGCGCAAGAAGATTCTGAACACCGAACTCCGCATGAAAGAAATGATGAAAAAGCGCCGCGAACTGGAGGCGCAGAAGAAGTAAGGGGAAAGACCTTGGAGAAAGACCTTGGAGGGAGAGAGCCCCCTCTTGAAAGAGGGGGCTCTCTCCCTCCAAACCTCCCTCTCTCACCGAGAACTTTCCCACAGAACCCCGCTGTTACAGGAGCGAAAATTTGTTTCGCTTTTGTGGTGGCGGGGGTTCTGTGGGAAAGTTTTTTGTTGCTTGGGGAGACACGGATTTCTTGCAGGGTGCGGCTATCGCACTCTTTTTGTGGGGGACACATTTCGTAGCTATGCCCTGCACGAGTGCCGGCAGGCGGAATCTTGGCACTCACGTAAGGCATAATCTCTAATTATCTCCACTCACAAAAAGAGCGCGATAGCCGCACCGTCAAAAAAACACCTCCCGCCCAAACCAAAAACTTCCCCCAAGAGCACCCGCCAAAGCAAAGCGAAACAAATTATCGCAATGCAGCGGCGGGTGCTTTTGGGGGAAGTTCGGGGAGGATGAGGGAGGTTTGGAGGGAGAAGGGACCCCCTCCGAAAGGGGGTCCCTTCTCCCT
>URHR01000070.1 GCA_900547725.1 uncultured Eubacteriales bacterium
CGAGGACTCCGCGTCCTCGACCGCGCCGCCTTTTAGAAAAGGCGGGCGAAAACTTCCCCCCATGATGAACGCCGTTTCAGTTGTTCCGGAAGTAATACAGTCCTTCAAAATCGGCTTGTTCGTATTCCTCTTGCGACATCCAGCGGTCATAGGGTGATTCCCATGCGCCCGTGGTTTCGTCAAAGTCGGCAACCGAGTAGCAATAGCGGCGGCTCGGTTCGTTCGCGCTGTAGAAGGTCAGCGCGACATAGCGGCGCGGTTCCAGACCGCTACCCTGCCATGAATAGGCGGTTGCGCGGTCGATGGTGACCTGACTGGTTGCCCCCGATTCCGCGTCGCGCAAAGTTTCCACCGTGTGCGTATACCCGAACACCAGTTCCTGCCGCGCGTCCACGGCGAGCGTATGCTTTCCTTCAAACGCACTGCTTGCGCGATAAGAGCCGTCCGCAGTCTGCAAAAAGACCTGCTCGGTTACTTCGTCTCCGTCCGCCGTAATGGCGATCACCAGATCGTTTCTGCCGTCAAAGTTGAGATCCATGAGGCGGAATCCGTAAGTTCCGTTCCGATTTCCGACGGTGCGGTCAGAGTAAACGCGGGTCTGCCAGATCTCTTCACCGCCTTTTTTCACCGAGAGATAGGATGCTCGCGAGCCGCCGAGCACTTCGATCACGCGGTCGTCGTCCTCGACCGAATACAGAACCTCCTTTTTGGCGCAGGAGGGGAGCGAGCAGAGCAGCGCGACTGCGACAAGCAGTCCGCAAAGCAGACGTGGCTTCATGGTATTCTCGTACCTTTCTATGAAAAATCCCCCGCGCGGCGGGGGTAGCTTCGTCTGTAAGCCGGGTTCTGTCGGGAACGGTCATCAATCTCCGCGTTCCGTCGCCGGAACGCTCCGAAGGCAGAGCCTTCGTGCCACCCCTGACGATGTGCCGGACAAGCCGTCCTTGGGGTGTTGCTTCGGATAGGGTTTACAGCGGACTCATGTTACCATGAGAACGGGTGAGCTTTTACCTCGCCTTTCCATCCTTACCGCAAAAAGCGGCGGTTTCTTTCTGTTGCACTTTCCCGGCGGTTACCCGCGGCTGACGTTATCAGCTATCCTGTCCTGTGAAGCCCGGACTTTCCTCACGGTAATACCTTACGGCAACATACCGCGCGACCGTTCAACGAAGCTACTTTTATTATACACCAATTTGCGCGTCTTGTCAAGCAAAATCGGGAAAATTCTGCCCGATAGGCGCAGGCGGTCAGCGGCGCTTGCCGAACAGCTCAAGCAGTTTGAAGCGCGCGCGGTAGACGGGACGGTCGGTCTCGGTAATCATGCGGTACTGCGAGGGGGTCAGCCCGACCGAAATGAATTCCTCTTCGGCTTTGTCGCGCGAGACGCTTGCCGCGCCGAGGCAGAGCGGGGGATAGAGACAGCACCACCAGTTCTTTCCCGCCGCTTCCCCGATGCAGACCCGCATGGAGAGGTAGTCGCCTGCGGGAAAACAGAAGCTGTCATAGGAACGTTCGGGGTAGCTTTCCGTGCCGAAGAGAATCGACACCTCTTCGTCCCGCCCGTCCGAAATCAACGCGTCATGCGCGGCTGCGAGGATGTCGGCTTCATGCGCCCGCAGGAGCGTTTCCGCCGCGTCACGGTCGGGGCAATCCTCCAGAAGCGGTGCGGTGACCGTCAGAATCGCGTCCCGCACCTTCAGTTTCCGCGCCTGATCTTCCTCGCTGTCGGAATTCGCCAGGACATGGAGACGAACCACGCTGTCGTAAATCTTTGCTTCTCCGTGAACCGGGAACAGACCGATCACCAACAAAACCGCCATCAGAACCAACACGACCACAATGACTTTTTTCTGCATAAAAAACAGACCTCCCATATGTTTTGATGATACCATCATGGACTGTTTGGGAGGTCTTTATTCAGTTTGCCGCAGAAAAATCGATTGCGCCGAGCAGCATTGCCGCCGCGCTTTCGATATCGGGTGCGTAGACCGTACAGCCTGCCGCCTTTTCATGCCCGCCGCCGCCGAATCCGGCACAGAGAGCAGAGGCGTTGAATGCGCCGGACGAGCGTACCGACGCGCGGAAAATGCCTTCTTCGGTCGGCTGTCGCAGGGAGATCGCCACTTCAACGCCCGCCAGCGAGCGCGCGACGTCCACCAAGGTTTCAAGGTCGTGATCCTCCAGACCTGCCGCCATCCGTTCCGCATAAGAAACCGCGATCAGCGCCACCCGTCCGCCGTGGCTGACGCGCAGATGCTCCACACCCATTGCTTCGGCGCGAAGCAGTCCGAGCGGTTTGGAGTCAAACAGGCGGTGGTTGATGTCGGCGCAGTCGATGCCGGTTGCAACCAGATCCGCCGCGCGGCGGTGCGTGTCGGGCGTGACATTGGAATAGCGGAAACAGCCCGTGTCGCTGCTGATGGCGGCATAGAGCAGTTCCGCCATGCGCGGGGTCATGTGCGCGCGGTTTTGCTGTTCCAGACGGCGGATCACGTCAAAGACGATCTCGCCCGTTGCCGCCGCCCGCGGGTCGGTGTAGAAATCGGCAAACGGCGTTCCGGTTCCGTGATGGTCGATCATGAAATCGGTTTGCGTTTCAAAATGTTCCCGCAGAGCGCCGAGTTGGGCGGGGGAGGCAACGTCCGCCGAGATGACCCGCACATCGGAAAAGTCGGCGGGAACCCCGGCGGGCAGAACGCTTTCCTGCGCAGGGGCGGAGAGGAAACGCAGGCGTTCGGGAATCTCGCTCTCGCACACGCACCACGCGCGACTGCCGAGAGAAGTCAGCAGTTCGCGCAGGGCGAATGCCGACCCAACCGCGTCGCCGTCGGGATTGCGGTGGAGGAGCAGGAGTGTGTCCCGCCGTTCGGTCAGCCGTTCGCAGAGCGCCTCAAAGGCGATGGGGGAGAAACGTCGGTCAGTCATCGCTCTGCCCGTCCCCGGTCGGTTCTTCTTCGTCCGAAATGTCCAGCGTGTTCAGAATCGACGAAATGTGCGCTCCGTAGGTGATGGAACTGTCCCGCACAAAGGTCAGCTCCGGCGTGATGCGCAGGTTCAGTCCCGCAGCCAGTTCGCGACGGATGAACCCCGTTGCCGCCTTGAGTCCTTTTGCCAATTCCTTTTCGTCCCCCCGCAGGGCGGAGTAATAGATTTTTGCATACTTCAGATCTGCCGTGCAGTCAACCGCAGTCACGCTGACGAATGCGTCCTGCACGCGCGGATCTTTGACTTTCCGTAAAATATCCATCATTTCCCGCCGCATCTCGTCGTTGATGCGATCGCGTCTGTATTTAGCCATATCTGTTCCTTTCTTTCATGAAGAAACCGGAGAGAAAACGCCGTGGCATTCTCCCTCCGGTCAAGCGTAGCGGATACGCGTGCGAATCAGTCCATATTCTCGGGATTCGAGATGACATCCGATGCGGATGCGGTAAAGCCCGCGTCCTCGTCCTCGGTTGCCGCCGTGTCGACTCCGTCGGAATCCGTATCCCCCGGCAGATTGGCTGCCTTCTGCTTCTTCGCCACAAATTTATCGTAGAGCTTTACGGCAATGAAAACCAGCCCCGCAAGGATGAGCAATGTCTTGATGGCAGTCCACCACCCGGAGCGACTCCGTTTCACGACCATAACTTCCTGTTGCTTTTTCATTCTTCAACCCTCCGTTTGAAACCGCTTTGCGGAATCATTCTTGGGTGTATTATACCATACTTCCGCAAAAAAAGCAAGTCTTTTTCCGAAAAAAAAACGCAAAAGCCCTTTATTTTTTCGAAAAAATATGATAAAATAAAGGAAATCGGAAAGCGGGGTGACGTTGTGACTTATCGGGAACTGTGCGGGCAACTGTCGGCGGGCGGAATTGAGGCGGCGGAATTCGAAGCGGAATGCCTTCTCGAGGATCTTTGCGGGGCGGATCGCTCCCGGATTCTGTCCGAACCGGATCGCGATTATCCGTCTGCCGCTCTGGAGCGCGCGCTTGCACGGCGGCTCGGTCACGAGCCGCTTCAATATATTCTCGGAACGTGGAGTTTCTATCGCGGAACGTTCCGCGTTTCCCCCGATTGTCTCATCCCGCGCGCCGACACCGAGGTGTTGGTTGAGGAAGCGATCCGCCGCCTGCCGCGCGGGGCGTACTTTGCCGACCTTTGCACGGGAAGCGGCTGTATCGGCATTGCCACGCTGGCGGAACGTCCCGATACCCGCGCCCTCGGCGTGGATCTTTCGCAGGGCGCTTTGGAGATTGCCGCCGAAAATGCGGTGCGGAACGGCGTTTCCGACCGTTTCCGCCTGCTCCGCGCCGACCTCTTGACCGCCGCCCCCGGGGAACACGGGCGCTTTGACGCGATTCTTTCCAATCCGCCCTATATCCGCTCGGATGTGGTGGATACGCTTTCTGCAGAGGTTCGGCACGAGCCGCGCATGGCGTTGGACGGCGGCGCGGACGGTCTGGTCTTTTACCGCGCGCTGTTGCGGCTTGCGGAGACGAGCCTCAACGACGGCGGTTTCTGCCTGTTTGAGATCGGGTACGATCAGGGCGAAGAGATCCGCGCGCTTGCCGCGTCGCACGGCTTTGCCTGCGAGGTGAAACGGGATCTCGGCGGGCAGGATCGTGTTGCCGTTCTGACGCGCGGCGCATAAGTCGCATACTATGATAACAGTCTATTAAAAACGGGAGTGAACATATGAAAATTGCAGTTCTTGCAGGCGGACTTTCGCCCGAGCGCGAGGTGTCGCTCAGCTCGGGAAGTCTGATTGCCAATGCGTTGATGGAAAAGGGACACCGCGTTCTGCTTCTGGATGTCTATCGCGGAATCCGGGATTTGCCCGAGAATCCTGACAGCCTCTTTCGCGGGGAGGAGCGCTACACGCACACCGTGACCGACCGTGTTCCCGATCTGGAGGCGCTCCGGCGCGAGGTCGGCATCGGCAACGCGTTGGTAGGACCGAACGTTGCGCGGGTCTGCCAAGCCGCCGACCGCGTGTTTCTTGCGCTTCACGGCGCGATGGGGGAGAACGGTCAGCTTCAGGCGTATCTGGACAGTTGCGGCATCGGCTACACAGGCTCGGGCTACGCGGGCTGTCTGCTTGCCATGGACAAGGAACTTTCCAAGCGGCTGTTCCGGGACGCGGGCATTCCGACGCCCGAATGGGTCTGGTACGATACTGCGGACGGGAATCCGGACGACCTGATTGCGCAGATCGGCTTGCCCTGCGTGGTGAAGCCGAACGACTGCGGCTCCAGCGTTGGCGTTTCGATCGTTTCCGACCGTGCGGCACTGGAAGCGGCGCTGTCCGAAGCGGCAAAGTGGGGACGGCGGGTTCTTGTGGAGAAAAAGATCGTCGGTCGCGAGCTGACGGTCGGCGTTCTGGACGGTCGCGCGCTTCCGCCCGTTGAGATTATCCCGAAAAGCGGATTTTACGACTACAGAAACAAATATCAGGGGACAACGCTTGAAATCTGTCCCGCCGAGATTCCCGCCGGGATTACGTCCCTTGTTTCGTCCCTTTCCCTGCGCGCTTTCGAGGTCTTGCGTCTTGACGGTTACGCGCGCTTTGATTTCATTCTGGATGCAAACGGCACGCCGTGGTGTCTGGAGGCAAACGCGCTTCCGGGCATGACTCCAACCAGTCTGCTCCCGCAGGAAGCCGCTGCCGTCGGCATCTCCTATCCCGACCTCTGCGAGCGCATTCTGCTGCTGTCGATGCGGAAGAGGGGGTAAAAAGACCTCGGGGCGTTGCCCCGAACCCTACTTAGGAAACTTCTTAAAAGAAGTTTCCTAAGAACCTTCAAGAATTTCCCCCACGGGCAGGATTCTCTGCGGAATCCTGCCCGTGGGTGAAAATTTTTGGGGATTTTTAAGGAACTTTTTTCAAAAAGTCCCTTAAATGGGGTGTGGGGCAACGCCCCGCGACCTTCACACCCCCTCTTTCGCATGAATCAGCGACACAATGACCTCGTGGCGCGGGGTGGGGACGTGGTATTTCTGACCGAGACGAACGACAGCGCCGTTGATGAAGTCGATTTCGGTTCGCCGCTTCCGTTCGAGATCCTGACACATCGAGGCTTTGCCCGTGGAAAGCTTTTCTGCCGCCCGGATAAGCGCGGAAAAGACCGATGGCGCGTCGAACTGCTCGCCGTCCGCCGCCGCAACGGCAACCGCTTCGTCGATCAGAGCGCGGGCAAGTTCCTGCAGGTGCGGATCGGTCGCGATTGCGCCGATGGGTGCGTCGATCAGTGCCGTCAGAGGGTTGATGGTCATGTTCAGAAACAGCTTTTCCCAAAGCAGATGTTTTACGCTGTCAATGACATCCGCCTCAAGTCCGCAACCGTTAAAGAGGGCAGCCACCTTTTCCGCCGCCGCGCGGTTGCCTGCAGGGGAACCGATGTACGTAATGCCCGATCCCGAATGGTAAATGACCCCCGCATCGCGCGTAACGCAGTTGTGCTTGGTTGTGCCGAGCAGAATGCGCTCGGGCGCGGCATAATCCCGCATGATCTCCTCGTTGCCCATGCCGTTTTGCAGGGAGAGCAGGAGCGTTTCCGAACCGATCAGCGCGCGGTTTGCTTCCAGAGCCGCACGGCTGTACAGATCCTTGACAAACAGGATTACCAGAGCATACGCTTCGTTGCCGCAGTCGCCCGTGAGCCGCGCGGTGAGCTTGCAGCGGCGCTCCTGACCGTCAGGCTCTGTACATAGAATTCCATGTGCATTGATGGCGTCAACAACCGCAGGAGCGGCGTCAAACAGTGTGACCTCACAGTGTGATGAAAGAATGCTGCCATAGAGACATCCCATCGCACCTGCACCGATTATTGCGATTTTCATGTTGTTCCTCCTCAGTCTACCTGCACGAGCCAACCGTCCGGCGCGGGAATCTCGCCGTGCTGGATCGCCAACAGGGTGGTGTAAAGACGGCGGATTACCGAGCGTTCCTCAGATGCGCCGAAGTGATATTCCGTTCCGTGGTCATCGATTGTTCCGACAGGGGAGATGACCGCCGCTGTGCCGCATAAGCCGCATTCGGAAAAGTCCCCGATCTCATCCAGACGGACGGGGCGCTCCACGGCGGAAATGTGGAGGTAGTGCTCCGCGACATACAGGAGCGACCGCCGCGTGATAGAGGGCAGGATGGTGGGGGATTGCGGCGTAACCAACCCGCCGTCTTTTGTGATGAAGATTACGTTTGCGCCGCCGGTTTCTTCAATGTAGGTTCGTGTAGCCGAATCGACGTACAGATTCTCGTCATACCCCTGCGCGTGCGCGTCGGCGATTGCGTAAAGGCTCATCGCATAGTTCAGACCTGCCTTGATATGTCCCGTTCCGTGCGGTGCGGCGCGGTCGAAGTCGGAAACGCGGATGCGGAGCGGTCGGACGCCGCCTGCAAAATATGAACCGACAGGGGAGGCGAACAGGCGGAACTGGAACTCGGTTGCGGGTTTGACTCCGAGCACCGCGTTTGTTCCGAACACATAGGGGCGCAGATAGAGCGATCCGCCGCTCTCAAGCGAGGGGATCACGTCACGGTTGGCGTGTACCACCTGCCGCACCGCATCCTCAAACATTCCATCCGGCAGGGGCGGGATCATCATCCGCACACAGGAATCGTGCAGGCGCGCGGCGTTGAGGTCGGGACGGAAGCAGACTGTGTGACCCTCGGGCGTGCGGTATGCCTTCAAGCCTTCAAAGCAGGTCTGCGCGTACTGGAGCACGCAGGCGGATTCGTTCAGCACCACGTTGGGGTCGGCGGTCAGATGTCCCGCTTCCCAAACGCCGTTCCTGTAGAGCGCGACATACCGCGCGCTCGTTTCATGATAAGCAAAGCCCGTAACCGTTTTTTCTTCCATCTTGTGTCCTCCCGGAAAATCAAAAAGGGTGTCGTGCGCCATTGCGCAAGACACCGTTGCCTTACTGCTTTATTATACACGCAGAGCGGCGATTTGTCAAGAAAAATTTTTTGTCAATTTGCAAGAACTTTTTGTGTCTGTTGCAGAATTCGGCGCTTTTTTGACGAAAGCGCCGGATTTTTCGGATCATGTGAATCAAGACACACCCAAAGCGGCAGATACTGAGTTTTAAAGGAGCGTGTAGGGAAGCCCTGCAAGTCCCGTTTCGCGGAAGTCGCGCGGGTTGTGGCGGACAATGTAGTCGATGTAGGAAGCAACCTCAAGCGCCGTGAGATAGTAGCCCTCTGTGTTGAGATGTCCGCCGCCGTAAAAACGCTCCTTGAACGCCTTGTCGTAAACCGGACCGTATTGCCGCAGGTCGATGACATAGCTGTTTCCGAAGAATTCGGCAAATGCGTACATCAGCTTGGCGTGCGCGTCTCCCTTGGCGTTGTATTCGGGGGAGTTGTCCTCGCGCGGCATGGTCAGGTAGAAGAATTTTGCCTGCGGCTGAATCGAGCGCAGGCGCAGGATGAGCTGCCCGAGATACCCCGCAAGCGTGGGCGCGCTCTCCTCCGGCTTGTCCGTGTTGATGTCCGCAACCGTGCCGACCTCCTGTTTCAGCCCGTAAAGGTCATTCACCCCAAGCGCAATGATGTATGCGTCGCAAGCCAACTTCGGATCCCAGAAATTTCGGCTGTTTGCAAAAGATTCGATGTAATCCTTTGCGGTCATACCGCCTTTGGAGAAGTTGTAAACCTTCGCGCCTGTCATGCGGGCGAGGTACTGTCCCCACGAATGCTCGTAAAGATCAAGATAGACCTTCTTGCCTGTCGGATCCAAAGTCTCCAACTCACCCGACGAGAGCGAATCGCCAACGCAGGCAACGCGGCGGAAGATTGCCGCCATCCCGCCTGTGGGGGTCAGATTTTCCAACGGCTTTTCGTCCGCCGACGGATGAATAAAATGATCGATATTCAAAACAGTGTCCTCCTGATTGGAATGCTGATCGTATTATAACACATTTCGGAGTGGATTGCAAGAGAAGGCGTGAAAAAAACAAGTAGATACAATAAAAAGCGGAACACCGCAGGGGACATTCCGTTTCTTTTTTATTCATTTGTAACTTTCTACCACTTCTATCCGGTAGCGGAGATGAGCGGAGGCAGCAAGCTGCCGCACCAAAATCCCGCTCGACGGGATTTTGCTCGCAGCAGCCGGAAATAGTAGCACGGAATATGGCTACACCAAAATCTGTACAACAAAACGCAAGAGGTAAAAATCCCCTTGCGTTGAAGGTCTTGAAGGTTCTTAGGGGACTTCTCCTTAAGAAGTCCCCTAA
>URHR01000071.1 GCA_900547725.1 uncultured Eubacteriales bacterium
AGGACTCCGCGTCCTCGACCGCGCCGCCTTTTAGAAAAGGCGGGCGAAAACTTTCCCTCATGACGAAAGCCTTTCAGTTCGTCTACAAGTCTGCATTTCTTTGAAAGGAGCAACCTATGTCAGTTCATGACAACCGCCGCGCGACGGTGAACAAGCGCGTGACCGAGTTCGGCGGCATCCGAAGCATTGCGCGCATTTCCGACAGCGGTTCGTCCGACATGAAGAATTTTCGGATTCTCCCGGACGGTTCTTTGGAAAAGCGGTGCGGTTTTGAAACCGTCATTCTCGGAACAAAACCCATCCGCGGCTACTGGGAAGGCAGTTTTTCGGGCGTTGACTACATCTTTTATGTTGCCGGAAACACGCTCTACCGCCGTTCCCAAAACGACGCGTCCCCCGTTCCGCTCACGGCGCTGACCGCGTCCGACAACCGCGTTTCGTTCTTTCTCTTTCACAACAGTCTCTATCTGCTCGACGGCTACACCATCATGACCTTTCAGCCCGACAGCGGGATATTTTCCGTAGCGCAGGGATACGTCCCGCTTTACGGAAAGGACTGGGATCCCAAAACGTTGGGAGAGATCAACGAGCCGCGCAACCTGTTGAACACGCGCCTGCGGGTTCATTATCTCAACTCGTCCGCCTCGAAGGTCTTTCAACTCCCCTTTACCGCCCAACGGGTGGATTCGGTACGGGTCAACGGAACGAATGTCACGTCCTACACGTTTCAGGCGGGAACTTCGTCGGTTACGATTCCCGACAACTACGCCACGGGCGGCGAGGTGGTCATCGCGTTTGAGATGGACAGCCTGTTCAGTATGCGCTCCACGGTATTGCAGGCGAACAGCGCAGCGATCTACCGCGACGGCTACCACGAAACGCTTCTGACCCACGGCGGTTCGTCCGGCTACCGCGTCTGGCGCTCGTCCGAGGTAAGCGAGGAGATGCTTGCGGGTGCACGCGTGATCTATTCCTCCTGCGACAGTCTGTATGTGCGGGACGGAACTTCGTTTACCCTTGGCAGTTCGGAGCATCCGCTGACCGCGGCGATTCAACACCTCGACCGTATGCTGGTCTTTAACGACAGCGGGGTCTGGGTTCTGCGGCATCCGCACGCGTCCGACGACAGCATGGAAATCGTGCTGTATCAGGACGGCATCGGCTGTGTTGCGCGGGACGGCGCGGTGCTCTGCCGAGGGATTCCCTATATCATTTCGGGCAGCGGGATTGCGAAGCTCGGGCTGTTCAGCGCTTCCTCCGATATCACCACACTGACCGTGGTTTCCTCGGACATTGCGGACAGACTTCCCGTTTCGGTTCTGAAGCACTGCGTTCTCCATTGGTACGACCGCGACAACCGTCTCTGGCTGCGCGACACGACCGACGCGGAAGGAACGGTTCTGCTCTGTGAGCCGGACGGCAAACGTTGGGTTCGCTATACGGGCATTGCCGCGAATGCGCTGATCGATTACGGCGGAGGTCCGGGCTTTACGACCGCGAACGGGCGGATTGCGCGATTTGACGAAACGCTGGTTGCCGACGACGGCGAAAGCTTTGAAGCGGAGTACCTGAGCCAGTATCTGGATTTCTCACAGCCCGAGTTCTGCAAACGAGCCGGCTATGTTTCGATCTGCGCCGATTCCGGCGGCGCGTCGATCGGGCTGACGGTGGAAAGCGAACGCAGATCCTGCCTGTTGCACTTTGACGGAAAAGAGGCGACGCCGCCCGAATTCTTCGGGGTACGGTTCGGAATCGGGCGTTTCCGCTTCCTGCGCTACCGTCTCGCCGTCGGCGGAAACGCGCGGGTTCGCATCTATTCGCTCTCCGCCACTGTTACCATCTGAAAGGAGTACCATTTTCATGAAACAGGATTCCACCACCGCCGCGTGGCAGCTTTACGAGGCGGGCAAGGAATACAAGCGGCGTATCGGGCTTTACGAGACGGTACGCCGGAACGAAAAATTCTACCGCGGCGACCAATGGTCGGGAGCTGACGACGGTCTGCCGCACCCGGTGTTCAACATCGTCCGCCGCATCGTCGATTTTCTCATCGGCGCGGTCGCGCCGAAGGAACTGACGGTTCACTACACCGACGACCGCCTTCCCTTTCTCGACAACTCGGCGCTTCGCGACAGCGTGAACGCGGGGTTGGAACTGCTCAACAAAAACGCTTCGTATCGGTTTACACACGGGCGGATCGACGAGCTTTCGGGCAGAGCGCTTCTTGACGCGGCTCTGACGGGAGACGGCATCTTCTACTGTTGGTGGGACAACTCCTGCCGCTGCGGGCAACCGTTCTGCGGGGACATCCGCACCGACCTTGTGCGCAACACGGGCTACTTTCCCGCCGACCCGACGCTTGACGATGTGCAGAGTCAGGACTGGATCATTCTTGCGGGGCGCGCGACGGTTGCTTCCTTACGCCATGAGGCGGAGGAAGCCGGCATGAGCCACGAAGAAGCGATGAAGATTCTGCCCGACAGCGAACCGGAGGACGGATCGCTGACAACCGGCGAAACCGACGGGAAAGCCACCTATCTGATCTGCTTCCGACGTGAAAACGGCGAGGTGGTTTACGAAAAGTCCACCCGCACGCAGGTTTTGCGCCATGCCGAAACGGGCTTGCGGTACTACCCCATCGCCCGCTTTCACTGGACTCCCTCGCACGGTTCCTGCCACGGAACTGCTCCCGTTACCGAACTGATTCCGAATCAGCGCTACATCAATGCCGCCTACGCGATGGTGATGAAGCACATGACCGACACGGCATTTTCCAAGGTCATCTACGACAAATCCCGTATTCCCGAATGGAGCAACGAGGTTGGCGAGGCGATTGCGGCAATGGGCGGCGGAAATGTTGCGGATGCGGTTTCGGTGGTTGGGGTTGGAAAGCTGGAAAGCGGTTACCTCGAACTGATCGACAGCGTGATCGACAACACCAAGAGCATGATGGGTGCGACTGACTCCGCGCTCGGCGACGAGACGGCAACCAACACCAGCGCGATTCTTGCCCTGCAACAGGCATCCGTTGTCGGGTTGCGGCAGGTCAGCGCGCGGTTCAACCGGTGTCTCGGAGAACTGGCGGAGATCTGGGCGGATATGCTTTGCACCTACTCCCCGCGCGAGCGGTTGCTCCCCGTGTTTGAAAACGGCGGGGTGGCGGCTTATTCCGCCGATTACCGTCAGCTTCGGAACGAACTGCTTCACGCCACCGCCGAAACGGGCAGCATTGACCGTCTGACTCCCTCGGCAACCGTTACCCTGCTCGACCATCTGCTGGACGGCGGGCACATTACGGTACAGCAATATCTTGAGCACCTCCCGGACGGATGTATTTCGGATCGGAACGCACTGCTTCGGAGTCTCGAAAAGAAAGGAAAGGATCGTACTGATGAATGAAGAAATTAAGGATTTGGAAAATCCGACTGCGGTGGACGTTGCGGAAGCTCTCCCGTCGGTTGCAGACGCTCGACCCGCAGACCAATGCGGAAGCAAAGAAGCGCCTGCTCCGACTGATGCGGCTGATCCGGCGGATTCTGCAACTGACAGTGCTACTCCTGCGGCTTCTGACACTGTTGCGGGAACTGATCCGTTTGATTCTGCGGAGCTTTCAGCGCTCCGGGCAGAGCTGACCCGCCTGCGGGAGGAACTCACGCGGAAGCAGGAAGTCACGCTCCGGCTCGGGCGCGAGTGCGCCGAATTCCGCGACCTCTATCCAGACGTTCCCCTCTCGGCTATCCCGGATGAGGCATGGGACGCGGTTCGTTCCGGCGTTCCGCTCTCGGCAGCATTTGCACTCGCCGAGCGGAAGCGCGCCCGACTGGAAGAGGCGGCGAAGGAAAGCAACCTGCGCAACCGTTCACGTTCCGCGGGGGAAGTCAGCCAGGAAACCTCCGGCTACTTCTCCTATGATGAGGTCAAAAACATGAGCCGCACGGAAATCCGCGAAAACTACAACAACATTCTGCTCTCGATGCAAAAATGGCATTGAGGGCAACCCGAAAACAAAATTTTTTAAAAAAAGAAAGGATTTAACAAAATGTCTGTTTCCAGCTTTATTCCCGAAATTTGGAGCGCGTCCATGATGCACGCGCTGGACGCCAAGTACATTGCCGTTGCGAACTGCAACCGCGACTATGAGGGCGAAATCAAAGAAAGAGGCAACATGGTCAACATCTGCGGCATCAGCCCGATCGCCATTTCCGACTACACCAAGAATACCGACATCACCGCTCCCGCCACGCTGACCGACTATGTGAAGAATCTGGAGATCACCGAGGCGAAGTACTTCAACTTCCAGTTGGACGACGTCGACTTCGTGCAGTCCCGTCCCGAATTGCTGAAAACCGCAGTCCACAATGCCGCGCAGGCGCTTGCCACTGCCGCAGACACCTATGTCTATACGCAGATGGGCAAGGGCGCTTCCAAGGCTCTGACCTGCACGCCCTCCGGCGCGACCGACCTGACCAATCTGATTATCGACGCGCGCACCCTGCTCTTTACGCGCAACGTAACCGATGCGAACGACATCTCGATTGAGGTTTCGCCCGCGGTTGCCGCGCAGATTCTCAAGGAAAAGGCGGCGCTCTGCACCGACAACACCGACGCGCTCGAAGGCGGCTACATCGGCTCGATCGCAGGTTGCAAAATCTATGTTTCCAACCAGATTCCAACGGTTGACGACGCAACCGCCAAGACCCGCACCTACCGTTGCTTTGCACGCACCCGCCGCGCGGTCACGTTTGCGGAGCAGCTTTCCGAGATCGAGGCGTACCGTCCCGAGTCGCGCTTTGCGGATGCAATCAAGGGTCTGCATCTCTACGGCGCACGGGTCATCTACCCCGGCGAACTGGTTGAGCTGAAGATTACCTACGCCAACGCCACCGTCTGATTCTCCCGCCTATGAAGAATGAGGACATCTACAAGGCGGCGCTCCATCTGGTTGGCGAGCTGAATTCGGAGCAAACGGCGTGGAATGCGGATTACCTTGAGCGCAGCGGATATCTTCTTGCAATGGTTTGCCGTCAATGCGAACCCGTGGAGAATCTCTTCCGCGCCGCAAACGGGCAGGACGCTGTCACGCTCCCCGATCAGCTTTGCTATCTGATGACCGTCACGTTTCCGCTCAGCCCGCCGCTCTCCACCGCCGCCGCATTCGGTCTTGCGGCGCTTCTGGTGGCGGACGAGAACCCCGAACTCAGCGGAAAATTGCACGATCGGTTTCGTCAGTCGCTCTCGGAGATTCTTGCCGCCCTTCCCATGAAGCCCGAGTCGATCACCGACCGCTACGCGTCCGTTTGGCAAGTCTGAAAAAAGGTCACGGGGGTTGCCCCCGTGACCCCCTACGGGGACTTTGGAAAACGTCCCCGTAGGGGTCAAAAAGATTCCCCCAAGAGCGGGTTCCGGAAAGGGTTCTGCTCTTGGGGGGATTGTTACAGGCAGTGCGATTTCTTTTTCCTTCGGAAAAGTACAAGTGCCGCGAGGACAAAAACGGGTGAGATTCCGACGGCGGACGAACATCCATGCGCGGGTACGGCGCGTGACGGGGCGGAATCCGCTTCGGATTCTGCTTCTGATTTCGATTCGGATTCGGAATTCTCTTCGGATTCGGGATTCTCTTCGGATTCGGGATTCTCTTCGGATTCGGGTTTCTCTTCGGATTCGGGTTTCGATTCAGGATCGGAGGTTGCGGCGGCGGGCTGTTCTGCAGACTCCGACGGCGGAATCCGCTCGGATTCCGTATAAGCGCAACCGCTGTTGGCGCAGGCACGGAAACGTCTGCCGTCGGGCAAAAGCTTCCATGCCGGAAGCCGATGCGCGCCGCACGCTTTGACAAGGACAGCGCCACAGACCTCGCAGGTCACGGGCGTTGTGCAGTCGCCGTCGTCCTCCGCCGCGCGGTGCGGAATCCTCCCCAATTCTGCGCCGCAGACCGAGCAAACCGTTTCCGTCGTGCAGGACGGCTCGGTTGTATTGCCGCTGTGGTCGCAAATGCTCCAAAGTGCCTGTCGGGTCAGATTCTGCGCAGGCATTGTATCGGGAAGCGGCAGATTCCAACCGCAGAAGCGGTAACCGATCCTCACCGGCTCTGCGGGCGCTTCCAATGCCGCGCCGTACGCAACGGTCAGAACAAGATCTTCTCCGCCGTTTCCGAACCGGAAGGTTACGGTATAGCGGTTGACCGTCCACACGGGATAGTAAATTGTTCCCGCGCCTTCGCTTACGGAATCCCCGAGGCTGTACACCCTGCCGCTCGCCGCATCGCGCCAACCGGTCTGGGTATAGCCCTCGCGGGAGAAATATACCTTGTCCGGCAGAATCAGCGGCATTCCGTTGTAGTGCTTGCCGGACTGCTCATTTCCGGTGCAGGTGCCGTCCGGGAGGTAATGCACCGTTTGATAATCCGGTTCAAACCGAACATATGCAGATTCATATACCTCTTTGTCCGGATTCTCGATTTCAAACGCGTCCCCGCCGTTTTGACTGTTTCCCGCCCGGACCCGCATTCCGGACGCGGGCAGGATCGTGCTTCCTTCCGACAGATTCAAACCGCCCGTAACCGTCAGGCATCCTGCGCCGCGCACGGTCAGATTTCCGTTCACGGTCATGCCTTCGCGGACGGTATTCTCTCCCGTAACCTCCAATGTCCACGTTCCTTTTACAGACAGCTTGCGCAGTCTCGCGCCCTTCAGCGAGAGAACTGCGGTCTCGATAGAGCAGCGCACGGTTCCGTCGCCCAGCACATCCTTTGCGTTGGCTTCTGTGACCCTGACGTCGTTTACAAAGAGTTCCTGCTCCGCTTCTGCGCCGAAAACGGTCGGACTTACGAAAAACGCAATCAGAACCGTTATGCAAACCGCCATCCACCGTCTCATGTTCCGCAACACCCCTTCCGTTTAGTTACCGTTATTATAGCACCGAACGAGGCTTTTTGCAAGACTTTTTCCGCAAAAAACGCCGCACGCCCGAAAATCGGGTCGCACAGCGTTTTTTTTTTGGCTTTTCTTATCTTCCCGTAACGGTAATCACATGCCGACACCGTCCGTTGGAAAGCCAGACGGCGCAACGGGAGGTTGCATCCCATGTTTTTCCGCAGGAGGAATAGTCGATCAACCGCACCGCTTCCCCGTCGGTTGTCGGCAACTCCGCGCACACCCGTGCTTCGGGAATCTCGCGGCAATCAGTCAGACGCACATCCGGAACGATGTTCCCGACATCATGTCTGACTGCAAACGCATCTTCGGGATCTTTTCCGAGTCTTGCATCCGCACCGAGCATCACAGGACCGCGGCGGTAAGCACAGAAGTCCTCCTCATTGCACGAGCCTTCGGGCGGCAGGACAGTCTGCACGCGCATATCGAGCGCCAGCATCAGGCTGTCGCCGTTCTTCCACTCGCGGGTGAAGGACTGATATCCCGTTCCCTCAATCGGCAGGCTTTCTCCGTTGAGCGACAGTGCGGTTTCACGACTCCATGCGGGAACGCGCAGGGTCAGCGTGAAGGTCTCCGCTGTCTCAAGCGAGAGTTTCATTGCGATTTTTCCGTCTCCGTAAGGATAGGTTGTTTCGGTGCGAACCGTGAGCATCTGCTTTGCGGGGGTCATCACGCTTGCCTCACCCGCGAAATAAAGGTTCAGAATCGGTCCTTCCGCGCTGTGCATGACCGCCGCCTTCGGGATCATTCCGATCCCCGCCGAACCGATGCAGGCGCAGCAGCCGTAGAAGGTGTTATCCGGCATAACGTTGTATCCGCCGACCATCTGTCCCCGTTCGCCTGCCAGAAGCGGGCTGTAGCTGTCAAAGGTCAGCACTTCGGGCTTTGGCAGATTGCCGTTCTTCTGCGGGTCGTGCGCGTCCGCCTGAATCCGCGCGACCGAGGCGATATGTCCCGTATTCAGCGCGCCGAGATAGGCGTTGAAGAAGGATTCCTCGATGCAGTCGGCGTAGGTCGCATCGCCCGAGAGACGCAAAGCCTGCAGGGCGAATTTCATCCATGTTACGGTCACGCAGGTTTCCTGCATGATCCAGTAATGCGTGGTTGCGGTCTGGCGCAGAGCGCCGCCGTCGTAAAGTTCCTCAAAGCAACCGCAACAGCCGATGACGCTTTTCTCCACGGTCACGATACGGTGCGCAAAGTTCAGAACCGCCGTCCGCCACTTTTCCTCTCTCGTCACGCGGTAGTATTCCGCCAGTCCCTCAAAGCAGGACATGACCTCATAGGCTTTGGCAACGGGATAGCGGAAAGGCGGCAGTTCGTCGCGGTACGCCAATTCAAACAGGCTCTCCCCACCCGCGCAAGCGCCCGAGCGCACGATGTGGTCGGCAAACGCGAGGTACTCCTTCTTGCCTGTCAGCTTCCACAGCTTCACCACGGGTTCGAGGATGGACGCGGCATTCGCGCCTTTCCATGCGTCCGATGTATTGGTAACGCACATCTGCCCGATGCCGTCCCCGACTCTTGCAACGATATAATCAAGGTGGCGGATCATCGCCGCCTTGACGGTTTCGCGCAGGTCATTTTCGGGGCAGACCTCATAGAAATATTCCAGACCGAGCAGGACATACTTGCGACACCACATATCCCACCCGCGGAATTCCAGTTCCTGCGCGTAGGTGGAGATTCTGCCGCAGGGTTCTGCGTTTCCGATGAGTTGCAGAACGCTCTCGCGCAGGATTTTATAAAGTTCTTCGTCTCGGTTATAAACATAGACCCATGTTGCGCCGCGCATCATTTTGCCCCAGTACTCGCCCGACCAACCGTGCTTGGCGTCGGGTTTGGTACGGTAGAGATCCGCAAACTTCCGCCACAGATCCGGGCGCATCAGCTGATACTTCATAATAAATGCCAACGCCTCGTCAAACACGCCCTCAAAGCGGCAATTCACCTGCGCTTCCGTATTCGCCACGTCGGTTTTATCTTTGCAATGCACAAATTCCGTTTTCATATCCAACACTCCTGTCCGGATTCTTTTCTCCCATCATTATACCACAAAACCCGCCTTTTGTAAATTGCAAAAACGCGCACACACGCCCCTGAATCATGCAAAAACGCTCCTGTTTCGGTTTGCTGTGGAGGGAAGACCTCGGGGCGTTGCCCCGAACCCTACTTAGGAAACTTCTTAGAGAGAAGTAACGCTTCGCTACTGACAGTTGCTTTGCAACTGTCATTCCTAAGAAC
>URHR01000072.1 GCA_900547725.1 uncultured Eubacteriales bacterium
ATGATGGAAAAAATAAATGATGAAATTTTTAAAGTTCAGGATAATGAGGTTGTGCTCTGTCTCAATTATGATGGGTTATACGGGATAAATAATATCAACAGATACTTGCAGGCTACTAATTCCCACACAGCCTATGAATATCAACAAAATTTATATAAAGTGGATGATCCTGTTGTTTTCATAACGAACGACTATAGCGCAAACGGTATATATAACAATTTAGGAGGAAAAATTGTTGAAATAAAAAATGATACAGAAAGTATTACTTTTAAAATAAAATTGTTTGACACCTTAAATTATGTAGGCAAGTTGTCATCAGAAATCGAAATTGTGGAAGAAGATTCCGAATTTTATGCTGTTGTTAATAAGATGAAATACTATAACGATAAGTATGATACGGATATGGATATTAGAACAAAATTACCTTTCCAGATATCATATGCAATGTCGATTCATAAAGCGCAGGGATTGGAGTTTGATTCCGTTAAAATTGTGATAACGAAGGAGACTGACGAACAAATAACTAAAAATATTTTTTATACAGCTGTAACCCGAGCAAAGAAAAAACTTAAAATTTATTGGCAACCTGAAGTGGCTAATTATGTTTTAGGTAATATCGAAAATTGCAATGATTCTAAAGCAGTAGATTTATCTATTCTTTCTGAACAATTGAAGGCGTACTTTTGATTACGTTATATATATTTTGTTCCTATAAAACATTCAGATTGCCGCTGAAATCGCAATAACTAAAAGGCAGAAACGCAGAACCGACTGAAGGAACTGTCCGAAATTCTGGACACCATTCAAAGCCGCCCAATGCCATATGATGATATCCTGGTCAGGCAGACTGTTGCCGGTGTCATCGTGGATTCCAAAGAACAGATTCGGGTCGTGTTCAAGGATGGAGTAACTGTAGTGGGGAGGTTATAGGTTTGTTTTTTATAATTTCAAGGAAACAAATTGCTTTTATGAATGGGATACTTGAAAAACAACGGTTTTTATGGTATACTAACATTGGAGCGAATAAAAAGGGGGGATGGGAATGCCCGAGAACCAGAACATAGAGTGGAAAAGCAAGTGGAAGGATGAGTATCTTGAATGGATATGCGGTTACGCGAATGCGCAGGGCGGGAAGATTTATATCGGCGTTGATGATGAAGGCCATGTGATCGGGCTCTCCAATGCTCATAAACTGTTGGAGGATATTCCGAACAAGATTCGTGATACAATGGGAATTATTGTCGGAGTCAACTTGTTGGAACAGGACGGAAAAGAATATTTGGAATTGGATGTTCCGTCTTATCCGATTGGGATTTCCTGCAAGGGAATTTATTATTATCGTAGCGGCAGTACGCGTCAGATTTTGACCGGTCCTGCGTTGGAGGCTTTTTTGATGCGGAAACGCGGAGCAACATGGGATAATTTGCCGTTACCGGCATTAACAATGCGCGACATAGATGATGAGGTTGTGACTCGGTTCAAACAATGGGCAACACGAAAAGGCCGCATTGACAGAAGTGTGTTGGAAGAACCGAAGGATGTTCTAATGGAAAAACTCCATCTGATGAATGGCGGCTATTTGACGAATGCAGCAATGCTCCTTTTTAGTAAGGATCCTGAAAAGTGGCAGCTTGGCGCATATGTCAAAATCGGTTATTTTGAATCGGATGCGGATTTGCTTTATCAGGATGAGGTTCACGGATCCCTGTTGGAACAAATTGATAAAGTGGTGGAATTGGTGCATCTTAAATACATGAAAGCAAAGATCTCCTATGATGGGTTGCAACGAATTGAACGCTATTTTGTGCCGGAAGATGCATTACGGGAAGCCCTTCTGAATGCGTTGTGTCATAAACAGTATCAGTCTGGTATTCCGATCCAAATTAGTGTATATGAAGATAAGTTGTATATCGCTAATTGCGGCAGCTTACCGGAAAACTGGACGATTGAGAATCTGATGCGCAAGCACGCATCCAGCCCGTATAACCCGAACATTGCCCATGTCTTTTATCTTGCGGGATTTATTGAGAGTTGGGGACGAGGGGTGGAAAAGATTTGTTCTGCCTGTAGAAAGGATGGAGTTCCTCAGCCGGAGTATACAGTTAATCCTGGCGATATTATGATAAAGTTTACTGCACCGGAGGATCGGGTGATTCGCTCGGACAAGGTGACTGACAGGGTGACTGAGAAGGTGACTGACGGTGAGCGAATGTTACTTCGGCTTCTTGCAGAGGATCCGGGGTATACGATGCTTCAGTTGTCCGAAAAGATTGGAGTAAGCAGGAAAACGATTGCTTTAAGGCTGAAAAAACTCAAAGACAGCGGCGCAATCGAACGTGTCGGATCGGACTATAAAGGATACTGGAAAGTGAAGTGAATGATAGAATAGTCATATCGTTCGTTCGCATGGCTTGATAAGCCGATGCGCACTTATAGCTTTTTTCTGCGTTCAAGTTCTCCTCTAAAAAAGCAAAAAATCTTTTTTGTAGATGCTTGACAAGAAAGACCCGGGTTTGATCCGAACGGATTGCGCCCGGGTCTTTTGCTGTCTGTCTGCCGCAGGAAGCGATGCAATCATGCAGCGATGCAACTATGCAACTATGCGGCGGTCGGAAAAATAATTTTCATAAATTTTCAAAAAGTCCTTGACATCCGGTTTCCGATTTGCTATAATGAAAACACAGGTTGCGAAGGAAGAGCGTCAATCATCGCGTAAACATCGTAAAAAGTGTATGTAAAATCTTCTCATTTACCGGACGTCAGCCGGCGGGGTCTGTTAAATGAGGATGTTTTACACCCGTGTTTTACTTTGCGTACACGTTACACGTCCTTTCCGTTCCGTACCGGAGAATGGAATTTCTGTAAACAAGGGTGAACTGTCCCGATTGCAGGGGGCAGTGTATCTTGTTCTGCATCGAAAACGGATTGCTCCCGTCGCACCTGATTTTATCGGTCGCGAGGGGAGTTTTTGTTTTGATACGGCTTCCCTCCGGAAAGGGGTTTATATGAGCACAAACGGAATCGGAAAAATCGAACAGTTCCAAAGCGGAACTGCACGCAAACAGGTGGAGGCGGATATCGGATATTCGTTCCGCAAGCCCTACTTGTTGGCGCAGGCGTTTACGAGAAAGTCGTACACGGAAGAAATGCTGACCGCCTGGACGAATCCCGGCGGGGAAGCAGGCGCGGAGAGCAACGAAACCTTGGAGTTTATCGGCGACAAGGCGCTTGATCTGGTTGTGATGCGGAAACTGATCGACCGTTACGGCGAGTTCCGCGAATTCCCGGCTTCCTGTCGGGTGGAGGGTCACTTTCTGGCTTCTGCGTTTCGGTCGGCGCGTTCCGAGGGGAATATGACGAAGCTGAAAAGTGCGCTGGTATGCCGTGAGACTCTGGCGGCGGAAATCGAGCGGCTCGGATGGTCGCGGTACTTAATTATGAGCAACGGGGACGAGTTGCAGAACGTTGAGAACGGGCAAAAGGCGCGCGAGGATCTGTTCGAGGCGGTTTTCGGCGCGGTTGCGCTGGATTGCGGATGGAATTTTGGAATTCTGTCCGACGTGGCGGAGCGGATGCTGCTTCTGGGCGAAAAATTGGATAACGGCTTTGGGAAAGAGAACGCGGTGGGCGACCTGCAGACCGTGATGCAGAGAAAATTCCATCTGATGCCGGAATATACGTATCGGGAAACGAAGAACGGTTTTTCCTGCACGGTTCGGCTGTTTGACGACACCGTGGGAATCGTATGGTCTTGCCCAACCGTTTTCTCGGGCATCGGAAAGAGCAAAAAGGAAGCGGCGGCGGAAGCGGCAAGCGAGGCGTTGGAGTGGCTTCGCCGTTGCAGTGCCGTGGAAAAAAGAATCCGGGATCTTGTCGGCAACCCGACGGAGGAACGCGCAGTCAACCAATTACAGGAACTGTGGCAGAAGAAATATGAGATCGGCGGGAAACCGATCGGGAAGCCGGTTTATGTCATTGTCGCGGCAGAGACAGACCCCGTAACGGGAAATGCCACATGGCAATGCGCCTGCTCGATAGAAGGGCGCGACATGGAAGAAACGATTGTTGCGGATACAAAGGCGGAGGCAAAGCAGTTTGCGGCATTCTGTATGCTTTCGCGGTTGGTGCAGGAAGAAGCGACCCGGGACGCGGAAGACGTCGGTTGTTGAAGATACACCCCACTATTTAATAAAAGGAGAAACCCGATTATGATGAACGAGATCAGATGTCCGAAATGCGGCGAGGTATTCAAGGTTGACGAGTCGAACTATGCGGCGATTGTACAGCAGGTGCGGGATTCGGAATTCAAGCGGGACGTGGAAGAGCAAGCAGAACTGCGGCTTCGCAACATGGAATCCCGGGCGCGGGTCGAACAGGCGGAACTGAAACGGCTGAATGAGGAAGCGCTTGCAAAACAGCAGCGGGAATCCGACGCTGCCGTGAACGAACTGAAGAACCGGATTTCCAGACTGGAAGCGGAAAAGCAGATGCAGGAAGAGGCACTGCAGGCAAAAGCGGACGCAAAACAGCAGGAACTGCAGCGCCTGAACGAGGACAGTCTCAACAAGCAGAGGGAAAAACTGAATTCCGAGATCGGGGACTTGCAGGAAAAGATTGCAAGGTTGGAAACCGAAAAGCAGATGCAGGAAGGCAAACTGCGGGCGGAAGCGGAGGCAAAGCAACAGGAAGCGGAGCGGAAATATGAGCGGGAGCGGGCGGAAGAGAGGGACGCTTCCAATCATAAAATCGAAGATCTGCAAAAGCAGTTGTCCGAGATGCAGGCGAAAGAAGAGCACAGCAAACTGGAGCAGCAGTCCGCCATTGACCGAAAGAATCTTGAAATTGCGGAATTGAATAAACGACACGAAGTGGAGCTGGAGAACAAACAGCGCGAGATTGATTTTTACAGGGAGTTCAAGGCAAAGCTTTCCACCAAAATGGTGGGGGAAAGTCTGGAGCAGTATTGCCTGAACGAGTTCAACAAGATCCGCATGATCGGATTTCAGAATGCGACGTTCGAGAAGGACAACGACGCGAGAACCGGCAGCAAGGGAGACTTTATTTTCCGGGAGAGCCGTGACGGGGTCGAATTCATTTCCATCATGTTTGAAATGAAGAACGAGCAGGACGAAACCGCAACCAAAAAGAAGAATGAGGATTTCCTGAAGGAGCTGGACAAGGATCGGCGGGAAAAGAAGTGCGAGTATGCGGTTCTGGTGTCCATGCTGGAGGCGGACAACGACTTCTACAACGCGGGAATCGTGGATATGTCCCATCGCTACGAAAAGATGTACGTTGTCAGACCGCAGTGCTTTATCCCGCTGATTACCCTGTTGCGGAATGCGGCACTCTCTTCCCTGTCCTACCGGAAAGAACTTGTCCTTGCGCAACAGCAGAGCATTGACCTTGCCAATTTCGAAAGTAAAATGAATACCTTCAAGAGTGATTTCAACCGGAACTGCAAGTTGGCGCATGACAATTATGAAAAAGCGATCCGGAAAATCGATGATACGATAAAAGGCTTGGAGATGGTCAAAGAATTTTTGCAGAAGTCCGATCACAATCTGGAAATTGCGGACGGGAAAGCGCAGGGGTTGTCGATCAAAAAGCTGACCCGGAACAGCCCGTCCATTGCGGCAATGCTCGAAACGCAAAAGGGCGAATCCGAGAAATCTGCGGAATACGAAGATCTGTCACCCATAGAGTCCGAATAAGCCGCGGGGCGACCGAACCGCCGGGGATTTTTTGCCGGATTCTGTCTCTTTCAAATATAAATTTTTTGTAAAAGGTCTTGATTTTTTGGAAAAAAAGGTATACAATAATATTTGATTGATATTTTTTTGGCAAGGAACCGAAAAGGTCGAGCGAAAGGCAAGACGGAGGTAGAAAAAATGGCAGTATTTCATAAAATCGGAGTTCTCACATCCGGCGGAGACGCCCCCGGGATGAACGCCGCGATCAAGGCGGTTGTGGATCGGGCGTATGAGATGAATATTGAGGTTGTCGGCATTGTCGGCGGCTATTCGGGACTGATGGCAGAGCCGGAACCCGAGCTTGAGAGCATCACGCCCCACACCGTTGCGAATATCATCGGGCAGGGCGGCACCATCCTGTATTCCAGCAGATGTCTGGAATTTGCAACTCCCGAGGGCGTTGCAAAGGCGGTCAGAGCCTGCAAAAAGGTTGGCATTGACGCGCTGATCTGCATCGGCGGCGACGGAACTTACGGTGGCGCTTACGATATGACCAAAGCAGGCATTCCCTGCATCGGTCTGCCCGGAACGATTGACAACGATATTTCTGCAACCGATTATACCATCGGTTTCGATACCGCGCTGAACACCACGGTTGACCTGATCGACCATCTGCGCGATACCTGCGAATCGCACGCGCGGCTGAACGTCGTCGAGGTCATGGGCAGAAACTGCGGGCTGATTGCGCTTTACGCGGCGGTTGCCTCGGGTGCGGTTGCGGTTGCAGTCCCCGAACTTCCTTTTGACGAGGAATCCTGCCTGCGCAAGATCCGTGCTCTGCGGGACAACCCGAAGGGGCACAAGCGGAGCATGATCGTCGTGGTATCCGAGGGGATGCCGCAGGTGAACGGGCGCAACTACGGCGAGTATCTGCGCGAGCGCATCCAGACCGAAACGGGTGTGGAGAGCAAGTACGCGCAGTTCGCGCACGTTGTCAGAGGCGGAAAGCCCTCGCTCAAGGATCGTTTCATTGCGTCCGAGATGGGTGTGCGCGCGGTGGAGCTGTTGGTCGCGGGACACAGCAGCGTTGCCATGTGCGAGATTGACGGCAAGGTTGTTGCAACCGACATCAACTTTGTCCGCAAGACCGACCGGATGTACAAGAACAAACTCAAGCCGGGCGATCTGGACGGGTTCAGCGAAGCGGAGCTTGTCGGGATGAAGGCGCTTGTGGAGAAGCGGCAGGAAGAGTGCCGCAGGCTTGCTGCGCTCGCGGAGTCGGTCAGCCTGTAAAGTACAGGGATCATACAAAACGGTCTGCCGTGCGGCGGACCGTTTTCGGTATCGGAGGAAAACGGAATGAACAAACAGGAAGTCTACGCCCTGCTTGACGCGCTGGGGATTGCGTATGAAGTCACCGAGCACGGCGCGGTATACACCATGGCGGACTTGGCGGCGATTCCGTTGCCGCACCCCGAGGCGGATGCGAAGAATCTGTTCGTGCGGGACGACCGGCGGCAGAATTTCTATCTGCTCACCGTGCAGGGCAACAAGCGGGTGGATCTCAGGCAGTTCCGCCGCGAGCAGGGGACAAGACCGCTCAGTTTTGCGAGCGACGAAGAGCTGCTTGCGCTGTTGGGGCTGACTGCAGGCTCGGTGACCCCGTTCGGGCTTCTGAATGAGTCGGATTCGGAACACCGTGTGGTGCTTTATCTGGATCGCGATCTTGCGGGCGGTCTTGTCGGCGTTCACCCGAACGACAACACGGCAACGGTCTGGCTGAAAACCGACGATCTGGCGGCGCTTCTGCGCACGCGTGGATGCGAGGTACGGTGTACGGAGATTCCCGTGCGCGAGTAGGGGGGAAGACCTTGGGACTCTGTCCCGAGAACCTTCAAGAACTTTCAGCAAGGGGATTTATTTAAGTTCTTGCCGAGACGATCCGAAAAATGAGAGGGGCTTCCTGACGGAAGCTCCTTTTTGTCGACTTTTTTTAATTTTTATTCACAAATGCTTGACAAGCGCCAAACGGTGTGATATAATGAAATATCAGATTTTCCATAGGAGGGAATTTATGAATTACTTCGTGGCTCTTGTTCTGGGCGGAACGTTGGTATCGGTCGCCGTCGGCGCACTGTTGGGACTGTTCCGCGGTATGCGGCGCTCGATTCTGCGCGCGGCGCTTCTGGTACTCTGCTTTGTTCTGGCACTTGCTCTTTGCGGGTCTGTTTCCAACGCGATTGTCAACATCAAAATCAGCGACGGCAAAACGATTGAGGAGCTGTTGGCAAGCAGTTTTTCCGATGGCGGTAAGGCAGTCACCGACATTGTGATTCCGATGGCGCAGGCATTTGCAAAGGTGATTGCGTTTGTTGTGATTTTCGGACTGTTGCAGTTTGTCACATGGATTCTGGTGTTCCCGATTCTCAAACTGGTTCTGCGCCCGCTGATTGGCAGAAGAGCGCACGCACGTTTGCTCGGCACGGTGCTCGGCGCGGCTTGCGGTCTGTTTGTTGCGTTTGCGGTTTATGCTCCGATTAACGGTTTGTTGATCGAGGCGGGCAAATTGGCTTCCATTGATCTTTCTTCCGTCACAAGCGACAGCGCGTCCGGTACGCAGGTTGACGACATGATGACGGTCAAAGACAGCGGCATTACGGAGTACAGCACCTCCGGCATCAGCAAGTTCTACAGCGGCATTGGCGGCGGCTTCTACCGTTCGCTCTCGACCGTGGAGAACAAGGACGGCGAAAAGGTGACCATTTCTTCGCAGATTGACGCGCTGTCTGCCGCCGCAAAGCTGGCAACCAAGGCTGCCGCACTGAAGAATGTGACCAATCCCGACGGTACGATCAACGTGGACAGCGTCAGAGAGCTTGCCAAGGCTCTGACCGAGATGGATGAGCTGACGCCCGAGGCGAAGAAGGCGCTCAACGGTATGCTGAAGAGCGCGACCGAGTCGCTCGGCGACGATGTTCCCGAAGCCATCAAGAATCTGGACGTTGAAAACATCGACTTCAAGCGCGAGGGCGAGTTACTGCTCACCGCGGCAGATGTGATGGAAAAGAACGGCAACCTCGACGATGTTGACATGACGAAGCTTGTAAACGATTGCTCCAAGAGCACCGTGATTCTGGACACTCTGGTGGATTCCGACGTGACGATTCCCGTTGACGGAGAGAAGCGCGCCGAGGTTGACGCGGCGATCGCTGATCTGGAGTCCAAGACCGGCAACGAGGCGGTTGACGAGGCGACCATCGCCAAGCTGAAGGCGCTGTTCGGCGACGGGGCTAATTCAGGGGAGAATTAAGACCTTGGGACTCTGTCCCAAGCCCACTTAGGGGACTTCTTAAGGAAGAAGTAACGCTTCGCTACTGGCGGTTGCTTTGCAACCGCCA
>URHR01000073.1 GCA_900547725.1 uncultured Eubacteriales bacterium
CTTCCCCCAAGGTCTTCCCCCAAGGTCTTCCCCCAAGGTCTTCCCCCAAGGTCTTTCCCCCGAGGTCTTAAGAGAGGTATCCCCATGAAATACGAAGCAGAAACGAATACCGTTAAGCTCCCCGCCGGGGAGCTTTGTCTGCTTGCTTTGAGGGGAGGGGATCTCGACCTGCGCCCCGGCGCGAGAGGGATCGGTCTGCGCAGAGCCGCAGAAGGGCAGGAAGCGCATCAGTTGCTGCAAAAACGCATGAGCGAGAATGGCTACGAAATCGAAAAAACGCTCGCTTGGATTGTTGAGACGGACGACTTCAAAGTCGAAATCAGCGGCAGAGCCGACGGCGTTTTGCATGGGGATATCCCGGTCGTCGAGGAAATCAAAACCACCAACGGACGGGTCGACCGTCCGCCAACCGCCCTGCATGAAGCGCAGGCAATGTGCTACGCGTGGATGCTTGCACAGAAAGAACACGCAAGCGCGGTTGAAGTCCGTATGACCAAATACCGCCCCTCCGACGAAGCCTGCGAAACCACCACCGTCACCAAAACCGCAGAGGAACTGGAGGACTACTGCGCGGAACTCATCTCCCGCGTGCTCTGGCGGGCGGGATATATCGCGGAGCGCGCAAGAACAAGACTGCCGTCAGCGAAGGGATGCCGCTTCCCGTACCGCAACCTCCGCGAAGGGCAGGAAACCCTCCTTGGCGAATGCTACCGCGATATCCGACACGGCAAACGGTTGTTTGTAGAAGCCCCGACGGGAATCGGGAAAACCGTCTCCACCCTATATCCCGCAGTCCGCGCACTCGGGGATGAAAGCTGCGACCGCGTGTTCTACCTGACCGCAAAGGCGAGCACCTGCCGCGAAGCCTTCCGCGCCGCAAAGGATATTTATAACGCGGGCGGACACCTCCGAACCGTTATCCTGACCTCGCGCGACCGCATCTGCCCGAACCGCGAGGCGCGCGAAGATCCGTGCGGCATCACCGCGCATTGCAATCCGCTGATGTGCCCCCGGGCGGCGCGGTTTTACGACCGCGTTCCGACCGCGCTGTGCGACCTGCTGGATCACGGCAACGGCTACACACGCGGCGTGCTGGAAAAAGCGGCGGAGGATTACGGACTTTGCCCGTATGAGTTGCAGCTGGAACTGTCGGAATTCTGCGATATCCTCATCTGCGACTATAACTATGTGTTCGACCCGCTGGTCTACCTGCGGCGCTATTTCGCGCAGGACGTGCCTGCGGAACGGAACGTTTTTCTGGTGGACGAGGCGCACAACCTCGCCGACCGCGCCCGCGCAATGTATTCGGCGCAGTTGGCACTGACTGACGCGGAAACGGCGTGGCGCGTACTGTCCGCCCCCGAGAGAGCCGCCGAAAGCCCGCTTGCGGACGGTGGGAAGCCGCTGAAGGATCTGATTCTGGCGTTGCGTTCCTGCCGCGGGCTTTGCCGCGAGGGCGCGGAAACCGACCGCGACGGCGTGAAGCACGGGTACTATATCACGCACGGCGCAATGGAGAAACTGTCCGCTCAGGCAGAGAACTGCCGCGAGTTCCTTTCGTCGTTGGCGCAAAAGGGAGACGTGCCGCCCGAGGTGACGTCGTTCGGCGCGACACTGAAGAAATTCACCGTGGTTGCCGGGCATTACGACTCGCATTTCCTGACCTTTGCGGAACGGCACGGGCATGAGGTGATGGTTCGGCTCGTTTGCCTTGACCCGTCTGAGGTGTTGGACGCGGCGCTGTCGCGTGCCAAAGCGGCGGTCTTTTTCTCGGCAACGCTGACCCCGCCCGATTATTTTGCCAATATCCTCGGCGGCGGAAAGGGCGCAGTGCGGCTCTCGATTCCGTCCCCGTTCGACCCCGCCAATCTCTGCCTGGCGGCAGTGACGGGAGTCAGCACGCGCTACGAGGATCGCGAAAAGAGCGCAAAAAAAATCGCCGCCTGCGTCGCGGCAACGGTTTCGGGGAAGAGAGGCAATTATATGGTCTTTTTCCCGTCCTACGAGTACCTCGGGCGGGTGTTGGAAGCGTTCCGCGCGCGGTATCCGTTGGTGGAAACCATTGAGCAGACGCACGACATGGGACTGCGTGGGCGGGAGGAATTCCTTGCGCGGTTTGTTGACGACGGGAAACTGCGCGTCGGCTTCTGCGTGTTGGGCGGCTCGTTTTCCGAGGGGGTGGATCTCCCGGGCGGCAGGCTCATCGGCACGGTGGTGGTGGGCGTGGGACTCCCGGGGCTTTCAAGCGAGCGGAACATCCTGCGCGAATACTACGACGAAAACGGCGAGGCAGGCTATGACTACGCCTACACCTATCCCGGAATGAACCGCGTCCTGCAGGCGGTGGGGAGAGTTATCCGTCGCGAGACGGATCGCGGCGTGGCGGTTCTGATTGACGACCGTTGGCGCGAAGATCGCTTCCGCTGTCTCTTTCCTGCGCATTGGAGCGGGATTCAATATGCAGGAAATCAAAAAGAACTTGCAAATATTGTCTCTCTGTTTTGGTCAAAAGACAGCGAAACCACCAAAAGTGAATTCCCGTAACGATTATTTTGCAAAAACATATTGCTTTTTCGGCATGAATATGCTATACTGTTAAGGTAGAATTTTGGGGTTACTCCCACGGAAAGGCGATAGCGATACAGATGGAATACGCAAAACTGTCACGGCAGGAGCAGACCGTCCTGCTGGAGAATCTGAAACGGGAATACGAGTCGTATCGGGCGCGGGGATTGGAGTTGGATCTCTCGCGCGGCAAGCCCGGGGCGGCGCAGCTGGATCTGCTGCAGGGAATGCTCGACTGCATCAGTTCCTCCTCGGACTGCCGCACCGAAAACGGCTTTGACTGCCGCAACTACGGCGTTCTGGACGGCATTCCCGAGGCGAAGCGGATGTTCGCGGAGCTGCTGCACATTCCCGCCGAGGATCTGTTCATCGGCGGCAATTCCTCGCTGAATCTGATGTATGACGCGGTTGCGCGCGCAATGCTCTACGGTGTTTGCGACAGCGACCGCCCGTGGTGCAAAGAGGAAAAAATCTGCTTCCTTTGCCCGTCTCCCGGGTATGACCGTCATTTCGGCGTTTGCGAATCGCTCGGCATCGGGATGATTCCCGTTGCGATGACCCCGACGGGACCCGACATGGACGAGGTGGAACGTCTGGTTGCCTCCGACCCGATGATCAAGGGCATCTGGTGCTGTCCGAAGTACTCCAACCCCGATGGGATTACCTATTCGGACGAAACGGTGGAGCGCTTCGGCGCGATGCGGACGGCGGCGAAGGATTTCCGAATTTTCTGGGACAACGCCTATGCGGTGCACGATCTGTATCCCGACCGCCGCGACGAACTGGCGGATATTTTCGAAGCGTGCGCGCGGCACGGAAACGGCAATCGGGTGTTCTACTTTGCGTCAACCTCCAAGATTTCCTTCCCCGGCTCAGGCGTGGCAATCATGGCGGCGTCGCAGGAGAATCTGCGGCAGATCATGCCGATCATCGGTGCGCAGACCATCGGGTTTGACAAGATCAATCAGTTGCGCCACGTGCGCTATTTCGGCAACGCGGAGAACATCCGGCAGCACATGATGATGCTTGCCGATCTGATCCGCCCGAAGTTTGAAATCGTTCTGGATCATCTGGACGGCGACCTTTCCGATACGGGCGTTGCGCATTGGACGCGCCCGCTCGGCGGATATTTCATCAGCCTGTATGTGATGAACGGTTGCGCGAAGCGAACCTATGCGCTTTGCGAACAGGCGGGCGTGAAGCTGACGCGGGTCGGGGCAACCTATCCATACGGCAACGACCCCGACGACAGCAACATCCGCATTGCGCCGACCTATCCGAACGAGGACGATCTGCTGACTGCGGTCAAGGTGCTCACGGTCTGCACGCGGATCGCGGCGCTTGAAAAAATGCTCGGATAAAGATGCGGGGGATGTGAGGGGGGAGTGGAACGCATCCCCCCTCATCAGTCGCTAACGCGACAGCTTCCCCCCGAGGGGAAGCCTTTTTGTGAACCGCGCGTGACAAAATATCCTGACAAAAACAATTGGCAAAACACATCAAAGTGCTATCCGTGTACTCAGTATATACTGCATAACCTTATCCGACACATCCTCCGGCTTAAAGATAGGAGAAATTTTGAATACACTTTTCTTATTGTTTTTATCCCAATAGCAAACAGAAACTTTGCCGTAGTTATAAGTTCCCCAACTAAAAAAACGAACATAGATGTGAAAATAGCGTTTGTTTTTTCCAACTAAACGGACAATGCGGTCAATCGGTATCTCTACCCGACTTGTTCCGTCATACAGAAACAGGATTTTTCCTTTTGCATAAATCGGGGGAGTTTCTTCCCGATTCACCTTTGTTTTTTCAATACAAGAGAAAACGGTTATGCAAACAACGCCGATCAAAACAAGCACCAAGATGATACACATCTCGCTATCGGATAGCGATGCAACAATCCCTGCAACAGAAAGCAAACTCAAGATAACGCCAAGAACAATGTTCTTCGTGATGGGACGATAAACCCAATTGGCTAATACAGTCATATAGCCTCCTCCCGCTAAACAAATCAAACAGCCTGATATAAAAGCAACGCATTCTGTCTGCCCGAAAAAACACTATATCACGGTTTATCCGATCAATACTGTCTGCCCCAGATGACCATATGCTTGGCGGGCTTTCCGCAGCAGACGCAGGTGTCGGCAAGGTGCTCCTCGGTGAACGGGATGCAACGCGACTTCACGCCGCCCGTAACGTCCTTCAGTTTCTCCTCGCACGCCGTCTCGCCGCACCACATCGCGCGGATATAGCCCGACTTGTTGGCGGCAATGTCAAGAAATTCCTCATAGCTGTGCGCGTCATAGGTGCGGTTGTTGCGGTTTTCCAGTGCGCGCTGATACAGCTCATCATGCACCTTCTGCAACGCGGCATTCACCGCTTCGGTCAGATTGTCGAGGCTGACAACCGTCTTTTCTCTCGTCACGCGGCTGACCAGCACGCAGGTGTTGCTTTCAATATCGCGCGGTCCGATCTCCAGACGGAGCGGAACGCCCTTCATCTCATACTGGCTGAACTTCCAACCCGTGGAGTTCTCGCTGTCGTCCAGCTTGACCCGCAGGGTCTTGGCAAGCTCCGCGCGCAAAGCCTCCGCTTTTTCCAGAACGCCTTCCTTATGCTGCGCGACGGGGATAATGACCACCTGAATCGGCGCTACGCGAGGCGGCAGAATCAGACCGTTGTTGTCTCCGTGGGTCATGATAATTGCGCCGATGGAGCGCGTTGACACCCCCCAAGAGGTCTGGTACGGGTAGCGCAGCTGATTGTCGCGCCCCGTAAAGGTAATACCGAACGCTTTTGCAAAACCGTCGCCGAAATAGTGCGAAGTTCCGCCCTGAAGCGCCACGCCGTTGTGCATCATCGGCTCGATGGTGTAGGTCTCCTCCGCACCCGCGAACTTCTCCTTTTCGGTCTTGCGCCCCGTGTAAGCGGGAATCGCCAGCGCCTCGGCGTAGAAGTCCTCGTAAACCTTCAGCATCCGCATGGTTTCCTCACGCGCTTCCTCGGCGGTCTCATGCATGGTGTGACCTTCCTGCCACAGGAACTCCGAGGTACGGAGGAACGGGCGGGTGGTCTTTTCCCAACGCACGACATTGCACCACTGGTTGTAGAGCTTCGGCAGGTCGCGGTAGGATTGAATGATATTCTTGTAATGCTCGCAGAACAGCGTCTCGGAGGTCGGGCGAACGCAGAGCCGCTCGGTCAGCTGCGTAGTTCCGCCCACCGTGACCCATGCGCACTCGGGTGCGAAGCCCTCCACATGATCCTTCTCCTTCTGCAGCAGGCTTTCGGGAATGAACATCGGCATATAGACATTCTCATGCCCCAGTGCCTTGAAGCGCGCGTCAAGGTCGTGCTGAATGTTCTCCCAGATCGCGTAGCCGTAGGGTCGGATGACCATACATCCGCGCACACCGGAGTAGTCCACAAGCTCCGCCTTTTTCACCACGTCGGTATACCATTGCGCAAAATCCACGTCCATCGACGTGATCTGCTCCACCATTTTCTCGTTGTTCTTTCCCATGTCAAAAAAATCCTTTCCGAATGCAAAAATCGGTAAAACGCGGCTTTGCCGTATCATTTCGCCGATTATCCTGATACTTATATATTATATCTCCAATACGGGGAATTGTCAAGCCTTTTTCTTGAGAACGGAGTGAAAAACGGATGAAAATACGGGTTTGCGGGTTGGATTTTGACGATATCGGGACAGAACACGCGGTGCGCGCGGCGCTGACGGGCGGGAACGCTTGCTTTGTGGTCACGCCGAACGCGCTGATGCTGGAGGATTGTGCGCGGTCGCCGGAGCATCTGCGCCTGCTTTCGGGCGCCTCGCTGATTCTGCCGGACGGCGGCGGAGTTGTGCGCGCGGCGGCGCGGTTGGGAACGCCCTTTGCGCACGGGCGGGTTGCGGGAATCGACTTCGGAGAAGCGCTTCTCTCTGCCTGCGCCGCGCGGGGCGAGCGGGTCTTTCTGCTCGGCGGAGCAGACGGCGTGGCGGCGTGCGCGGCGGAAAATCTGCGGCGGCGCTTCCCCGCCCTTACGATTGTGGGAACATACTGGGGCTACTTTGACCGCGACGGCGAGGAAAACCGAAACCTGATTTCGGTCATCCGCGCCTGCCGCCCCACGGTGCTTCCGGTCTGTCTCGGCTATCCCGCGCAGGAGGAATGGATCGCCCGCAATCTGCCGCTTCTTCCGTCGGTTCGGGTGGCGGCGGGGCTTGGCGGCAGTCTGGATGTCTGGGCGGGACGGGTTCGTCGCGCGCCGCTTCTCTGGCAGAAGGCGGGGCTGGAATGGGCTTGGCGGATGCTTGCAGAGCCGCACAGACTGGCAAATCTCCCGGCTCTTGTGCGGTTTTCCCGTCTCTGCCGCCAAATGTCCGACGAAACAGACGGCAATTTGCACACAGAAGCCGATCTCCATTCGACCATCTTGAATAATTGTAACGAAAATGATAATTTTACGTCAAAGCCCTTGTAAGTTTCGAAAAAATGAGGTAAAATATATCTGTATGAAAAGGACAACCCCTCGGGGCGGTTCCGACTCAGAATTTTTTTAACGGAGGATTCATTCCAATGGCAAATGTAAAAGTTGCGATTAACGGTTTCGGACGTATCGGCCGTCTGGCGTTCCGTCAGATGTTCGGTGCAAAGGGCTACACCGTCGTTGCGATCAACGACCTGACCAAGCCCTCTATGCTGGCTCACCTGCTCAAGTACGACTCGGCACAGGGCAAGTACAATCATGAGATTTCCGCAGACGATGAGGCGGGCACGCTGACCGTTGACGGCAAGACCATGAAGATCTACGCCGAGAAGGACGCGAAGAACTGCCCGTGGAAGAAGCTGAAGGTCGATGTCGTTCTGGAATGCACCGGCTTCTATACTTCCAAAGAAAAGTCGATGGCGCACATCGAAGCAGGCGCAAAGAAGGTTGTTATCTCCGCTCCCGCGGGCAACGACCTCAAGACCATTGTCTACAGCGTCAACGAAAAGACTCTGACCCCCGAGGATCAGATCATTTCCGCCGCTTCCTGCACCACCAACTGCCTCGCTCCCATGGCGAAGGCGCTCAACGATTACGCTCCCATCCTGTCGGGTATCATGACCACCGTTCACGCTTTCACCGGCGACCAGATGGTTCTGGACGGCCCGCACAGAAAGGGTGACCTCCGCCGTGCCCGCGCCGCTTCGGTCAACATCGTTCCGAACTCCACCGGCGCTGCAAAGGCAATCGGTCTGGTTATCCCCGAGCTGAACGGCAAGCTGATCGGCTCTGCTCAGCGTGTGCCTGTTCCCACCGGCTCCACCACCCTGCTGGTCGCAGTCGTCAAGGGCAAGGACGTCACCAAGGAGTCCATCAACGCTGCTATGAAGGCTGCTGCTTCTGAGTCCTTCGGCTACAACGAGGACCAGATCGTCTCCTCCGACGTCATCGGTATGCGCTACGGCTCTCTGTTCGACGCTACCCAGACCATGGTCGCTAAGATCGACGACGACACCTATCAGGTTCAGGTCGTGTCTTGGTACGACAACGAGAACTCCTACACCTCTCAGATGGTCCGTACCATTAAGTACTTCGCTGAGAACTGCTAATCATAGCTCTACGCTCAAAAGCGCTTGAGGTGCCGTGCTGAATAACAGTTGATACCGGCTTTGCCGGTACGAACATGCTGTGATTGGCATGACAACAGGATATTGAGTTCAACACCCTTCCTTTTGCGGGTTTCCGTGAGGGGAAGGGTGTTTTTTTGCTGAAAAAAGCAATGGAACGAGTTTCTTTCCAAAATGAATATGTTGCAACAAAAAGACGGAATAAAGTACGGAAATCTTAGCCATGAAGCAGGCAATGATACAGCTGAAAAGTATTGTATCCCAAAGGAAAAAATGGTAAAATGTTTTTAGTGTCGATAAATACATTTACGAAATTGATATTGATGATTCTGGAAATAAAATGTCAATGAATTGCGGCGTAAATCAGTCAAAAACCTGGGCGTAAATGCGTCCGGGCTTTTTGTGATGTAAAGGAAACCGGGCCGGAGTTTGGCACGGTATGGGGATGAGATCCCTAAATGGGGAAAGTGGCGGGAAAGGGAAAATGAAAGAGAAATTGAGGCTTGCTGTTTTTGGCCACAAAAGGTGGTCGAGAGAGGGCGGAGTAGAGATCGTTGTCAAAGAGCTCTGCACACGGATGGCGCAGCAGGGCTGTCAGGTGACATGCTACAACAGATCGGGACATCATGTGAGCGGTGCGGAATATGATGATGCCAGTAAAATTGAATACGCTGGAATCTGCCAGAAATATGTTCCGACCATTCAGCGGAGAGGGGATGGAGATATAATACGCGGCTGTCATAATAGGGACAAGGGTACGGCAGAGAATGAAAG
>URHR01000074.1 GCA_900547725.1 uncultured Eubacteriales bacterium
AGAGTTGTTACAGAGTGCGGCTGTCGCGCTCCTTGGGTAAGTGGGATGCGCGAATTTTTGTAAGCGTTACGTAGGAGGAATTTTATCTCCGCTCACCACAGGAATGTTATCTGCTGAAAGGTTTCGCACCACTGACCATCGGAAATCCCGCCGATACAAGTATCCTGTTTCCCTTGACTTTTCCCCCATCATGTGCTACAATATAGTCAGAAACGAGGTGAGCGGATATGGAGAAGGAAGCGATACTGGTAAGCGCTTGTTTATTGGGTGTTCCCTGCCGTTACGACGGGGCGTCAAAGCCCTGTTCTGCGGTAGAGAGCTTACGGGCGCACTATCGGCTGATTCCGATCTGTCCCGAGCAATCGGGCGGTCTGCCCACGCCACGCCCCGCATCCGAAATCGGGACGGACGGGCGCGTGCGGAATCGTCTCGGCGCGGATGTCACGGCGGAATACCTTGCGGGAGCGGAAGCGGCTTTGCGGGTGGCGCAGGAAAACGGTTGCCGTTTGGCAGTTCTGAAGGAAAAAAGTCCTTCCTGCGGCGTTGGGAAAGTCTACGACGGCAGTTTCAGCGGAAAATTGGTCACGGGAGACGGAATTACGGTTCGGTTGTTACAGAAACACGGCATCCGGGTCATCGGAGAGAGCGAAATTCCCGGGATAATACGCGAAAAAGTTGTATAATTTTTCTGTTTTCGCTCTTTTTCTTCCAAAAATCATCAGTCAGAAATCACAAATTTCAAGAAATTGCAAAAAAGGGATTGACAAAACCGCGCTCCCCTTGTATAATATAGGATGGTTAGCAAGGGCTAACTGTTGATTGGTTTGTCGGGTTAGCAAAAACTAACATTGATGACAAATCAGAAAGGATGGATTCTATGATGCCACTGATCGTTGCCGACATGGGAACGCCGCAAATCATCAAAAAGGTTGGCGGAAATCCCGAGGTCAAACAGCATCTGGAGAATCTGGGCTTTGTGGTCGGAGGAACCGTGACCGTAGTCAACTCTATGGCAGGCAATCTGATCGTCAATGTCAAGGAATCCAGAATCGCCATCAGTCGCGAGATGGCACAGAAAATCATGATTTAACTTCTGAAAGGAGACGAAACTATGAAAACACTGCGTGACACCAAAGTCGGAGAAACGGTCAAGGTCGTGCGGCTCAACGGAGAAGGTGCGGTCAAGCGCCGTATCATGGACATGGGGCTGACGAAGGGCACCGAAGTCTATGTCCGCAAGGTCGCTCCGCTCGGCGATCCGGTTGAGGTTCATGTGCGCGGCTATGAGTTGTCGTTGCGCAAGGCTGACGCCGAAATGGTTGAGGTCGAGTGATCCCCTGCTCCGAGGCATCTGCGATGTGCTCGGTGCGAATCAAAGTTAGTCAGGACTAATATGAAAGGAAAAAAAGCAAAATGGAAAACAGTATCCGCATTGCACTTGCCGGTAACCCCAACGCCGGTAAGACAACCCTGTTCAACGCGCTGACCGGCTCCAATCAGTTTGTCGGTAACTGGCCCGGCGTTACGGTCGAGAAGAAAGAGGGTAAACTCAAGGGGCACAATGATGTGATCATCACCGACCTGCCCGGCATCTACTCTCTCTCCCCCTACACGCTGGAAGAAGTTGTGGCGAGAAATTACCTCATCGCCGAGCGTCCCGACGCGATTCTGAACATCATCGACGGCACGAATCTGGAAAGAAACCTCTACCTCACCACGCAGCTGACCGAGCTTGGAATTCCGGTTGTGGTTGCAATCAACATGATTGACGTGGTTCGCAAGAGCGGCGACCAGATCAACATCGGCGAGCTTTCCCGCCAGTTGGGCTGCAAGGTCGTGGAGATCTCCGCACTGAAAGGCACGGGCATCCAGACCGCTGCAGAGGAAGCCATCAAGGCGGCGAAGGAGACCAAAACCGTTCCGATGCACAGCTTCTCCGGTTGCGTGGAGCACGCAATTGCGCACATTGAGGAAGCAGCCGTGCACAATCTGCCCGAAGAGCAGCAGAGATGGTACGCCATCAAGATTTTCGAGCGCGATGACAAGGTGATGGAACAGCTGAAGCTCGATCCGCAGATTCTCTCCCACATTGAAGCCGACATCAAGGCGGCGGAAAAAGAGATGGACGACGACGCGGAAAGCATCATCACCAACGAGCGCTACATTTACATTTCCACCATCATCAAGAGTTGCTACAAAAAGAAAAACACAGGCAAAATCTCCACTTCGGATAAGATCGACCGCATCGTGACCAACCGTTGGTTGGGACTGCCCATCTTCGCGGCAATCATGTTCCTGGTTTACTACATCTCGATGGTTACTGTCGGTTCGTTTGCAACCGACTGGACGAACGACGGTCTGTTTGGCGACGGTTGGTTCATGCTCGGCATCGGCAGAGGCGAATATGATGAAGCCGCAGGCGAGTACAGCGACGCGCTGAACGCGGTCAACGCATTCCTCGGCGACGACGCAATCGATCCCGAAGCGGACGATTTCGACGCGGACGCGGCTCTGGCTGCCTTGAAGGCGGTCAAAGCAGCAGCCGGTTCGACCGCAACCGCAAAGGACGTCATCATTGACGAGGACACCTACGAGCAGGCAGATCTGCTGGTTTACTACGACGTCATTCCCGAATCGGAAAAGAAGAACGACGGCGTGATCCAGATTTCCTACCTCGACGCTGTTGCTTATCTGGAAGGAAAGAACTTTGAAGGTCCTTCGGAGCGCGATTTCGGTCCTTGGGTTCCCGGTATCCCCGCTCTGATCGGCGCGGGTCTGGAAAAAGCGGAAGCGCCCGCGTGGCTCTCCGGTCTGCTTCTGGACGGTATCGTTGCCGGCGTTGGCGCGGTGCTCGGCTTTGTTCCCCAGATGTTGGTTCTGTTCCTGCTTCTCGCGTTCCTTGAGGCGTGCGGTTACATGGCGCGTATCGCGTTCGTTCTCGACCGTATCTTCCGCCGCTTCGGTCTGTCGGGCAAGTCCTTTATCCCGATGCTGATCGGTACCGGTTGCGGTATCCCCGGCATCATGGCTTCGCGTACCATCGAAAACGAGCGTGACCGTCGTATGACGATCATGACCACCACCTTTATTCCCTGCGGCGCGAAAGTTCCGTTCATCGGAATGATCGCGGGCGCTCTGTTCGGCGGCTCGGCTCTGGTTGCAACCAGCGCATACTTCATCGGTATGGCGGCAATCATTCTCTCGGGTATCATGCTGAAAAAGACCAAGATGTTCGCGGGCGATCCTGCTCCGTTCGTTATGGAGCTTCCCGCTTACCACCTCCCCACCGTCGGAAACGTTCTGCGGTCGATGTGGGAGCGCGGTTGGTCCTTCATCAAGAAGGCGGGTACAATCATCGCCCTGTCCACGATCGTGGTCTGGTTCACCAGCTACTTCGGCTTCACGGCAGACGGCTTCCGTATGCTTGCGGAGGATGAACTGGATCAGTCCATGCTCGCAGCGGTCGGCGGTGCTATCGCGTGGATCTTCAAGCCTCTCGGCTTCGGCACATGGCAGGCAACCGTCGCGTCCATCACGGGTCTGGTTGCAAAGGAAAACATCGTCGGTACAATGGGTATTCTCTACGGTGCTTCCGGCAACGTCTACCTCGCGCTTCAGGAAGCTTTCACGGGCGTCAGCGCGTATGCGTTCCTCGTGTTCAACCTGCTCTGCGCTCCCTGCTTTGCGGCAATCGGTGCAATCAAGCGTGAGATGAACAGCCCGAAGTGGACCTGGTTCGCCATCGGCTATCAATGCGGCTTTGCTTATGCAATCGCGCTGATGATCAACCAATTCGGTAACATCTTCATCGGAAAAGCAAATGTGTTCGGTATCATCGTGGCGGTTGCGCTTCTGGCGGGTATGGTTTACATGATCATCCGCCCCTACAAGGAAGCAACCAAGCTGACCGCGGAAGTCAAGGTTACGAAATAATCGGCTGTAAAAATTGTGAAAGGAGTTTCTGCTATGTTGTTTTGGGTTGCAAAGTATCTGCCAACCGTGCTGATCTGCGCGGCACTGGTCGTAGTTGTGGGACTGATTGTCTTTTCGCTGATCCGCGATAAGCGGCGCGGGAAATCGTCGTGCGGCTGTAATTGCGCGCATTGTGCCATGGCAGGAGCCTGCCACGAAAAGAAAAAGAAATAAAACGGGACAAACCGTTGCGGGAGGGCTTTCACCCGAAAGCCCTCCCGCAGGGCAATGCCGCACAGGGCGCAATCGGCACTCTTGTGCGGCGTTTCCTTTCTTCTTTTTCGAAAAAGCTTGACAAATGCACGAAAAAATGATAGAATAAGGAACGGACGGGTGATGGCGATATTTCGCCGCGCCTGAAACGCGGGCGGGCGTGGTGAAATTGGCAGACACGTAAGATTTAGGATCTTATACCATTCGGTGTGCAGGTTCAAGTCCTGTCGCCCGCACCAAATATGACGGTCTGTAGGCAAGTCTTTTTTGCGGATTACAGACCGTCCTTTTTTACTTCTGCAAAATGCATCGGAGGAAACGAATGAAAAAATCGGGATTTACCGGATTTCTGTTCGGTTTTGCGTCCTTTCTGCTTTTATCGGCAACCTTGTCAATGTCATTGGCGGCAATCGGAAATGCGTCAAACCCGTCAGCCTTTGTCGGTTCGGCTTCCGCGAACTTCCATGATTCCGCCGAACAGATCGCAGGTCTGTCAAAATTCGATCCGCGGGATGACCTGACGCCTGTAAAGGATCAGGGCGACACCAACCTTTGCTGGGCATATTCCGCAATCAACGCTTCCGAAGCCGCTATCCTGAAGCAACGGCTCGGCACGAAGGAGATCTTACGGCTGAATCCTCAAGCCCTTGCCTATCGGAAATATGTCAGAAACACCGACCCGCTCGGGAACAACGCGTCCTATCACAGCAGCTATGCGGGCGAATGGTTGTCCCGCGCAGGTCAGATCGGGCAGACCCCTGCCCTGCTGAGTATGTGGCAGGGGCCGATTGCAGGCGACAAACCTGCCGCGAATGTTGCGGAAAATACACTCTACCGCTTTGAAAGCGCGAATCTGATCTCCTCTGACCTGACCGGAGACGAGCGGATTGCGGAGCTGAAAAGAGCCATTGCCGAATACGGCGCGGTTACCGCTTCCTGTTACTACGACGGCGGAACCAAGCCCTACTATAACGACAATGCGGTTACAAACGGGATTCCCCATGCAATTACGCTGGTCGGCTGGGATGACGGGATCGACGGCAGTCTTTTCAAGCCCGGACAGGTTACGCGGAACGGCGGCTGGCTGGTGAAAAACAGCTACAGTGACAACGGCTACTTCTGGCTCACCTACGAGAGCAAAATCTCCCCCACAACCGCGTGGACCTTTACCTATGCGCCGAAAGAGGCGTACGATTTCAATTACTACTACGACAACAGCGAAACCGATTTCGGCTTGTCGAACATCCGTCATGCCGCCAATGTGTACGAAGCAAAAAAAGGAACGCCGGACAGATCGGAATACCTGGAAGCGGTCAACATCGGGTTTACGGGCAACAACGCTACGGTAACGGTTCGGGTCTACACCGGACTTTCCGGCTGGGGCGCGTCATCCGTGGAAAGCGGCGCTCCTGCCGCCGAGAAAACGCAGACCTTCCGCTACGGCGGCTATAACACCATCAGGCTGGACACCCCCGTCAGGCTCGCCGCAGGATCGTATTTTTCTGTCATTGCGGAGATTTCCTCCCCCGACGGCACTGCAAAGCTCATGACCGTACAGACCGATACCAAAAAGCCCTCTTTTGCGAAATCCTCCGGCGGCTATGACTTCATCTCCTACGGCGGGCAGATTGCCCGGATAAAGGCTTACACGAAGCTGAGGGATACCGAACCGGGTTGCGTCTCGCACCGCTACGGCGAGCTGATACCGAGCGTTGCACCGACCTGTTCTTCCGAAGGCATGAAGGCGCATTACCGTTGCTCGGAATGCGGCGGCTATTTTGACGAGAACAGGAACGAAACCGACGCGGAAGCCTTGCGGCTTGCCATAGAACCGGACGCGCATGATCTGTCGCCTTGGGTCAACGAAGTCCCGGCAACCTGCACCGAAAAAGGGGTAAAAGGACACGCGGATTGCAGGCTTTGCGGCAGGCATTACGCCTCGGACGAAGCCACGGAAATAACCGATCTTGCGATTCCGACCAACGACAGCCACGATTGGCGCGCGCCCGTAAGCAACGGCAACGGCACGCACACCCGTATCTGCGCAAGAGACCCGAACCACACCGAAACGGAGGACTGCTCCGGCGGAACGGCGACCTGCGTCACCCCGGCGGTCTGCTGGCTGTGCGGCAACAGCTACGGGACGCCCGCTCCGCACCGTCTCGGCGCTTGGATTGACGAAATCCCCGCAACCGAAGAAGCAGAGGGCGTAAAGGGGCACAGAAAATGCACCGTCTGCGGTCGCTGTTTCGACGCAAACGGTGCGGAAATAACCGATCTTACCATTGAAAAGCCCGCCAAGCCGACAATCCCCACGCCTGTTCCCGTAACGGTAACGGTAACAAACGGAACGGGAGGCGGCAGATTTCCGGTCGGCGAGCGCATTACCGTAAAGGCAGACACACCTGCGGAAGGCAAGCGGTTCGGATACTGGCAGACGGCTGACGGAACTGCCGTAAGCACGGATGCGGCGTATACCTTTACCGTAACCGGTGAGGTGTCGCTCACGGCTGTCTATGAGGACCTTCCGTCCGCCGGCGACGCAAGTGGCGGAAACGATCCCGCTCCCGAAAGCCCGAAGCCCGAAAATCCAGCCCCCGAAGAAAAAGATACTGAAAAGAAGAAGCTTCCCGGCGGCGCAATTGTCGGCATCGCGATCGGGTCTGCCGCAGCAGCGGGCTTCGGCGGCTTTGCCTTTGTTCGGTTTATCCGCAGGAAAAAGCACTTCGGAAACTGACTTTTGTTTCTGTTTCAGGCTCTCTTGGAAAACCCGTGCACAAAACCGGATGTATCGGCGGAGCAGACGTCGCCGCCGATCACGCGGTTGCGGTAAACCAGAACGTTGGCAAAAACCTTTCCCTCGTATCCCTCATAGTTGGTCACACGGAACGTGTATCGCGTGACCTCCTTGCCGCGGTACTTCGACAGATTCAGCCCCTGCTCTTTCTGCAGCTCGTTGTACGCCGCAAATACTTTGTCAAACGCTTCGGGAACTGTCACCGTTTCCACTTCTTCGGGCTTCCCGTCGGTCTGCCAACCGAACTGCGACAAAAATCTGCCCACGTCGTCCGCACTCTTTACCTTGTCATAGCTGATCTCCGCCGCGTTCCCGCTCGCATTCACCGCGTCACTGCCCACCGTGTAGGTCGGCACAAACGCGATCAACGTAATCAGAACCGTCAGCGCAACGCAGATCACACCGATCAGCTTCAGCGTACCCGCACGCATGGAATAAATAAACATAGCGAACCTCCGGAATCATTTCGTGTATTGAAGTACTACACTATATGATTCCGGAGGTCGCTTTATGACACCGCCTAAAAAGATTCACTCCCCCAGTGCGCGCAACGCCACCGAGGATCGCACCGCGTTGGAATGCGCGTATACGCTGTGCACCAAACCCATCATCAAAAAGGTTGCCAGCATCGACGAACCCCCGCAGGAGAGGAACGGCAGCGTAATGCCCACCACGGGGAGCATCGCAAGCGTCATGCCGATGTTTTCGAGAATCTGCGCCACGAACATTGCCCCGACCCCCGCGCAGATCAGACCGCCGTAATCCGAGCTGTTCGCAATCCGTGCAATGCGGAAAACCCGCACCACGATCACGCAGAACGTTGCGATGACCAGAATCCCGCCGACAAAGCCGAATTTTTCGCAGATGGTTGCAAAAATGAAATCGGTGTGCGACGCGTCCAGAACCTCATAATAGCCACCCGAGAACAGTCCTCGCCCAAACAGTCCGCCGTGCGAGATTGCCCGACGGCTCAGAAGCGGCTGATACCCCTTCCCCTGCGGGTCCAGTTCGGGATTGAATCCCACAATGATCCGCCGCTGTTGGTAGAACTCCAGCTTCTCCCACAGATACGGCGACAACAGAACCAACGCAACCGTTCCCGCGCCGAAATAGCCGAGATGAAGTCCCGCACAGAACAGCATCATCGCAATGATGGCCAAATACACCAACGCCACGCCAAGGTCGCCCGACTTCAGAATCAGCGCCACAATAATGCCCGCGTGCAAAGCAAGTCCCGCCACACTGCGCGGATGGTTGATGCGATCCCGCACCGTGAACAGGTGTTTGGAAAAGGTACAGATAAATGCGAATTTGACGAACTCGGACGGCTGAATCATCAGTCCGATGATCGGAATTTTGAGCCAGCTCTTATTGCCCGTTTCCATGCTCACGCCGCTCTTGCCCCAGATCAGCGTAATGCCGAGCAGGAGCACCGACCCGATGAAAAACGGCAGCCACAGCTTGTCCACAATGACGCGGAAGTCCAACGTGGCGATCACAACCGTGGCGACACTGCCAAAAAGGAACATCGCCACCTGCATTTTCAGCTTGGACATTCCGAAATTATCCACCGCGCCGTAGATGGTGACGATGCTCAGAATTCCGAGCGCCGTGACGCTGAAAAAAAGCACCGGATCGACGCAACGCACGGCATGGCGGAGGTATGCTTTGATTTTGTCCCAAACGGCTTCCATGCGGCGCTCCTTTCCGGTGTTTTTGAAAGAACCCGCAAGACGGGAATCTTGCGGGTCAGTGTCATGCGAAATAAGACCTCATAAATACGGGGCAAACATTGGTGAGAGAAGATTTATCCCCCCTCATCAGTCGCTAACGCGACAGCTTCCCCCCGAGGGGAAGC
>URHR01000075.1 GCA_900547725.1 uncultured Eubacteriales bacterium
CATTGCCGCGCAGTCGAACCCCGAAGGGGCGCCAGCAGGCGGGATCTCGGCACCCGTGTAAGGTCCTATCATCAAATCACGCACAGATTTTGCATTTTCATGCCATCTTGGAACCAGCGTCCCAAGGTCTTACACCAGTTCGTGCTCGCGGCAGAAGGTCTCGATTGCGGCGAGCTTTTCCGCAGTGCTTTCGTCGCGCAGGTATTCGTAAGGGTACTTCGGATAGAACAGCCGTTCGATCTTCGGCTTGCCGCCCGCCGTGGGGCGGTAGTCCACCATCTTCGTCACCGCGCCCGCGCCCGCCGCGAAGATTGTGTGAACTTCCTCCATCATGTAGATGTTGTAGCGACACTCCGCGCCCTCCAGCGCGAATCCGACGTTCTCATAGTTTCCCACGGTGTTCTTCTGCCGATACATATAGTACGGCTTGTAGCCCTCCTGCTGCGCCTGCAGTTGCGTGTAATCCACGCACTTGCCCGCGTCGCCGCCGTGCAGGGAGTAAACGTCCGCGTCCTGCCGCAGAATTTCGGAAGCCTTCTTCACGCAGAAGGTGTGCACCGTAATGTTCTCGGGGCGCAGGGAAACGATTTGGTCAAAGGTCTTGGAGAAGGTTCGGAAGCTGTCCCCGGGAAGCCCGACGATAAGATCGGTGTTGATATAGGGAATGCCCGACTCCCGCGCCACGTCAAACGCGCGGAAGAAGTCCTCCGCCGTGTGGCTTCTGCCGATCTGCCGCAGGACGTCATCGCAGAGCGACTGCGGATTCACGCAAACGCGGTTCACGCCGTATTCCTTCGCAACCGCGAATTTTTCCGCCGTGATGGTGTCGGCTCTGCCCGATTCCAGCGTGTATTCTTCCAGTTTCGTCACGTCGGTATTCTCCGCAATTGCCGAAAGGAGCACGCGCAGCTGTTCCGCCGAAAGGATGGTCGGAGTCCCGCCGCCGATGTAGATCGTCCGCAGATTCAGCCCGAGCCGCCGGATTTCGCCGAGCATCTCGCGCACGTCGCGCACAAGGTGTTCGAGGTACTCGGGAATCAGCGAGAGCAGGCGCGCCGAGGTGTAGGACACGAACGAGCAATAGGAGCACCGCGTGGGACAGAACGGAATCGAGACATACAGGCTGCAGTCCTTCCTCCCCGGTACGCCGATGATCTTCTGCTCGTTGAGCGCCACGTCCACCGCCAGCGCCGCCTTCTTCGGAATTGCCAGATACTCGCCCGACAGAATTTTTTTGACCCTTGTTTTGCTGACCCCCGCCTGCAACAGCTCGGTTGCAACCTTGGAGGGGCGCACGCCGGTCAGCATCCCCCACGACGGGCGGTAGCCGAGCAACGTTCCGCAGGCGGTGATAATCGCCGCGCCGCACGCTTTTTTCGCGGTCTTTTCGCGGCTGTCCCAAACCGAGAATTCCACCCGCTTGGTCGCGGTCTCGCTCGCGCCGTCCACGGTCACGGTCGCCTTTGCCTCCATTCCGCCGTCGCGCTCGGTGAGCGTCAGGCGCACCTCGGGAGCGGTCGGGTCGTTCTTCTCCGCCTCGCCGAATTTTGCGCCGGGAAAGAAGATCATGCAGAGCGTCTGCACATAGTATACGTTAACGGGTCCGTCCAATATCAGTCTCATGACGACCTCTCCTTACTTCTTTTTCAGTTCTTCGGTGTCGAGCAGGATGGTAACCGGCCCGTTGTTCAGAAGCGACACTTCCATGTGCGCGCCGAACACGCCGCTGTCGACGTGGGAAACCGTTTTCTTCACCTGCGCGGTAAAATATTCGTAAAGCCGCTTTGCCTCCCCGGGCTTTGCCGAGGCAAGGAAATCCGGGCGGTTGCCGTGGCGGCAGTTTGCAAGCAGCGTGAACTGCGAAACGATCAGCGCCTCTCCCCCGATATCCGAGAGCGAGCGGTTCATTTTGCCCGCCTCGTCCGGAAACACGCGAAGCCCCACCGTTTTGCGGCAGAGCAGATCCGCCTCCGCTTCGGTGTCGCCCTCCGCCACACCGAGCAGAATCAGGAATCCTCTCCCGCATTCGCCGACGGTCTCGCCGTCGACCCTGACACACGCACGGTCTACGCGTTGAATGACTGCTTTCATGCTTCCTCCTTACGAAAATCCGCGGATGATGTTGTTCACACCGTTCAGCCCGCGCAGTCTGGAAACGATGGAGTTATAGTGGTCGATATTCTTGCACCCCACCTTGAGGTTGACAATAGAGGTGTTGTCCCCGCGCCGCACCACGCCGACCTGCAGGATCGACACCCGCATTTCCGCAAGCGCCGAGGTAATATCCGCCAGCATTCCGATGCGGTCGTCGCTGTAGACCTGAAGCAGCGCTTCGTAAACGCCGTGATCCGCACCGCCGTCCTCGCGCTCCCAGTGCGCTTCCTTCCAACGGTCGTCGTTTTCGGGATTTTTCCGTCCCTGAATGACGTTCGGACAGTCCAGCTTATGGATGGAAATCCCGAAGCCCTTGGTTACGAAACCGATAATCGAATCGCCCGGCAGCGGATTGCAGCATTTCGCGAATTTGACCAGACACCCTCTCTCGCCGTCCACTATCACGCCGCTTCCGCCGTGCAGGTTCTTGGGCGCGGGGCGGGTCGGAATCTGCTCCGCCGAGGTGATTTTCGGCGCTTCCGCCGCCTCGGGACGGAACACCCGCAGGCACTCCTCCTGAATGCGGTTTCTGACCTTCTCCATGCCGATTCCGCCGTAGCCGATGGCATTGTAAAAGTCCTCGGGACTTGTGAAGCCGAAGCGCGTGGCAACGGGCTGAACGATGTCGTTCCGCTGTCCTTCGCCGACGGACTTGCCCGCCACCCGCTTGATCTCGGTGTCAACCAGCCCCCGCCCGATGGCGATATTGTCCGCCCGCTGTTCCTTTTTGAACCACGCGCGGATTTTGGAACGCGCCGACGAGGTTTTGACGATGTTGATCCAGTCCCGGCTCGGACCTTTGGAAGCAGCGGAGGTCAGTACCTCCACAATCTCGCCGTTCTGGAGCGTGCGGTCGATCGGCACGATCATGCCGTTGATCTTTCCGCCGATCATCTTGTTTCCCACCGCCGAGTGAACCGCATAGGCAAAGTCGATCACGTTCGCGCCGTTCGGCAGAGCAATGACGTCGCCTTTCGGCGTGAACACGAACACCTCGTCGTGGCAGATGTCGGTCTTGAGCGCGTTCATGAATTCCTCGGGGTCGCGCTCGCCGTCCTCGGTCTCGATCAGGCTTGCGATCCACGCAAGCTTCTTGTCCATTTCTTCCTTGGTCGTCACGCCAGACTTGTACTTCCAGTGCGCCGCCATACCGTATTCGGCAAAGTGGTGCATTTCCCATGTCCGGATCTGAACCTCGAACGGGATACCGTCCCGCCCGATGACCGTGGTGTGAAGCGAGCGGTACATATTCGGCTTCGGTGTGGAGATATAGTCCTTGAAGCGCCCGGGGATGGAGTTGAACATCTCGTGAATCAGACCGAGCGCGGTGTAGCATTCCAGTTCGGTGTCCACGATGATACGCAGGGCGTAGAAATCGTAGATCTGGTCGAAGGACTTGTTCTGGTTGTACATCTTGCGGTAGATGGAATAGACCGATTTGATGCGCCCCTCGAGCGTGAAGTGAATGTTGTTCTCGCGCATTTTGCGGTCGACCGCCGCGCGGACCTTTTCGATGAAGTTGAGGTTCTGCCCGTACTTTTCCTCAATATGCCGGCGGACCTCTTCGTAACCGATGGGGTCAAGATACTGCAGACTGAGGTTCTCGAGTTCCTGCTTGATGCGCTGCATACCGAGCCGATGCGCCAGAGGCGCGTAGACGTGCATGGTTTCCAGCGCGGTCAGGCGGCGCTTGGACTCGGGCTTTGCGTCAAGCGTGCGCATATTGTGCAGGCGGTCGCAGAGCTTGATGAAGATGACCCGCACGTCCTTCGACATGGCAAGCAGCATCTTGCGCAGATTTTCGATGTGCGCCTCTTCCTTGTCCTCAACCCGCAGGGTGACGATCTTCGTCAGCCCGTCAACCAGCATGGCAACGTCCGTGCCGAATTTCTTCTCGATCTCGTGCAGGTTGGTCTTGTCCGAGCAGTCCTCCACCGTGTCGTGCAGGAGCGCGGCGCAGATGGAATCGGTGTCCAGTTCCAGACCCGCCACAATCTCCGCCACGGCAATCGGGTGGGAGATATACGGTTCTCCGCTCGCGCGCATCTGCCCGCGGTGCATCTCGTTTGCATATTCGTATGCCGCACGGATCTTGTCCGTGTCGTATTGTTTTCCCGTCGCGCGCAGAATCTCCAACAGACGCGTGATATCGGTGTGTACCGCCGTATTGCTCATCGTTACGACCCTTTCTATGATGTGCTTCAGTCGGCTCTTGCCCGCAGGGACGCGAGCAGCACCGAACTGTCCAGATCTTTCTTCCCGCCCGAGCCGTCGGGCGACAGCAACAGAGTGTCGGGAACCGGCTCGCGGAAGCTACACAGCTTCAGCTCGTCAAAGATCCGCAGAATCCACATCAGTTTACAGTAATTGAAATGCCCCGCTCCCTGCCCGTTGAGGCGCAGGAGCAGCCGCCGCACGGGGAATGTGCTGTGTCCCAGTGCCGCTTCCCGTCGCAGAAACCGCCAGACCGCCCCGCATTCGTCGCGGCTCGGCAACAGATCCTCGGTTCGCGCAAAGTGCCCACCTGCCTCGATCTCGGCGTACCGCCGCTTTTCGCGCTCCAGTTCCGCTTCGCCGTCCGCGGTGGGGCGCGCGTCGATCAGCGTCATCTGGAGCGATGTCTCCCCCCGGAACTCGTTGATGCCGAGGCGGAACATCAGATCCACCGGTTCTGCCGTGTCGAAATCGAGCGCCGCCAGCGTCATGCCGAACCAGACCGCGCCCATGGAAACGCCGTCCTTCTCCACCGTCATGCGCAGGTGCTTCCCGCCCCCGATGGGCGAAACTCTGCGCAGGTTGGCGTTTCGCATCACGAACACGGGCGCGGGATTCGCAGTCCCGAACGGTTCCAGCTTTTCGGTTTCCTCCACCAGTTTTTCGGTCAGTTCCGTCATGCCGACCTCGCAGTCCGCGTCCAGACACACGCACAGCATCTCGTCGGTCAGGCGCTCCGCCGCGTAGGCGTTCAGCCGCTCCCGCAGAAGCGGGATGTTTCCGCGCCGCACGCTCAGACCCGCCGCCAGTTCATGCCCGCCGAACCGCTCCAACAGATCCGCGCAGGCGGTAAGCGCTTCGACCAGATTCAGCCCCTTGACGCTTCTGCCCGAGCCTTTTCCGAGATCCGCCGCCGATCCGTCGCGGTCGGGAGATCCGTCATAGGTCACAAGGATGGACGGCAACCCGTAGCGCTCGGTGATTCGTGACGCGACAATGCCGATGATGCCCTGATGCCAGTCGTCATCGTCCAGCACCAACACGCGCGGCTTTTCCTTTGCCGCCTGTTCCTCAATCTTCCGGTACGCCGCCTCGGCGATTCGGTTTTCCTCGGTCTGCCGCTCGGCGTTCAGTTCGCACAGCTCCCCGGCAAGGCGCTCTGATTTCTCTCCGCCCTCCGAGAGCAGCAGTTCAGCGGCAACGGTTGCGTCGCCCATTCTGCCCGCCGCGTTCATGCGCGGGGCGATTCCGAAGCCGATGAAGGTGGAGTTGACCCGTCTCGGCGCTCTCCCCTTCCCGTTTGCCGCCTCGATCAGCGCGGCGATGCCCGCCCTCGGCTCACGGTTGATACGCGACAGGCCGTAGCTGACGATCAGTCGGTTCTCGTCCACCAACGGCATCACGTCCGCCACCGTTCCGATCGCCACCAGATCGGCGTAATCGTGGCAGATTCTGCGCACCGCCGCGGCGTCGCTCTCGCCCTCGCGCCGCGCCCGCGTGATCTCCATTGCCGACACCAGTTTGAACACCACGCCGACCCCTGCCAGTTCGTCAAACGGGTATTCGTCGTCCGGCCTGTGCGGGTTGACCGCCGCGCAGACATCCGGCAGGGTTTCGCGGCAGGCGTGGTGGTCGGTCACGACGGTTTCGATGCCGAGCGTTTTCGCATACGCGGTTTCGTCAACGGCGGTAATACCCGTATCGACGGTAATCATAAGCCGCACGCCGGCTTCCGCCAGCCGATCCATTGCGCCGCGCGACAGACCGTAGCCCTCGTGCAGGCGGCTCGGGATGTAGTAAATCACGTCCGCGCCGCGTTCGCGGAGATAGAGGTAGAGCAGGCTTGTGGAGGTCACGCCGTCGACGTCGTAGTCGCCGTAGATGGCAATCTTCTCGCCCGCCGCCAATGCCTTCTCGATTCTCGCCACGGCTTTGTCCATATCGCGCATGAGAAACGCGTCGTGGAATCTCGTTTCCTCCAGTCGCAGGAAGCGGTTTGCCGCCTCTGCGGTTTTGAGGTCGCGATTCCACAGGAGTTTTGCGGCGGTTGCCGAGCATCCCAGTTCCGCCGCCAGTTCCGCCGTTTGCCTGTCCGCTTCCGCGTCATGCGCAGGGTAGCGGACAGTCCATTTCCGGCGTCGTTTTTCCATTTCCGCTTCCATTGGGATACTCTCCTTTCCGCCCGTTATTTCCCGGGCTGTTCGTGTTGTTCGTGTTGTTCGGGCTGACTTCCCGGCTCTACAATTTCGGTAATGGTTGCTTCCGGGGGGCGTTTCCCGAGGATACCCGAAACGACCCGCAGTCCCGCAAAGCAGAGGACAAAGCCGAGTGCCGCGCCGACCGCCCGCCATGCGGCACGATCGGTCACAGCGCAGGCGATACCGAATCCCGCCGCTGTCAGAACCAGTGGGAGCAGGAACACGATTGCCGCCCACAAAAGCGTTTTCTCGTTCGGGGTTTCGATCCGCACGACGTCGCCGATCTTTGCGCCGATCCCGTTTCCTGCCTTCGTTTTCATCGTTCTGATCTTCTCGCCGCCCAACAGCCCGCAGACTGCGCATCCGCCCTCCGCGTTCTTATGGCATCCCTCGCAGGCGGACGCTCTTCTGACCTCGACCGTTGCGATCTCTCCGCTCGTTTCGATTACCCGTCCGATACTTTCCATGTGTACTCCTTTTTAAGGTCAAGACCTCGGGGCTCTGCCCCGAACCCTGCTTAAAAACTTCTTGAAAGAAGTTTTTAAGAATTTCAAGAACTTTAACTAAGGGGATTTTACCCCCATGTTTTTGTGGCGCTGATTTTGGTGTAGCCGTATTCCGTGCTGCGATTTCCGGCTACTAAGACTGTCGTCTCTCTCCGCTACCGGATAGGAATGGCTCAGGTTAGTTTAGGAAACGACTATTTATCTTAATCGTTCAGGCGTTCGATTTCAACGGTTACGGTGATGCCGGCACAGCCCCAGAGGATGCCCAGAAAGACCTTGAAAACGGTCAGGGAGACGGTTGCGGGGGAGATCAGGTGTGTGGTGCAGACCGTAACGAATGCGAGAATCTGGACGGCGCTGACGGCAAGCGAAACGATGTCGGGAATCCGTTGGGTCGACTCCTCATAGTCGCCCTCCGTCAGAAAATACGCGCCCTTGACCGCCAGAAAATCGGCAAGAAAGCAGGGGAGGGAAAATGCGATGCCAAGCAGAATCAGCGCCCACCGCGCCAGTCCGCCGAACATATCCCGCTCACCTGCCCGCACTTCTCCCACAATCAGAGAAACCGTCAACACAGCAGTCAGCACCACCAATCCGCCCAATAACACCCCAAACAAAACCCGCGTTCTCTTCTTCATAAGTACCACCATTAAAAAATAAATTCCGCTCGAACTCCAAAAAGTTTTTGCCGCCCCAAGCGACAAAAACTTTCCCCTCAAGCCCCCCGTCTTAAGTTCTTTCAGATATTCAGCCCGTTAAACGGGGGCTTGAGGGGAAAGTTCTAGGAGGGTCAGGGAGGCTTGGAGGGTAGGGACACCTCTTGAAAGAGGTGTCCCTGCGCCTCCAAGGTCTTTCTTACCCGCCTTAATCCTCATCATCCAACCGAAGGACTGCCATAAAGGCTTCGGGGGAAACCTGAACCGAGCCAAGCTGGCGCATCTTCTTCTTGCCCTCTTTTTGCTTCTCAAGCAACTTCTTTTTCCGCGTGATGTCGCCGCCGTAGCACTTGGCAAGCACGTCCTTGCGCATGGCCTTGACGGTCTCGCGGGCGATGATCTTGCCGCCGATGGCGGCCTGCACCGGGATCTCGAACAGCTGCCGCGGGATGTTCTCCTTGAGCTTTTCGCACAGCTTGCGCGCCCGGCCGTAGGCCTTGTCCTTGTGGGCGATGAAGCTCAGCGCGTCGACCTGATCGCCGTTTAAAAGCATATCGACCTTGACCAGATCGCTCGTGCGGTACTCGCTCAGCTCATAGTCGAGCGAGGCATAGCCCTTCGTGCGCGCCTTGAGCGTGTCGAAGAAGTTGTAGACGATCTCGTTGAGCGGCATCTCGTAGTGCAGCTCCACGAGCCGGCTGTCGAGGTACTGCATGTTTTTATATTCGCCGCGCAGGTCCTGGCACAGCGGCATGATGTTGCCGACAAATTCCTGCGGCGTGATGATCGACACGTTCACGAACGGCTCCTCCGCGACCTCGATGGACGCGGGGTTCGGGTAGTCGTGCGGGTTGTCGACCATGAGCACCGTGCCGTCGGTCTTCGTGATGCGGTAGATAACGCTCGGCAGCGTCGTGATGAGGTCAAGGTCAAACTCACGTTCGAGCCGCTCCTGAATGATCTCCATGTGCAGCATGCCCAGAAAGCCGCAGCGGAAGCCGAAGCCCAGTGCCACAGAGGA
>URHR01000076.1 GCA_900547725.1 uncultured Eubacteriales bacterium
GGATTTGTGCGCTTGCGCTCTCTCCGCTACCGGATAGAAATGGTTCAGGTTAGTTGAGGGACGGAAGGCGGAACGACCCATGTGTCGTTCCGCTTCGGGTGAATGTTACTTATTATCGGCTATACAATGCCCTACGCGAGTGCCGAGATTCCGCCTGCCGGCGCCCCTTCGGGGTTCGACTCCGCGGCATTTTTTGATTTTATCGCTTGATTTTCAATATCTGTGCCGCTCCGCTCAGAATGACACAGTGGGCTGATTGTTGCGTGAGTGGTACAATATGAGTCCGTTAAATAAAGTAACATTGCAACGAATAGGTTATATTCTACGATACGCCATACCCGCTGTGTCATTTCAGAGCAAACGCCTACGGCGTTGTACAGCCGTTAATAAGTTACATTCGCCCACACGGGTCGTTCCGTCCCGATCATCAACTAACTTCCTACCGTTTCTATCCGGTAGCAGGAGCAGCCGGAATTCGCAGCACGGAAATGACTACATCAGAATCTGTACAAACAAAAAAGAGGATTCAAAATCCCCTTAGTTGAAGGTCTTGAAGGTTCTTAGGGGACTTCTCCTTAAGAAGTCCCCTAAGCGGGGCTTGGGGCAGAGTCCCAAGGTCTTCACCCCGCATTCGATACCTTCGCCTCGCGAACAACCACTGTGAGCGTTAAAGACTGGTTTTTGCGCCAAACGGCCAGAGAAAGCTCGTCCCCCGCGCTCGCCTTTGCCAAGATCCGCTTCAGGTCGCTTACACCCGAGATCTCAGTGCCGTTGATCGCCGTAATCACATCGTTCGCCTGAATTCCCGCCGCCTCGGCAGCGCCGCCCGCAGTCACTTCCTTGACCCACGCGCCCGCAGGAATCCCCAGCTGACGGGAGTTCTCGTCCACATCGGTCACGCTGACGCCGATCACCGGCTTTGCATAGTATCCCTTTTCAATGATGCTTTCCACAATCGCGCGAACACTGTCGATCGGAATTGCAAACGCAATGTTGTCGATCGAAGCGCCCGACGAAGAACTGCCCGAGTACTTCGCGTTGGTGATTCCCACCACCTCACCGTAAAGATTGAAGAGCGCGCCGCCCGAGTTGCCGGAGTTGATGGCACAGTCGGTCTGGAGCAGATCCATCACCGTCCCGCCCGAGAAGGTCACCTCACGGTTCAGCGCGCTGACCACACCCGTCGTCAGCGAGAAGGTCAGCTCGCCGAGCGGATTGCCGATGGCAAGCACCGTGTCGCCCACGTTCAGCTTCTCCGACGAGCCGAGCACCACGGGTGACAGTCCCGTCGCTTCAATCTTCAGCACCGCCAGATCGTTGCCCTCATCGTAGCCGACAATTTTGGCGTTGTAAGACGCACCGCCATAGGTACTCACCGTCACGCTGTTCGCGTTCTGAATCACGTGATAATTCGTGACGATATAGCCGTCCGCCGTCAGGATAAAGCCCGAACCGGACGCCGCCGAGGTGGTCTGCTGTCCCCACAGATTGGTGCTTGTGATCGAGGTCTGAATGCCCACCGTTGAGTTCACGTTCTTGGCATAGACCTCCGCCGCCGTCATCAGCTTGCCCGTTTCGATTTCGTTGATGTCGACGGTCACATTTTCGTGCCTGCCCTGTTGGATCGTGGTGGAGGACGACCCGCCCGCGCTTGTCGTGTTGTTGTGCGTCAGAAGCCACACTGTACCGCCGCCGATTGCACCGCCGAGAATTGCAAAGCAGAGCGCCAATGCAACCACCCATGCGCCGCCGCGATGCTGTTTCTTTTTCGGTGCTTGCGGCGTCTGCGACACCGTGTATTGATAACCTGTGAAATTGTTTGTTCCGTTTCCGTCCATTGTAAAAGCCTCCTTTTCGTTTGTCCGTAATTTTATTGTAACCCTTTTTGTTTAAGACCAACACAGCTTTGTGCGAAAACTGCGTGAAAAAACATGAAAAATTCTGTCACATTTATGCCCCTCGGTGAAGTCATAAGCGCCGCTTAAGGAGGGTGACGGGGAGGTGTAGGGATCGGATTTTTTATAATAAATATGCGAATTTATCCCCCCTCATCTGTCGCTATCAGCGACTGATGAGGGGGGATAAATCTTATCCAACCATAACTCCTCTGCGAAACTGCCCTCCCCTCTTGACTTTTTCCGTCGAATCCGTTATAATAGAGGTATCTTCTGCTTGGGAGGAATCCGATGTCCGAAAATCAACTGCAGGCAGGGGTCTCGGCGCTCCTGAACCTTGCCGTGTTCGCGGCGGTCACGCTCGCGGTTCTCTCCCGCTTTCCTGCGGTGGAGGACGGAGAAAACCGCTTCCGTCACGGCGCGAAAACCTTTCGCTATTTCACCACCGACTCCAACCTGCTCGCCGCGCTTGCCTGCGCGGTTCTGTTCCCGTTCCGCCTGCGTACCCTGTTCGGCGGCGCGGCGGCGCTCCCCGTCTGGGCGCTGGCGCTCAAATACGTTGCGGTCTGCGCAGTCACGCTCACGCTTCTCACCGTGCTCTGTTTCCTTGCCCCCACGCAGGGGTGGGGCAAAATGTACGGCAGGTCGAATCTTTGGCTGCATCTCATCTGCCCGCTTCTCTGCATCCTCTCCTTCCTGTTTGCCGACGGCGGGACTCCGCTCCCCTTTTCCGCAACCTTTGCGGCGCTGATTCCCATGGGGCTGTACGGTGCGGTCTACCTCGCGGAGGTGGTTCTGATCGGCACGGATCGCGGCGGATGGAAGGATTTTTACGGCTTCAACCGCGGCGGGAAATGGGTTGTTTCTCTCCCGCTGATGCTCGGTGTTTCCTACCTGATTGCGCTCGGGCAGTGGGCACTATCAGGCGCGATATGGAGGTGATTTTTGCATGAATGCGCATCCGAAAATTCCCGCGCGCAACCGCGATCTGCGGCAGTTGGTTCTGCGGCGGCGATTGACCCGTATCGGGCTATATCTGCTCTGGCTTGCCCTGCTCGCCGTCGGCGTTCTGCGCTTCAATGCGGGACATGAGCGCCACCCGATGCCGGCATGGCAGCTTGCGTTCTGGCTTGGCGGAGGGGCGGTTCTCGGCTTTCTTCTGCTGCGGATGTGGGTACTGTTTACCGATCGCTCCTTCATCGCCACCGTAACGCGCTCGGGACTTTCGCACGGGGTCAGGGGTGACGACTTCCGTCTGAACACCGCCATTCGGTTGATCGATTCCGCCACGGGCAAACGTCGGTGGCTTCGCTTTGAGCAGAAGGAAGGCTTCTATCTGCTTTACCACGAGGGGGTGCGGATCTGCAAGCTTTCCGCGCTCCCCTATCCGCTCCCTGACCCGCGGACAGTTCCCGCTCCCGGGACGTCCGCTTCCAATGCAACGGCCAACCGCTCGGACGGCGCGTTCTGCGTGGTCTGCGGGCACGTCAACCCGCACGGCGATTCGCACTGCGAGGTCTGCCGTCACTCTCTGATCCGCCCCGAAGATCTGTTCGGCGCGGACGTCGATTCCGGAAAGGAGTTCTCATGAGTTATCCGCTCTATCTGCTCGCGCTGATCGGTTTGACGCTCGGGCTTCTCTACGCCTGCGGACTTCTGATCTGGCTCTGCTCCCGCCTGTTTTCGCGTTTGGTGGGACGGCACGCGTGGGTGATTCTGGATGTCACCTCGATAATCGGAACGCCCGTGCACGAGTTGGGACACGCTTTGATGTGTTTGCCGTTTCTGCACCGCATCACCAAAATCCGTCTTTGGAAGCCGCATCCCTCCGACGGGCTTTACGGCTATGTGGAGCACACCTACAGCAAGCGCAACCCCTGGGCGCGGCTCGGAAATCTGTTCATCGGGTTAGGACCTCTGTTCAGCGGGCTTGGCGTTGTGGTGCTTGCTCTGCATTTCTGCTTTCCCTCGCTCTGGCAGGACTATCTTTCGCACACAAACGAGCTGATCTATGCGGGTTCTGTTCCCGTTCGGGAGTTATTCGCGGGTGTATTCGCGCTCTTTCGCGGCTTTCCTGCGGCGTTTCGCGATAACTGGCTTCGCAGTCTCATCGGGCTTCTTGTCATTCTCTCAGTTTGCTTGCACATTACCCTGAGTTGGGCGGATGTGAAGAACAGTCTTTCCGCGCTCCCCGTTTATCTGATTCTTCTGATCGCCGTCTCCGTTCCCGTCTACCTGATCCCAAACGCGCGCTCCGCCGTTCTGAACGCTTTGGCGCTCTTCAACGTTCGCGTTTCCGCCCTGTTCGGTCTCTGCATCTGCTTCGCGCTCTGCTGGGTTCTGCTCGGTCTGATTGTGCGGGTGGTGAGGATAATCGTGGGACGGTAAGACCTCGGGACTCTGTCCCGAGGTCTGCTTGAAACCTTCTTGAAATGAAGTGAAAATCGGATTGCTTGCAATCCAATTTCAAGACTTTCAAGAACTTTAAGCAAGAGGATTTTTGCCTCTTGCTTTTTGTTTGTACGGATTTTAATGTTGCCGTATTCCGTGCTACGAATTCCGGTTACAATAAAAAAGCAAGTCGTAAGGCTTGCTTTTTTATTTGGGGTTATAGGAGGTCGGATTGCATCAGGATATGCGGGATGCCGTCCTCTGAGAATTGTTTGCATGAGATCAAGCACCTTCTTTTTGACCTGCTCCTCTTCGGTCGGCGGAGTCTCCTGCTCCGAGGTCGCGGTAGCCGTCGGCGCGTCGCCCGTTTCCCCACGGTTTTTGCACGACGGAAAAGACAGCAAGAGCGCAAGAAGCAAAACAACCAACCATCCCTTTTTCATAAGCCGCTCCTTTGAATCTGAAGTCTGTAAGTCTGTAATCTCACCATATCATATTGACTTCATATAGCGGATACGAAAATAACGGTCTATAAGCAAAACTTACAGACCGTTATTTGGCGCGGCGTAAGGGACTCGAACCCCCGACCTTTTGGTTCGTAGCCAAACACTCTATCCAGCTGAGCTAACGCCGCAAAGGTCGCCTGTTTTCAGGCACTTCTATATTATAGCGCAAAGTCCTTCGTTTGTCAAGGGGTTTGCGAAAAAAATATTTTTTTTTGCAAAAATTTGTTTCTCCCGCTCCCCCCTCCCAAGGCGTGCTTCCCTCGTCAAAAGCGACCCAAAGTACTGTTATTCTTCCTCTTTGGGAGAAAAAATGCGATGATTTGTAAATTTGCGAAAAAGACTTCCATTTTTCCTCGGATTGGTGTATAATAAAAGGCGAGTCGTTTGAACGGCTCTAATACAACAAGGAGGAATGAAAAATGGCTAAGAAAAAGGGAAAGCTGAGCAACAACCAACTGCTTGAGGGCGGAATCATGATTCTGCTTGGAGTCCTGTTCCTGATCCTGAAGGGCGAAACCATCATTCACGTTGCAATGACGGTCTTTGGCGTGGCGCTTCTGGTGCTTGCGATTCTGGACTTTCTGGATCACAAGACCCTGCCCGCGATCGTGAAAGCGGTCTTTGCGGTTGTGGTTCTCGTGTTTGGTTGGGCGCTTGTCGACGTTGCGCTGATCGTGCTCGCGGCAGTCATCCTGATCTGGGGCATTTACGAGCTGTATCTGAAACTTCGGGTACGTCTCAAGGGAAGCAACGCGCTCTCCACCATCCTGCTCTACATCAGCCCGATTCTGGACATTCTGCTCGGTCTGCTTCTGCTGTTCAACCGCGGCGGAACGATAGCGGTCATTTCCATCGTTGTCGGCATCCTGCTGATCGTCGACGGTGTGATGCTCATCTGGAACGGAACAAAGAAGAAATCCAAGTAACAAGCAAAAAAGACACGATCGATCGGTCGTGTCTTTTTTGTTGTTTGTTATAACAGGTGCTGCACGCCCCGGTCAACAGGAAAGAGGATCTCCGGGGAGATCCTCTTTTTCTCTTCTCAGCAGCCGAGCGAACGGAAAAAGTTCTGACGGCGACGGGTTGTCTCTTTCTCAGCCTTGCGCTTGGCAATCATGTTGGCAACCACGAGCGTAGTCGCAACCGCCACGATAACCTTTGCGTTCTTCTTCGTGAACTCGCCGACTTTCACCATTGCTTCACGCTGTTTCTCGGGAATGTTTCTGCCGATGTATGCAACAAAGGTCTTGCCGCCTTCCATAGCAGCCGCCTTCTCCGCCGCCTTGCGGGCAGCCTCTTCGTCTACGTCCACAATAGGCTCTTCGACAGGCTCTTCGACAGGCGTTTCCGCAACAGCAGTTTCATCAACGGGTTCTTCGGCAGGCGCTTCGGTTTCTTCAGCTTCCGCCGCGCAGGCTTCGTTCCGCTTTGCCGACGCGCTTGCGATCCGCAGGATCACCGCAATCACGAGGAATGCAGCCGCGGCGATGCCAACATAAATCAGCGATTTGACATCAAATTTTCCGAGCAGCTTTTCCAATGTGCCGTTTGCAATCTCATGGAGAAGCAGATACGCGAACGCGCCGAGCAGGCATGCTCCGATTCCGATGTACCCAACAAGGCGGGACGCTGTGCGAAGTTTTGCGGACTTGGTCTTTTCCATCTTTCTTACCCCTCTTCTGAAAAAATCCTGATACCGACCTTTGGGTGCGCCATCGGTCGCTCAAAGTATCATCTGTATATATCATACCATTTTTTTTGCCTTCTGTCAATAGGAAAATCAAAAAAACCTGCGGCTTCCGCAGGTTTTTTGAAGGAAATTCGATTACATCAGCGTGCGCAGAAAACTGCGGCGCTCCGCTCTGCGGCGGCGTTCCTCTTTGGCACTTGCAATGACCACAACCGCCGTCAGGGTTGCGGCGCTTGCAAGGATAACCGCAGAATACTTCTTGAGGAAATCGCCCGCCTTTTCGACATAGGGCATTTTGTCCTCAGGGATCACCTTCTTCGCCTTTTGGCCGAGATAATCCCGTACCTTGCCCGTTTTCTTATCGGCATTTCCGGAGCTCGGTGCAACATCCACAATCGTATCGCAGACTTCGTCAACCGCGTCCTCGACCGCTTCCTCAACCGTGGTCTTGCAGCACGCGCTGATAATACGGAACAGGATCGCAACCACAAGGATCGCGCCCGCGACAATTGCAAGCGTGATCAGTTTGTTTTCATTGCGCGGCTCGTTCAACAGTCCCCATTCACCCAGAAACTCAATGCGGTAATGGTTCATGTTCTTCAGCCAGAAGCCGTTCGGCAACGCGTAACCACAGATGAAAAGAGCGAGGCAGAGTCCCAGACCAATGTAGCCGATGAGACGGGAAGCGATGCGGAATCCCTTAGACGCCGCGGTGTCAATTTTGTTCATATTATCCCCCTCCGAAAAAAGATTGATTGTATCTATATTTTACCATGTATAAAAAGCTTTGTCAAGACCCTTTTATAAATTTTCCTTAAAAAAGCAGACTTTTTTTGAATAACTGTTCTTCTCTGATTGCATAATTCTGCAATTTTGCTGATATTTCGCGCGCCAAGAAAAAAGGCGGTCGGATTCCGCCGCTTCCGCTCCCGGCGAACCCGGTTTTTCCATCGTTTTTCCCGCTTGACAATTGTCGTTTTCTGTGTTATAATGAATCTGTAAATCAGACGTCGATTTTCTGTCGGTGTCACCACAGGAGGTTACCCGCTATGCCGTTTATTGAAACAAAGCTGAATATCCGTCTCACTCCCGAAAAAGAGGCAAATATCAAGGAAAAACTGGGCAAAGCCATCTCTTTGTTCCCCGGAAAGAGTGAATACTGGCTGATGCTCCGTTTTGAGGACAACTGCCGGATGTGGTTTCGCGGCTACAATTCGTTTCCCATCGCAATGGTGCAGGTTCAGCTCTTCGGCTCGGCCGAAGCTGCCCTCACCGAACAGATGACCGCCGAAATCTGCCGCATCCTTTCCGAGGAGCTTTCCGTTCAGCCCGACCACATTTACATCAACTATTCCTTCTCCGAAACATGGGGTTGGAACAACGAAAACTTCTGATTTTTGCAAGATTTGCAGAAAGAAATTGCAGAAAGAGAAGAAGACCTTGGAGGGAGAGAGCCCCCTCTTGAAAGACGGGGCTCTCTCCCTCCAAACCTCCCTCTCTCTCCGAGAACTTCCCCCAAGCGCACCCGTCTGTACATGGCAAAGAGTTGTTTCGCTTTGTACGGTACGGGTGCTCTTGGGGGAAGTTTTTTGTTTCGGGCGGGAGGTGTTTTTTTTGAAAGTGCGGCTGTCGCGCTTGTTTTGTGGGTGGGGCACATATGGCGTGTATGCCTTTTGTAAGTGCAGATTGATCCCCCCTCATCAGTCGCTTGCGCGACAAACTGCTTGCAGTTTTCTTCCCCCAAAGGGGAAGCCTTCTGCGAGATTTCTTTCGTACTATGCGACAAAGGATGAGGAGAGCATATACACTCGCCCTCATCCGTCACCTACGGTGACACCTTCCCCCTCGAAGGGGAAGGCTTCCGCTGGTTCTGCAAGCTATATAAAAAGTGCTTCGAACTTTATATTCTGCAAAATAAATTCTCCGGAACATATTTTTCCAAAAAAACAAATTCAGATGAGAACGTTACGCACCAGAGCCTTCCCCTTCGAGGGGGAAGGTGGCGCCGCAGGCGACGGATGAGGGCGGATCGTGAAGACATCCCACGATTCAAAGTCCCATTTGCCCTGTTCGCACATCGTAAGGAAGGCTTCCCCTCGGGGGGGGGGGGGAAGAAAACTGCAAGCAGTTTGGCGCGTCAGCGACTGATGAGGGGGGGATAATTTTCCGCAATTTATAGCCAAACAATATGCTTTATAAAAATAATAAAA
>URHR01000077.1 GCA_900547725.1 uncultured Eubacteriales bacterium
GAGGGTAGGGAGACCCCTCCGAAAGGGGTCTCCCTGCGCCTCCAAGGTCTTTCCCCTACCTCTCCCGCATTTCCTCCACACGAGCAGCAGAAGGGGAGACAACGCAGGACCAGTTCGTGTGATAGATGACAAAGCCCGGCTTCGCACCCGCAGGCTTTTTGACGTTTTTTGCAAGCGTGTAGTCCACCTCCGCGTTCGACGTGCCCGCAGAAGAAGAGGAAGCCTTCGAATAGTACGCCGCAATCTCCGCCGCGTCCGTGAAATCCCGGACATCAGGCTCGCGCCCCTCGCAGAATAATACCGCGTGAGACCCAGCAGTGCCCTTTGCGTGAAACCAGTAGTCGGTCTTGCCCGCCAGAACGTGCGTTACATACTCGTTCTGCGTGTTGTTCTTGCCGCAGGCAACGCGGAAACCGTTCGTCGTCCGAAACCACAGAACCTCAGGATGCGCCTTTTTCCGCGACAACGTGACCTTGTATTGCTTCATCCGCGAAGCGTACCCCGAACGGTATAACTCCTCGCGGATCTCGGTCAGATCCGCCGCCGTCTCCGCGTGCGTCAGCGCGTCGAAAACGCTGTCCAGATAGACCAGTTCCGCCTCGCCGAGCGAGATCTGCCGCGACAGCTCCACCCGCGCGTTTTTTGACTTGTTGTACCGCCTGTAAAGCCGCTGCGCATTCGCCGCAGGGGTCAGGCGTGGGTCGAGCGAGACCGTCACCGTGCCGTAATGCCCGTCCTCATGCCAGTCCTCGTAATCGGTCAGTTCCACCGACTCCGCCCCGCGCGGGATCGCGTGCAGGTTCGCCGTGATGAGATCCGCCTGCTTCTTCCACTCCGCGCCACGCTCGCACTCGGCAAGTTCCGCGCGTTGCAGGTCAAGCTTCTTGCGGATGCGCGCGTCGGCGTTTGTCAGAATGTGCAGAATGTCCTGCGCCCGCTGACGGATGTGACGGTCGCGGTCGCGCGCGGCGAAAAACGCGTCCAGAAGCGCGCCCGGGCGGTCAAACTCTGTAATTTCCATGCCCGCGCCGTACTGCTCGAGCCGCAGGTAGGCGTACTCGGTCGGCACGCCGTTTTCGCTGACCATGCAGGGGGAGAACCGCCCCGCGCGGATGTCCTCCATCACGGCGAGAAACCGCTCGCAGAGCGCAGAGGCGCAGTCCCCGATCGGCGCGTCGACCGCGCCGCCCGCACGGTAGGCAAGCTCGCGCGCAACGGCGGGCGCAATGCCGCAGTAGGTTGCGGTCAGAAAACGGTCGGCGGGGCGGGATGGATCGGAAGCGGCGACCGCCGCCCGGAAGCCGTCGGCGGTTTCTTCAAGCGGACCCCGCTTGTTCTGGCTCGGCGGCAGTTCGTAGGCCATCCCCGGGAGCAGCTGACGGCGGGAGGAAGTCGAAAAATCAATGGGGTAGAGAACCGAGAGAATCTTCCCGTCCCCGTCCGTGAAGATCAGGTTGCTGTACTTGCCCATGATTTCGGCAATCAGCCGGCGGGTGCAGGAGAAGCCCATTTCGTCCCGCCCTTCGAAGGAGAGGATTGCAACGCGCTCAAAGCCCGCCTGACGGATGTCGGTCAGCTTTGCACCCTGCAGATGCTTGCGCAGGAGCATACAGAGCATCGGCGGGACGGCGGGATTTTCCTTTTGCGCGTCGGTAAAGCAGATGCGCGGCGCGGCAGAGCCTGCGTTGATAAGCAGACGTTTTCCGCCCTCGCGGCTTCGCATCTGGAGCACGATTTCGTCTTTTTCGGGCTGAAAGACCTTTTCCACGCGTGCGTCGAGGGAAAGGGTCGCAATTTCATGGATACAGCAGGCAAGCATTCCTGCGTCAAAAGCCATTTCGGATACCACCTTTCGGGTTTTGCTGAGAATATTATAGCATACTGTTGCAATTTTGGCAAGAGGGTGTTATAATATAAGCAGAGAAAAATGATTCGGACGGAGGACAGACGGATGGAACGGGTTGTAATCGGAATTGATGTTGGCGGGACGACGACAAAGATTGTGGGGTTTCGCCGCGGGGCGGACGGAAAGCCGGAGCTGATTGCGCCGGAGTTTGTGCGCGCGGCAGACCCGCTGACCTCGGTTTACGGTGCGTTTGGGCGGTTCACGGTGCAGAATGGGCTGGAGCTTGCGGACATTGACCGCATTCTGATGACGGGGGCGGGGTCTTCGTTCATCACCAAGCCGATTTACGGTCTGAACTGCCAGCCCGTGCCCGAATTTTCGAGCATCGGCATCGGGGGGCTGTACCTCTCGGGTCTGGACGAGGCGATTGTGGTGAGCATGGGGACAGGCACGGCGTTGATTCACGCGAAGCGCGCAAACGGGCACGACGGGGTGGAGTATCTCGGCGGCACGGGTGTTGGCGGCGGGACGTTGGTCGGGCTTTGCCGTCGGCTGATCGGGGTTGACACGGTGGAGCACATCGAGCAGCTTGCCGAGGGCGGAAATCTGGACAATGTGGATCTGCGCATCAAGGACATTTCGCAGAATCATCTTTACCACGGCATCAACGAAAATCTGACTGCGGCGAATTTCGGCAAGCTATCGGATCTTGCAACGCAGGACGATCTGGCGCTCGGTGTGGCAAATCTGGTGGCGGAGACGATTGCGATGCTGTCGGTTTTTGCGGCGCGTTCCTACAATCTGCGCGACATTGTTCTCACGGGCAACCTGACGACGATTGCGCCTATCCGCCGCGTTTTCGAGTCGATGACTGCGTCGGGCGGGTTCGGCGTTCGCTTCCTGATTCCGGAAAACTCCCAATTCGGCACGGTCATCGGCGCGGCGCTGAATTCTTGAGGGGGAAAGGAAGACCTTGGAGGGAGAGAGCCCCCTCTTTCGGAGAGGGGGCTCTCTCCCTCCAAGCCTCCCTCACTCACCGAGAACTTCCCCCATGACCCCGCCGCTTTCGAAGCGAAGATTTGGTTCGCTTTTGGAGAGTGGCGGGGTCATGGGGGAAGTTTTTTGTGTTTGGGGAGGTATGAATTTGTTGCAGCGTGCGGCTGTCGCGCTTGTTTTGTGGGCGGGAAGCGCTCGGATATAACGCCTTACGCGAGTGTCGGGCACTATATTGTAGGGAACGACCCATGTGTCGTTCCGTTTCAATTGAATGTAACTTGCTGTAGCGTTTCGTGCTATGATAGGCGGGGATAAACCTCCACTTACCATAGGAATATTACTTGCAGAATGGCTTTGCGTCTCTGATGTTCGGAGATTCCGCATAAGGCATCACAACGAATCACATCCCACCTGCCAATCGGGTGCGAAGCCGCACTCTGAAAAAATTCCCTCCCGCCAAAACCAAAAAACTTCCTCCGAGAGCACCCGCGCCACACAAAGCGAACCAAATTATCGCAACGCAGAGGCGGGTGCTCTTGGGGGAAGTTCTCGGTGAGAGCGGGAGGTTTGGAGGGAGAGAGCCCCCCTCTCCGAAAGAGGGGGCTCTCTCTCCCTCCAAGGTCTTCTTCCCCCTTGACAAAACGGGAAAAATCTGATATAATAGAGACAGATCGGTTGAACGGCGGATGCCGACGATTAAATTACATAGAGGATAAAAAAATGGGAAGAAAAAAGACCGAACGAATTTACACCCCCGTGAAAAGCATGAGTCACTTTGCCCAAAAGCTCAGCGCGTTCGGAGACAAGACCGCACTCCGGTATTTTGATAAGGAACACAACCTGCATACGATGACCTATCGCAGCCTTTCCGCACGGTTTTTGCGGCAGGCGGCGGGCTACGCGGCGGCGGGGCTGGCGGGAAAGCGCATTGCGATTATCGGCGAGACTTCGCCCGAATGGATTATTTCCTACGTCGCGGCGATTGCGGCGGGCGGCGTGGCGATTCCGATGGATCGCGAACTGGAAGTTTCGGAAATCTCCAACTTCTTGGCGTTTGCGGAGATCGATGCAATCGTCTATTCCGCAACCTTCAATGCTAAATTCACGGAACTTGCCGAGGGGCATCCGACGCTGAAGAAGCTGATTCCGATCGCGCCCGAGCGCGGAATGTGCGAAGGAAACCCGCACTATCTGCCGCTTGACGAGCTGATGGCGATGGGCGAGGACGGCGTGGCGGCGGGATACCAATATCCCGAGGTTACGGATCTTGACCGCATGGCGGAAATGCTCTTTACGTCGGGTACGACGGGAAGCAGCAAATGCGTGATGCTGTCGGAGAAGAATGTCATTTCTCCGGTCAACGCGGCGTGCGCGGCGGTGGACTTCTCCCGTGACGACGTAACCGTTTCCATCCTGCCGATTCACCATACTTACGAACTTTGCATCACGCTTGCGTCGCTGAACTACGGCGTGGACATCGGTATCAACGACAGTCTCAAGCGCGTGATGAAGAACATCGAGCTGTTCCGCCCGACGCGCCTGATTCTGGTTCCGCTGTTCGTTTATACGATGAACAAGAAGGTCTGGGACGAGGCGAAGAAGAGTGGCAAGGACTCCCTTCTGAAATATCTGAGCGAGATTTCGCGGACGTTGCGTAAGCTGAGCTTTGACGTGCGGCGGACGCTGTTCCGTCAGGTCACCAACGCGTTTGGCGGCAGACTGGAGCAGATCATCTGCGGCGGCGCGGCGCTGAACCCCGATATTGCGGATTCCTTCCAGGAGTTCGGCATTGATATCTTTGAAGGCTACGGTATTACCGAATGCGCGCCGCTGATTGCGGTCAACCCCTATTTTGCGCCCAAGCGCGGCTCGGTTGGACCTGCGGTGAACTGCTGCCGCGTGCGGATTGCCCCCGACCACGTCAACGAAAAGGGCTTTGACGAGGGCGAGATTCAGGTCAAGGGCGAAAACGTGATGCTGGGCTACTACAAGAATCCCGAGGGCACGGCGGAGGTCTTTACCGAGGACGGCTGGTTCTGCACGGGCGACATCGGATACATGGATCAGGACGGTTACATTTTCATCACGGGACGGAAGAAGTACGTCATTGTGCTGGAGAACGGCAAGAACGTGTTCCCCGAAGAGATTGAGGAGTATATCGCGGCGCAGACTTCGGCGCAGGAATCGGTGGTTGTGGGCAGAAAGAACGGCGACGGCAACGACATTCTGCTGACGGCAATCATTTACCCGCGGCTGGACGATTTCCCCGATCCCGCCGACCATGAGGCGATTGAAAAGAAGATTCGCGAGCAGATTGCGAAGATGAACCGCAAGTTGGTCAGCTACAAGCAGATCCGCAATGTGGAATTCCGTTACACCGAGTTTGAAAAGACGACTTCGAAAAAAATCAAGCGGCATCTGGTGCGCTGAGCGGACGTCATATATGAACGCGCTGTAAATTCTGAAGAATTTGTTCCAAAAGGGTGGATTTTCCTGTAAAATACAGTATAATAAATAGGCAATCTATGGAATCCTGTCGAGACGGCGGATTTCCCTGTTACATTATACATATTACGGAGAAATACAATGGAACAAACAGAGATCAGGTACATGGACGCGATTGAGAACCACTGCAAGGTGGACGCGATCCTGAACGGAACGAAAAAAGTGGAACTGAACATTGATGTGGACAAGTTCCCGCTTCAGGCGGAAGCGGGCGTGATCGGGATGAAGGTCGGCGATCTTTACAAGCCCACCGAGCGCCTGACCTACGAGATCCGCAAGATCTACCCGCCCGAACTGAACCCCGCTCAGAAGGAGATTGAGTTTTAAGACCTTGGAGGGAGAGGGAGTCCTCTTGTAAGAGGACTCCCTCTCCCTCCAAGCCTCCCTCTCCCTCCGAGAACTTCCCCCATGCGCCCCGCCCCTGCATTGCGAAAATTTTGTTCGCGTTGTACAGGGCGGGGCGCATGGGGGAAGTTCTTGGTGTTTGGGGCGGAATTGCTTTTTACGGAGTGCGGCTAACGCGCTCTTTTTGTTTTTGGGGATGGTTTGGACTTTTGTTTTTGCGGGGATTGGGACGGGGATTTTTTGGGGGCATTGCGCGGGGCTTTCTGCGGCGCGGTGCGGACGGGCTTGTTGTTACGCTTCCCCGTGTGCGGGGTGGGGGAATACTGTTCCGCGCGGCGGTCAGCGCCGCTTTCGGGACGGACAAGACAGTCGCCGCCGAAGCCGATGAGGTCGGTTCTGCCGGCGCGGCGCAGGGCTTCGCGGACGAGCGGCGCGTTCTGCGGACGGTTGAACTGGAGCAACGCGCGCTGAAGCTGTTTTTCGTGGTAGTCGGTGGCAACGTAGACGGGTTTCATATTCAGCGGGTTGATGCCGGTATAGAACATCACGGTGGAGGCAGTTCCGGGGGTGGGGTAGTAGTCCTGCACCTGTTCGGGGGCATAGCGGTTGCGTTTGAGGCAGAGCGCCAGTTCGATTGCGTCCGCAAGGGTGGAGCCGGGGTGGCTCGACATGAGGTAGGGAACAAGGTACTGTTCTTTTCCGAGCGATTTGGTGATGCGGAAGAACTTTTCGCGGAAGGCCTCGTAGACCGCGAAGCAGGGCTTGCCCATGCAGGCGAGCACGTTGTCCGAGCAATGCTCGGGAGCAACCTTCAGCTGACCGCTCACGTTATCGCGGACGAGTTTGCGGAAAAACGCGTCGTCGGGGTCAAGCATGAGGTAATCGAAGCGGATGCCGCTTCGGATAAAGACTTTTTTCACTTTCGGGAGCGCTTCGATTTTCTCGATCAGGTGCATATATTCGCTGTGGTCGACCTTGAGGTTTTTGCAGGGCGTGGGAGCCAAGCACTTGCGGTTGGCGCAAACGCCGTGTTCCAGTTGGCGGTCGCAGGCGGGGTAACGGAAGTTCGCGGTCGGACCGCCCACGTCGTGGATGTAGCCTTTGAACCCGGGCAGGGCGGTGATTTTCTTCGCTTCCTCCACCACGCTCTCCACACTGCGGGAGCGGACGGTTCGTCCCTGATGGAAGGCAAGCGCGCAGAAGTTACAGCCGCCGAAGCAGCCGCGGTTATGGGTCAGCGAGAACTGCACCTCTTCAATGCCCGGCACGCCGCCCGCCGCCGCATAGGAGGGGTGATAGGCGCGCTGATAGGGCAGGCTGTAGACGTGATCCAGTTCCTCGCGTTCCAGCGGGGGCATGGGCGGGTTCTGCACCAACAGTTTATTGTCGTAGCGTTCGCAGATGGCGCGCCCGTTGATGGCGTCCTGATTCCTGTACTGGATGCCGAAGGCTTCGGCGTAGGCGCGCTTATCGGTTTTCAGCAGGTTGTAGTCAAAGGTTGCGGCAACGTCGTAGTGGATGGGATCGGCGGGGTCGCAGAGATAGACCGTTCCGCGCACGTCGCGGATTTTGCGGATCGGCACGCCGCGGTCGAGCAGTTCCGCCACACGCAGAAGGATGTTTTCGCCCATGCCGTAGGTCAACAGGTCTGCGCGGCTGTCCACGAGGATCGAGCGGCGCACCTTGTTGTCCCAGTAGTCGTAATGCGCAAAGCGGCGGAGCGAGGCTTCCAGTCCGCCGAGGATGACGGGCACGTCGCCGTACGCCTCGCGGATGCGGTTGGTATAGACGATGACCGCGCGGTCGGGGCGTTTGCCCATCACGCCGCCCGGGGTGTAATAGTCGAAGGAACGGTGCTTTTTGGCGGCGGTATAATGCGCGACCATGCTGTCGATATTCCCCGAGGTCACAAGGAAGCCGAGGCGCGGCTTGCCGTACTCGCGGAATGCGTCGCAGGAGCGGAAGTCGGGTTGGGCGAGGATTGCCACGCGGTAGCCTGCGTCCTCCAGCACGCGCGAAATGATGGAAACGCCGAAGGACGGGTGGTCGACGTAAGCGTCGCCCGTGACGTAAACGAAGTCGGGGCGGTCCCAACCGCGCGCGTCCATATCGGCGCGGCAGAGGGGCAGGAAGGGGTTCTGTTCATTGGGATTCATCGGATTCCTCCTCGGGAGATACCGGTTCGGCGGAAAGACCGAAGCCGGAAATATTGCCTCGTTGCATCGCGCCGAAGATGCGGTGGCGCAGACCGCGGTGCTTTCGTTCCAAGTCGCCCAGAAGACGTTTCATTTCCTCGCGTTCGGTGTTACCGTCGGCGGGGCAGGGGGACTTGATCACGGGCAGGGTTGCCTTTGCGGCGAAGTAGCGGATGTCCTTTTCGGGCAGGTAGAGCATGGGGCGGATGAGTTTGATGCCTGTGCGCGAGAGGTGGGTGACGGGGGAGAAGCAGCCGACGCGTCCCTCGAAGAAGAGGTTGAGCATCAGCGTTTCCGCCGCGTCGTCGAGGTGATGACCGAGCGCGACGGTGTTACATCCGAGTTCTCCCGCAGCGTTATAGAGTGCGCCGCGGCGCAGTTTGGCGCAGAGCGAGCAGGGAGAGGGTTCTTTCCGGATTTCGAACACGATCTTTGCGATCTCGGTGGGGATGACGGCATAGGGAACTTCCAGTTTTTCGCACAGTTCCCGGATGGGGGAGAAGTCTGTGCCGCCCGCAAAGCCCATATCGACGGTAACGGCTTGGAGGGTAAAGGGGACAGGATAAAAGCGGCGGAGTTCCGCAAGTGCGCAGAGCAGGGTAAGGGAGTCCTTCCCTGCCGAGACCCCGACTGCGATGCGGTCGTTCGGGTTTATCATGCGGTAGTCGTCGAGTGCGCGCCTTGTCCCGCTCAGGATTCGTTTGATGTGTTCCATTTTGACCTCTTTTAAGGGATAAGACCTTGGGACTCTGTCCCAAACCCTGCTTAGGGGACTTCTTAAGGAGAAGT
>URHR01000078.1 GCA_900547725.1 uncultured Eubacteriales bacterium
CCATGCGTGAGAAACCACGCACGGATGACGATATCCTTCACGCCCGCAGGCTTGAGACTGTTCAGCGTGTTCCAGAGCGTGAGCGCGTCCTTTTCGTTCGGATAACCGCCGTCGATAACCGCAAAGCTGCCGTCCTCCAGCAGAATGACATACCCCATGCCGCCCACATTGCCCGCAAGATCGTCGACAACGGTGCCGTCTGCAAGATCTCCGCCCGGATAGTTCAGCCCGAGTTGAGTCACGCTGACATCGCAGATCTTGGTATATTCGCTTGCGAGAATCGGGAAGTTGGCGTTCTCCTGCGCGCTGACCCGCATTTCCGAAAGGTGCTTCAGCCAGTACGCGTGAACCTGCGTGTTGTCCTTGCGGTAGGTTGCCGCCGACACGGACGTGCCCCGGTTGGTCTGCCAGACCGCAAAGCCCTGCACCTCCAGCTCGCGGCAGTATGCGTCAAAGACGGTTTCGTCCACGCCCTTCCAGAACAGCTGAACCGTCTTGTCGCCGCAGTTGAACACGCCGTCATAGTACCGCCCCGCCGCGCTGACGGGCAGATCGCCGTAGTAGCCCGCGTTGTTGCTCGCCACGATGTTCTCACGCGGATAGCTGACGCTGACCTTTCCGTCTTTATCGGTGTAGCTTGCGTATTTCAGATTTTCCACGAACGCGTCCACGGCAAGCGTGACGTCCTCGTCCGTCCAGCCGAAGAGAATGATTTTCCGCCCCACATAGTAAATGCCGTAGGTGTCGGGCGCGCAGGACTCCTTCAGGTTGTTGAACTCGTCGTAATTGGTCTGCCCGACCAGAATTTCAGGCGCTTCGGAATCGTGTGCGGCGCTGTCGGTCTTAACGTCAAGCGTCCCGCTTCCCAGATTCTCCAACGCCTCGGCAATGCGGTACATCCCGTCCATTGCCCCGTCGGTCGCGTACTGCGCGCGGATCAGGCGGTAGAGCGGCTTGCCCGCTTCCACCAGCGTGATCGCCTCGGCAGTGCCGATATGGCGCAGATCTCCCGGGATTTCCGCCGCCGTTCCCGTCAGGTAATTGGCAAGAAACCACTGAACCGCCAACGGCGTAAAGGCTTCGGTAAAGCCCGTGATGACCAGCTTGTTTCCAACCGCCGCAACCGCAAATTCGCCCGCCTTCAGCGTTTCCAGAACCTGCGCAGTCTCGGGACGATTGGTGTGTCCCACCAGAATTTCCTTTTTGGAGGAATCCGCTTCCTTCCCCGCCTCCAGAAAGTCCGTGCCGAAATCCGGTGTGCCGCCAAGGAGGGTCAGCATCGCCTCGTAGAGATCGGAAGCGCCGGAAATCACGCTGTCGGAGGTCATTTGCGGGCGCACCAGACTGTAGCCCTTCAGTTGCTCCGGCAGAATCGGCTCTGCGGAGACCCCGGTGTCAACCGGCGGTTTCCCGCTCCCCTTACACGAAGAGAGAAACAGCATGGCAAACAGCAGCAGGAAACACCCGCAGCGGAATACCGTTTTTTTCATATAAGCCTCCTTACTTAAAACATAATAGCCATGACAATGCCGATAGATATCATCTTTGGAAATATGGCGGGATGAAATTTATCCCCCCTCATCAGTCGCTTACGCGACAGCTTCCCCCCGAGGGGAAGCCTTTGGTAAAATCCCTTTTGTGTATTGGCATAAATGAGAATCAGCTAAAATTTGAAGCTGTATACAAAAGCAAACGCACTCTTTAGGAAAGGCTTCCCCTTGGGGGGAAGCTGTCGCGTAAGCGACTGATGAGGGGGGATCTGTCCGCACCCGCCAAGCCCGCCTCACTTCCCACTTTTCGCCCTCTCGCCTTGTCGTGTAGTGCGAATAGAGTTCCGCAGAAAGGCTTCCCCTCGGGGGGAAGAAAACTGCAGGCAGTTTGTCGCGTAAGCGACTGATGAGGGGGGATCTGTCCGCACCCGCCAAACGAAAAAGCTCCTTCGGGGTGACAATTGCAGGGCAACTGTCACCCCGAGGCGTTACACTTTTGGAAACACCTTCCAAAAGCTGTAACAACCTTTACAGGTTTCCGGCGTTATCGAAATTCCAATAGGTCGGCTCGTCGGTGTAGTGGTCGTTGAGCAAGCCCGTGCTGCCGGTCAGGATATCGACGGTATCGGGGGGCAGCAGTTGAATTGCGGGAGATACATAGCGTTTCATATGTCTGTCCTCCTTAATTTGCAAATCCCGAAAGGACGGTGCGTTCCGCCTCGGTATAGGGGCTGACCAGATCAAGCGTTCCGTCAATGCCCGTCAGCGTCTTGCCGGACTCCACAACGTTCGTGTAGTCCGCCGCGTCGGCTTCGGTGTATTCGCTGCCGTCCGCCCGATAAAGCTTGCCGTCGGCGGCTTTGTAGAGCAGGTCGTTCAGTGCCGAGGTTGCAACCTCTTTCACACTGCGGGACTGCTCCGCGCCTGCGTAAAGCGTGCGCACGGTCTGCCCGTTCACGGTCAGGTCGAGGTATGCCAGACCCGAGAACTTCGCGTCATAATGGTTGGTCTGAATGTTTGCGAGCGTGCCCGCGATACAGCCCTCAGTCCCCGTAAACCACTTGTTGGTATTGTCGATGGCAACATAGGCGCTCTGATCCCCGGTGTAGCCGAGCGTCTTTGCATAAGCGTCAAGCGCTTCTCTGGTAAACGCGCCCGCGCCGGAGACAAACACGGCGGGGGAAATCAGCATTCCGTACCCGACCTCGGTGTACATGGACATCCGCTCCCAGTACAGTCCGTCGGTGTTCACGGTTGCCTGGAAGCGCAGACCCGCAGGGGTCCCCAGACGGACGGAAGCGCCTGTTTGCATCGTGAAATTCAGGTCGCTTGCGGCAGTTGTGCAGGCGAGTTTGGTGACAGTGTAGCTGTCGGTTGTATTGTCATTGTAAAACGCATCTCCCGCGCCTGTTCCCGTAATCGTGCCAAAATTGACATCGTTCACCATAACAGCCGGATTTTTTGCCCATGCGAAGAAGCCGGAGGCATACTTGGCGGAAACATTGCCGAAATTGGTGCAATCGGAAGCCAGCACAGACGAAGTACCGTTCAGATGTACCTGCAATCCGGCGGCGGCAGGAGTTGACCCGCCGGAAACGCTGAAGTTTCCGAAGTTTGCACATCTGATAAAAGTGTTATTCTTGGTTGCATACCCGACAAAACCTGCCACGCGGACATCTGTGCCCGCAGTGGTTGCAACGGTAATATCGGAATAGTTCACGCAATTGTAAAACAGCGTCTGGTCGGCTTCCACATCGGCAACAAACGCGGCGCAATTCAACCAGTTGCCACCGAGATTCGTCAGGTTCGCGCTGAAATTACCACTGAACGAGCTGTTCAGAATCGCGCAACGGTAGGTTTTTCCGATCAAGCCACCGATATTGGCTTTCCCGCCCGTGTGCGTCACATTGGCATGAATCTGTACACCGTCAATCAAAGTACTGTAATTGGAATTGTTGTTGCAAGTCCCCGCGAGAACACCAACCGTTTTTCCTCCTGTCGCAGCGGTTGTAAACGCAACCGGGCTTTCCGCCGTACCGACAGACAGATCGGTAATCAGGGTATCCTTGCTTTTCGTCAGGAAGTTAAAGAACCCCGCATCGCTGTCGGCTTTTCCGTTGACGGTAAAGTTGTAAATGCTGTGTCCGTTGCCGTCAAACACGCCGTTGAATCCGTTTGCATTCGAAAAGACAAAGTTGTCAAAACTCTTGCCACCCAGATCGAGGTCGTTCATCAGCTTATATACGCCGCCCGCAGCGGTCATGCCCTGCAAATCGCTCAGCGTTTTGACCTCGGTCACCTTGGTGTCCGCTTCGCCGCATCCGGTGATGTAGAGATACCGGTTCGAACAGCCTTCCGACCCGCCGAGCAAAACACCGTTTCCGTTGCCGGTCGCAGTTCCCGAGAAGTTGCTGTTTTTCACATACAGGTCGGATTGGAAGCGATCGCCGACAAAGCCGCCGACATAGGCAGTTGCTCCGCTGATATTTGCCGTGTTGGTGCAGTTTTCAACCTTCAGCGGAGAGCCGGAAAAGCCGACCAGACCACCCAGACGAACGCTACCTGTTCCGACAACCGAAACCGTTGCGTTGTTCGTGCAGGTTTCCATCACATTCTGACGGTTGTTGTTCGTGTTGACCAATCCGACCAGACCGCCGACATCTTTTTCAACATCGGTCGTTGCAACCGCATCGGTAAACGAGCCGTATACCTTGCATCCGGTCATCACAAATTTCTTTGCATAGCCGAAAATGCCGCCCGCAAAATACTTCCGGCTTACGGTGTTGGTATAGTTGCCGTACACCGTAACGTTCTCAATCTGTCCGATATAAGCGTCCGACGCGACCTGCCCCGCAAGGAAGCCGTGATAGCCGTCTGCGTTCGCATGGTTCGTCATCGAAATCGGCGCGTCCGCCGAACCGATTACAAGATTCTTCACAGTCGTATAGCCGCCGTCGCAGACCTTGCCGAACACGCCCATGTGTCCGTCTGCGGTCGCGCTCTCGTTTGCAAGCGTGAAATTCTTCAGCGCGTGTCCGCGCCCGTCGAGAACGCCGTTGAAGGTTGCCACCAGCGTGACGTAGGTCTTGCCCGCAAAGTCAATGTCGTTTTTCAGATAGTAAGACCTTCCCGATTCCATCGCGAGAAATTCTTCCGCAGTGGAAATACCGATCTGCTCGGCGCTGTCGGTCGTCCCGTCCGAGACCGTTGCAGTCTCCTCCGTTGCGTATGCCGCATACGGAATTGCCGCCGTCATCACCACCGCGGTCAGGAGCAGGGTCAGGGTTCTTTTCAATGCTTTCATGGGGTTCTCCTTTTCTTCGGTTTATTTTTTTGGTGTCGCGTCAGGTCAAGCCCTGCAGTTTTCTGATGTTGTCCTGCATGGTCGTCAGCTTGGTGCGGATGGTCTCCGCAATGCTTTCGTTGTAGGTCGTTCCCACCGTGTTGCCCTTGTTTGCGTTGATAATGCTCCGCAGTGCCTGCGTCACGCCCAGGCCGTTCGAATTGATGGTCAGCACTTTGGTGTAAAGCGCGCCCGCGTCCATCTTGATGTTGTTCGTAATCAGGTCGAGCATTTGCCATGAAGCCCGATCGTCCATGTACCGCGTCTTCAGTGCGGTTTCGTAGTAAGCGGGCGTGACCTCATGGTAGCTTTCCGATGCGAGCACCTCCAGAACCGCGCCGAGCATTTCGTGCCGCGACGTGGGAACGGTGCTCGGAATCGCAACACCCGTGTAGGAATCGTGCTGATAGGAATAATAGTTGGTCTGGCTTTCGTCCAGTTTTGCGATCGGCAGAATCATGTATTTGTCCTTCAGATTCCGCACGCACTCGTCCTCCACGTGAAGCAGGCGGAGCGTTGCCATCAGTGCCGTCCCCGCGCCGAACTTCTCGGCAATCCTGTTCTGCTCGCCGTTTCCGCTTTCGTCGGCAAAATCGGGCTTGTAGAGATAGGTCGCTTCCTCATCGTAATAGAGCTGCAGGATCTTGTCCACCGCGTTCGTCAGCCGCTCCTTGGAAAGGTCGTACTGATAGAAGTTATCCTCGGTCTTGGTCAGAATGCTGATCTCGCAGGAGGACCAGTACGGGTCTACGTTCAGGTACGGGCTTGAAACAAAACCGTAAACGTCCTGCTCGTTGTATTGCGAATTTCCGTCCGCGTCACGATAGTAGTCCTTCGCAAGCTTATACTGCTCGTCCAACGTCCACTTTCCGCTGTTCACCATCTCCATCAGGTCGGGCGCGTCGTCGTGGGTGTTCAGCAGGGTTTTGTTGACGTAGGTCACGAACACGTAGCGGTAATAGGAAAGCGAAATCGCTCCCGTTGCCATATACTGCGCGTTGCCGATGGACGCCGTTTCGTTGAACAGCTGCGACCAGTACGCCGCCTCAAGATTCAGGTTCGGCACTTCCAACAGGTTCGACAGCAGTCCTTCGTCGGTATACATAATGGTGGAATAAACCGGATTCCACGCAATGTCAACCGTGTCCAAACCCGCCTTCATATCGTTTCGGATCTGATCCGGAACGCCGTACTGCGGCGCAGCGCCCTTCCCCATCGGGGTGTTCGTAAGCTTCACGCCGAGTCTCTGCTCCACCAGTTTGTTGCGGCGGTAGACCGCGTCGTCCACAACGTCGCCTGTCGCACGCGCAACCACCACCTCGTCGTCATACCACGAGCGGTTCGTGCTCGCAATGCGGATCACCGCGTCCCCGTAGTCCTTGTTTCCGACCGCGTCGGGAACGTCATACTTGCTCGTCTCCTCTTCTGTCGCGCCACTGTTGCCGTTCGTCGTAGTCCCGTTGTCCGAGGCCGAACCGTTGTCGCCTTTTTTTCCGCAACCGACCGCCGCCGTCAGCAGGGCAATCAGCAGAAGTACGGCAAGAAGCGACCGGAGTCCCGTCCGGTTCCGTTTTTCTTTCATGGAATGATTCCTCCTTTTCGGGTATCGGAGGCTTTTTCAGCCATCCTATATGTTCATTATAGCACAGCCCCACCGCAATTGCAATTGCGAAAAAACAGGCATTCTGTATCCTTCTCTTTATATTTTTTTAAAAATCCGTCGCAATGCCCAATTTCGGGTGTCTTTTTTGTGCATTCAGAACAAATCAAAGCAGGAAAAAGCAGGAAACTGACGCACCGTGCCAATGAAAGCCCATCGGTTTGCCCCGTGAAAGCAGCAAAAAAGCAGGTTGTAAGCCCCCTGTTCGGCTTACAGCCCGCTGAATGTTTGAAATTTTATAAACTGCCGGGAAAACGCCATCCCTCACATCGATCTGCGCCAACTTGGGGGATAAATATACCCTTTTCGGCGGTATCAATTTATCCCCCCTCATCAGTCGCTTACGCGACAGCTTCCACCCCAAGGGGAAGCCTTCTTGCAAGAGTCTTTTCCCACTACACGACAAGGCGATGAGCGGGAACAATATTGCCCGCCCTCTACTCCTTCCTGCGGTCGCGGTAGCGACCGGGGGACATACCGGTGTAACGCTTGAAGAACTGCACAAAGTAGCTGTCCCCCGTGAATCCGCACGCCTGCGCAACCTCCTTGACCTCCATGCCGCGCTCCAACATATCCTTTGCGCGCTGAAGGCGCAACTCGCAGATCATGCGCTTCAGCGGGACGCCCGTCAGACGGTGGAAATCGTAGGAAAGCTTGCCCGCGCTGACATAGAAACGATCCGCCAGCTCCGCCACACCGATATCCCGCCCCGCATCCACCGCCTCGATGATGCACTTGGAAACGTCGGTGATGTACAGATCCCCTTCCGACCCCGCGCTGAACTTCTGCGCGCCCCGTTCGCCGCACAGGTCGGCAAGACGGTTCACCACCGCAAGCAGCAGACCGTACAGCACGGGCGGGTTCTTGCCGCTGTCACGTGTTGCCACATAAATTTCCCGCATTTCCGCCAATTTCGGTTCGAAATAAGCAACCTCCCGAGCCTCAAGCGGAACTACCACCAGATTGTTCTCCAACAGCGGTTCCATATTCAGAAGCGCGGGCGGCATCATGTCCACCACGCTTTGCAGAAAATAAAGATCGTAGCCGCAAAACGGCAACGTCTCGCAGTCCAGCCGTACCGTGCAATGGTAGACACCGCGGTTGACGAACATGGCGCACGCCCCCTCGCCCTCGTAGAGCTTTTGCGGCGCAAAAATGCGATACCGCCCGGAGGTCACCAGAAAGACCTCATACCCGTTGTGAAAATGCATATTCGGCGGGTAGGTTTTCCGATGCTCCTGCCGTTTCCCGACCGTGATGGGCAGTTTGAAACTGCGCACCGCCTCATATCCGTATTGCATTCCGCCGTCTCCCCTCCTCTCCCGCGCATCTTTCCGCTCTTTCTGCTTCCATTATACAGGATCTCCCCCGATTTGTCAACCCTCATTTCCGCATCCGCCGCTGCATCCTCCCAAACCAACAAAAAAACTTCCCCCATGACCCCGCCACTCACAAAAAGCGAAACAAATCTTCGCTTC
>URHR01000079.1 GCA_900547725.1 uncultured Eubacteriales bacterium
GCTACACAAAATCCACGCAACAAAAAGCAAGAGGCAAAAATCCCCTTGCTTAAAGTTCTTGAAGGTTCTTGAAATTGGATTGCAAGCAATCCAATTTTCACTTCATTTTAAGAAGTTTCCTAAGCAGGGTTCGGGGCAGAGCCCCGAGGTCTTCAGCGCCCCGAGGTCTTCTCACTCGCCCTTAATCATCTGTAAATAAGGGAGCGCGCGGTAGCCCATGCGGCGGTAGAGTTTTTGGGCACGCTCGTTGTCCGGCTCTACCTCAAGACGGTAGCGCGCCGCAGGGTGCGTCGACTCCAGAAACGCAAAGAAAGCACTGCCCGCGCCAAGCCCCCGATAGGCAGGGCGGAGATAAAGCTCGTCCAACCAGATGTTGACGCCGCCTGCCTCGCGACTGTAGGTCTTGACCAGAAGCGCGTAGCCAACGGCGGCGTCGCCCGATTCCATCAGATAGCATTCCAGATAGACGTCGGAGCGCATCAACTCGTCGAACGCCCGCTCGTGGTACGCAGAGGGGACGGGGTGCAAAACCGCGTCGGAGGTGTAGAATTCCTCGCTCATCGCAAGAAATTCCGCGCGGTCGCGCGGCTCGAGACGGCGGAATGTAATTGTTGATCCGTTCATAACAGTTCCTTTCGTTTGTTCGCTGTATTCCTATATTCCTGTATCCATTATACCGAGCCGTACACAAAATGTCAAGGAAAAATGATTGTCTTTCACCTTTTGTTTACAAAAACATTCTTTTTAAATCGAAAATCATCGGTTTGGGCAGATTTCAGTGGTGTTTTTCACCTCTGCGCTTGACAAAAAGAAAAAAATGTGCTATACTGTTGTTAATACAGGCGACCGAGCGTCGGCGACCTGTAAAATTTTACGGAGGTTTTTCAAATGAAGAGAAAAACTTTGCACACATGGCTTTCCTGCGTGGCACTTCTGCTCGCATGCCTGATGGTGATGACCGTTCTGGCAGGCTGCAAGAACCCCTCGGAAAACCCGACCGACACAGGCACGGGCTACGGTACATCGACCGAAGCTCCTGCAACGACCACCGGTAAGACCGAAGGTCCTGAGTTCCCCGAGGCTTGCGACAACCATAAGGGCAACTTTATCTGCGAGAACTGCGGCAAGCGCATGACCCCGAACGGCTTCTTCACCACGATGAAGGCGACCGAAGCGGACGAAGCAATCAACGTTCTGGTTGATAATCTGAGCGTGACCGCAAAGGGCGACCTGATCAAGATCGAAAAGGCGGAACTGACCCTGAAGCTGGTGAACAACGTTCCGGTCGTAACCGGATACGCAAAGGGCACTGTCACCGAGAAGGACGAAACGGAAGCCACCCCGTTTGAGGGCACTTTGATCCTGAAGGACGGCAAGATTTCCGTTGCGGCAACCGCTACCCCGTATGGCAAAACCGAAAATGCCGAGTCTTATGCATCGCTGGAAACTCTGCTGAGCGAGCTTCCCAATGGCATCGGCACGGTGATCGGCGAGATTCTGCCGAAGCTTCCCGCGTTTATCAACGGTCAGCTGATTCCCGCCCTCAAAGCGATCGTGGAAGCACATCCCGAACTCGAGGATATCTGCGCGAGAATCGCGGATCTCTTCCTGACGGTTACCAAGACCGATAACGGTTACACCGTTGCGCTGTCGTTTGACCGCCTGCTGGCGCTGAACGAGAAGTTCAAGACCGTAAAGATCGGCGAGTTCTATGACTCCATTCTCGGCGAGGGTGCGTTTGCCAAACTGAAGACTTATGCAAACGACATCTTCGGAAAGACGGTTTCCGACGTGTTGGATGAACTCAAGGCTGAGGGCATCAACGTTGTGGCGCTGATGAAGATGGTGAACTCGCTCCTGCCTGTAGATGAGAACGGTAAAACCGTTATGAGCCAGGTTCTGGAGCAGATGGAGAACGAGAAGTTCCTCGCTACCACGATCGGTCAGCTGTTTGTAGAGACCGATCAGGCGCTGACTGCCGAGCAGATCAAGGCTCTGCAGGAGAAGTTCGCGTCTGTGCTCAATGCGGTAGAAGCCATGACCGTTTGGGAAGGCATTGAGGATCTGATGTCCAAGGGCGATGAAAATCGGCCGATCGAGCCTCAGCCCGGCGATGCAGGCGGCTATGCAGCTCCCGAAACCGACGGCGGCGCGGCAGCTCCGAGCATGGCTGACATGGTCAAGTCGGTTCTGGAAATGTACAAGGATCAGATCAAGATTTCCTATACCACCGACGCTTACGGTAAGGTTCTCTCCACAAACATCGAGCTTGCGCTGGAGGTTAAGGATGAATCGGGCGACGGGACTGCTGTGAAGTTCGCGATTTCGGGTAAGATTCAGCTTGTGAACAAGTTCACCTCTGAAATTGACTACTCCAAGACCGAGGAGAAGGTCAAAGCCGATCTGGATTCTCTGAACGCAAAGATGGAGCAGATCGCAAACCTTATCAAGGCGGATCTGGAAGAGCGCGAGACCGACCCTGTTGTGACCTTTGATAAGACGACCGGCATTCTGAATGCAAAATATACGGATACGCGCAGCTACACATCGATTATTCATGAAGATGACGGCAGCACGAAAAACACTCGTATTATTGAAAAAAATCAGGTCGAATTGGTGATTAACCTGAAGTCGGTTCTGACGATGTCGATTTCGGACGATTGCAAGAATCTGAGAGCGATTTACGTTTACTACGCTATGACCGCGAAGAACGACCTGAAGATTACCGCAACATGGGCAAACGTTGAGAATTCGCCCCTGACCGATGCGCAATTGGAGAAGTATTACGACCAGATCGTGAAGGAATGGACGGTTGTGGACGATAACGGATACAGCATTTCCATGTTGTTGGATACCACGACCGGCGATTACAGCTTGAAAGACCACAGCACCCATGATTACGACTATGAGAATCCGGTCAAGACCGGCGAGCCGGATGCGGATGGTTGGTACAAAGTGTATTACAAGTGCAAGAAGTGCGGAAAGATCGATTGGCAGTCGCACAAAGATAACTGATTGAGCAAAACAACAAGCCCGAAAGTCGGGCGGGCTTGTTGTTTTGTCCGCTCCTGCGGGGAGGGGAGCGCGGAGATATAATAAGCGGCCTGAATTGCCTATATTATGCCTGACACGAGTGCCGAGATTCCGCCTGCCGGCGGAATCCCGGCACTCACTTAAGGTGTTGTATAGCCGTTAACAAGTAGCTTTTACCCGAAACGGAACGACACACGGGTCGTTCCCTGCGAATGAACCGGAGAATCGCAATCTCCGAAAGCATTCCTGCAGGAAACGACCCGTGTACTGCTCCGCGCGCCGTTTTCTCAAAAATCCAACGCACTATGTTTGCACTTTTTCTGTCTGGGTGAAAAGGTTTGGGGAGTCCAGAGGGGTGACGGTCGTTTTACGACCGTCAGTAGCGAGGCGTTGCGTTCCTTAAAAGCCCCCTCTGGCGCGTCCCCCCTCAGCGCATTTCCTCAATGTGGTAGATGTAGTCGAGGGAGCGGAGCGCTTCGATAATTTCGGTGTGCGACTTGTACTTTTTCAGATCCTCGCTCGAAATCGAGATCGAAATCGAGTAAACGCTCAATCCCGAGTGCAGATAGGCGGGGTTCGATTCGATGTCGTCAATCTTCATTCCAAGTTCGCGAATGGTTGTGACAAAGTTTTGCAGATAGGAGATGTCCTTCAATTCCAAGTGAATTTCAAAGTGGTTCGAGCGGTTCTTCAGATAGCGCTCAAACTGCGGGAACAGCGAAAGACTGCACAGAAGCGCCACGAACATCACTGCCGTTACCGTGTAAAGCCCCGCGCCGATCGAAAGTCCCAGAATGCCGCAAGCCCAAAGCCCGACCGAGGTCGTCAACCCTTTGATCTGACTGCGGGAGCTGTAAAGAATCGAATTGACCGTGATGATCGCAATGCCGATGACCGATGCGGCGGAAATCGCTTCAAAATTGATACCGTACTGCGCGTTGAGGAAAATATCAAGCAGCATCGCGCAGGTTGCCGCGAGCGAGACCAGAATGAAAGTCCGCAAGCCCGCCGCGTGCCGTTTGCTGGAACGCTCGCAACCGATGACGGCGGAAAGCGCAACCGAAAGCCCGATGCGGAAAAGCACCGACCCAACGGTCAGATCCGCCGACCAATCCCCGAGCAGCTTTGCAATGGGGTCAATAACCGTTGTACCGATTGTCATAGAAAACATGGTCAATCCTCCTATTTCTTTGCCATCCGCCGCTTGCGCGGGTCGACAAGGTCGGCGGCGTATTGTTCGGCGGCTTCGGTAAATGCCGCCTCGTCCTCGTGCGCGTGCAATTCATGCGGCGGAATGGTCTCCTGAATCTTTTTGATCCGCTCGATCAGAAGTTCCACAGCAGTTTTCGGCTGTCCCGTCTCGGTGGTTGTTTCCACAGGCGCGAGATCCTCCAACTTGGTTGAGTAGGAGTGCGACAGATACAATGCCAGTTTTGCGCACGCAGGACCGATCAGTTCGTAAAGTACGCTTGAAGCAAGAATGATGGTGTTCAGCGCCACGCCGTCGTCGCCGCCCAACGTCCGCGCGCCGAGCGCCGCAAGACCGATGGCAACGCCTGCCTGCGGGATCAGCGCAAGTCCCAGATAGTTGCGCGTTTCCTTCGGCTTGCCGACGGCAAGACAACCGAGAAACGCTCCCGCATACTTGCCCACAATGCGGAAGAAGAAGTAGAGAATGCCGATCACGATCAGCGGCGTTGTTCCGATAGAGCCGGAGGAGTTGACCAGAACGTCCAGCTTGAAGTTCAACCCCGACCGCACGAAGAATAAAAGCAGAAGCGGCGGGCTGAAGTAGTTCAGCTGCTTGAACAGCTTGTCGTCGTCGGTGATGTTGATGTAAACCGTTCCCATCGACATACAGCCGAGCAGAGGAGAGATGTCAAGCAGGGTGCAGATGCCGCAGAAGCTGAAGAGCAGAGCAATGGAGATGATCAGGCGGTTGTCGGTGGAGCGCTTCTTCGGCATCATCAGCTTCATCAGAAAGCCGAACACGCCGCCGAGCGCGAACACGCCGATGTTAATCAGAAGCGGCTTGATGATGTCCCAGACGTGGAACGCGCCCGCACCCGTTTTGGAGGATACCGCAACCGAAATTGCAATGCTGTAGGCAACCAGACCCACAATGTCGTCAAGCGCCACCACCTGCAACAGGGTGTCGACGAAATCGCCCTTTGCCCCCGTCTGGCGGATGGTCATGACCGTTGAAGCGGGCGCTGTTGCCGAGGCGAGCGCCGCCAACACGATGGAAAAGGCGAGATCCAGTCGCAGGACAAAGAAGGTCACGATAAAGACCACGACCGACGCAAGAAGCGCTTCACAAACCGTGATGACCATGACCTTTGCGCCGCTCTTTTTCAGCGTGGAGAAGCGGAAGAATTCGCCCGTGCTGAACGCGATGAACGCGAGTGCGATGTCGGAGAGGAAGTCCATGCCGTCGATGATGTGCTGCGGAATCAGACCGAGACAATATGGACCGATGAGAATTCCCGCAAGAATGTAGGCGGTCACGTTGGGAAGCTTCAGCAGCTTGGTAATCCGCGTCATGGCAAAGCCGAACAGCAACATGAACGCAACCGAGATGATGATGGAGGCGACCTGCGAAGTTCCCGCAAGCGCTTCGTGGAGACCGGAGAGCATAAAAATACTCCTTTCGATAGAATGAATTTCGGTTCGGCGACGGAATATAAAAAAACGGAAAAGAAGAAAGAACGGAAGTCGGTTTCTCTTCCGCCCGTGTACCGAAAAACGCCGCCGAAATCCGACGGCATTGCTACCATAGCATTATAGCACAGTTCGGTCTGTTTGTCAATAGGTTATGTAAAATTTATGTAAAGTGAGATGAAAGTATGCGTAAAGTAGGGGGGAAGAAAAAAGAAAAAGCACCTCGATGAAGTGCTTGGCGATTTTGGTAAGCGGATTTGCAAAACGCGACTTCCAAACGAGCCGACAACCGAGCCGTCGGGCAGTTTGACGGCGGGGTACTCGCGCCGGAACGCTTCTCTTTCGGCAGGCGTGCCGAAACGGATTGGGACGGTGTCAGACAGAAGCGATTTTCTTTCACTTTTTATTAGGAAAACAGAATAAGTGCAACACCTGTGATAAGCAGAACGATACCAACAACAAACTCTATCATTCCCACTTTCTTTGCGTATTCTTCTTTCTTCCGACCGGCTTTGAAGTCCGCCTCAAAACCGTTGATAAGATTGTATTTCTTTTTAAAGTAAATGAAGTATCCAAACAGAAGGAATGCCAATCCCAGAACGACAGCCAATACCTTTAGGAATATCATATAACCACCTCCACAAAAAATTCCGATTTGTTGATACCTCATTATATCATAAATCTATCCCACTTGTCAATCTATATTACCAATTAACTTGGAAAGGAATATCGAGGCGATGAACGGCACGCTGACCTGCGAATATGTCAAACACTGGCTGATTTTTACGGTAACTCTGCCGGTTGCCTGTGCGGCGAAAAGAAAAAATCCGGTTTCCTATTGCAAAACCGTCCCGATTGTGGTATGATAAATACAGACCCGGGGAGGTGTATGGCGATGGGCATGATTTACTATTACCGCGAATACGAAGGGGCAGATGCCCACATCCGGTGTGAACGGGGGGAGGATCTGCTGGGTATGACCGGCGACCGATACTATAAGAACGTGATGAGCTGCTACCTGCGCGAGAAGGAAGCTTATCCGATCTACGTTCATTTTGCCGGAGAGGAATACGCTTCTCCCGACAAGGCGATTGTCAGACTGATCGACCGGCGAACCACCTGGATGCATTTCGTTTGCGGCGGAAAGGGTATTTTCAATGGGCAGACCGTTCAGGCGGGGGATGCGTTTGTGGCATGGGTGAACGGTCGCAGGACGCTCATCAGCGATCCGGACGACCCGCTCCACTTCTATTGGATCGGTGTCAGCGGCATCAACCATCCGGAAATGCTGGTCAATCTCGGTTTTGAAAAGAACGACCGGGTTTTCCGGTGCCCGTATCTCGATGCCGTGCGGCAGCTTATCGGGGAGATTGTGTATACCACGGTTTCCGGTCTGAACCCTGTTGGTTATCAGGTCGGCAAGCTGATGCTCCTGCTGGCGCATCAGTCGCCCGCTTTTGAAAGCCCGATTGACATGGAGGAGCATTATACTGCGGCGGCAAAGCAGATTATGCGCGACAGTCAGTATCAGATTCCGGTGGAGGATGTGGCAAAAAAACTGGGTATCTCGCGCAAGCACCTGTGTGTGCTGTTCCGGCGGCAGACAAACGGGTCGGTACGGAATTATATTCTGGAGCATCGCAAGGATCAGGCAAAAAGCTATCTGCTGGAGGGCTACTCTCCGAAGAATGTGGGGGTGTTGCTCGGTTACAGCGACTATGCGGCGTTTTTCAACTTTTTCAAGAAAAACACCGGGCAGACTCCCACCGAATATGTGCGGAACAACCGCAACAAAAAAACGGAGGCAGAGGCCGCAAACGATGCTGCGAAGGACGCAAAAACGAGTGACGGACATTGTAAAAAATGACGAATCAACGGTAACAAAATCACATAAAAACGCGACATGGCAGACTTGTAATGTCGCGTTTTTTGTATTACAATAAAAAGGGAAGGGGGCAGGCGGACACCGCGCAGCCTCCGGACGGCGGCTTGCTTGCCGTTTCTGACGGTGCAGGAATATCGTTGGAAGTGTGCGGGATTGCCATGAGGCGTCTCCGACACCATCGTTTGGCACAAACCGAAAAGATGAGACCTTGACAGAACCGGGAGCGGATGCTATCATGGCAGCAAACGAATACCGAATTGGCTCCCTGAAATTCTCCGGAAATTTTCAAAAATCCACTTGACAAGGAGGAGCAGGTCGTGTACAATGCCTTGACAGACAGACAGACAGACAGACAGACAGACAGACAGACAGA
>URHR01000080.1 GCA_900547725.1 uncultured Eubacteriales bacterium
GGCGTTGCCCCGAACCCTACTTAGGGAACTTCTTAGAAGAAGTTCCCTAAGAACCTTCAAGAATTTCACAAAAGGGCAGGATTCTCTCCGGAATCCTGCCCTTTTGTGAAAGTTTTTGGGGATTTTTAAGGGACTTTTTTTAAAAAGTCCCTTAAATGGGGCTTGGGGCAATGCCCCAAGGTCTTAACCCCTCTGATAACTTAGTCGTAGTCGTGCTTGGCGAAGCAGCTGTCGCAGTAGTATTTTTTACCGATGCGATGTTTTTTCAGCTTGCGATAAGACTTTTCGCAAATTGTCTTGCCGCAGTCGGCGCAGGTTGCGGTAAGGGTCTCATCGTCGCGGTACTCCGCGCCGCCGTAGTATTGGGAAGAAGATTTGCCCATTGCGCGGCAATTGTCGCAGAGGAAGCCCTTGCCGGGCGTGTAGCCATGTGCCAGACGGAAAGACTTGACGTCAACAGGCGCGCCGCACTCACGGCAAACGAAACGGGACTTTTTGTCCGATCTGAAAGCGGGAGCATAAGCAGCGGTGTCAACCGTGGCCGTTTCCGGCTTCTGCTCCTGCCGCACAACATTCACATTCCCCGTTACAAAAGTTCTCTTTCTGGTGGCGGTGTCGGCAACCAACATAATCCCCGCCGCGAAGCAGGCAAGGGTTTTCCCGACAAAAGTTCCTGCCCGTTTAGCCGAATTGAAAACCGTATTCTCATTCATAAGTAAGGCTCCTTTCCAACCGACCGCCGCCTGCGACAGCCGTTGTTACCGGCACTTCATACCGTCAATAACAATATTATACCGCAAAACCAGCGTTTTGTCAACCCCTTTGCGGGGAAATCTCAATTGAACGCAGACTGGAGAGCGAAATAATAAGTTCCCTCGACCTCAACGATGTAGTAATCGTCTCTGCCGTTCGTTCCCTTGCCCTGTGCAACGATCGTAACCGAGGTATCCTTTGCAACCTTCTTTACAACCTTGTTTTCATCGCCGCTCGGCTCGCTCCACAGCTTCAGCTCGACCTTTGCGGTCTTGGTCATGGAAACTCTTGTAAAGTTGTAAACGCTGAGCAGATGGTCAAGCGACAGCGGAATGCTGCTCATGTTCTTGCCCGTCGAATCCATCGTCAGCGAATCATACCATGCAAAGCCGATCTTGCCGTTCTGGGTCTTGACCAGACACCAGGTTGCGCCGCCGCTGAGGGATTCGCCATAAGCATACAGCGTCAGACTGCTCGGCAACGAAACGGACTCCACCAACTTGCCGCTTGCCGACGGGGACTCGCGGACATTGATGCTGCTCTGATACGGATAAGCCGTAATCTCCGTGCTGAATCTGGTATAGTGGTATTTGGTAATCAGTTCCTCCATGGTGTAGCCGCCGTCCGGCTTAACCTCGGAGACCTCCGATTTTGCCACATAGCACGCGATCGAAGCAGAGCCTGCGTCCTTCTTGTAGTACACCTTGTACCACGAAACGCCGTTGACATTGCCCTCCGCAACCGCAGTCAGTTCTGTTCCGCGCGGTACGCCGTTACCGCCAACAATCGTACCGCCGCCCTGTCCGTTCTCGGACGGGATCGGCTCCAGCCGCAGGTTTGCCATATTCTCAGAGACGACGTAAACCTTCTTTTCCTGAGGCAGGTTGGTAAACTTCTTGCTGTAATCCTCCGAAAGACTGCTGAACTTGATAAAGCCCGTCACTTTCTTGGAACCGTCGGTGTAGTTGACCTTATACCACTTCTTCTCGGTGCTCTTTGCGATAACCTCAACCTTTTCGCCCTTCTTCGCATAGGTCAGCGCAGTGGAGAAGTCGTTCTCCGCCGAAGGGTACTTTCTGATGCTGACGGAATCCACGCACACCGTCATTTCCTCACTGCAGGAAACAAAGGTCTTTTCCTCGATATCGTCCTCGGTGGTGCGACCGCGGGAGATGTAGTATTCCACGCCCTCGTACTTCACCTTGTACCACTCGGTGCTCTGTGCGAAGCACTCCAGTTTTGTGGGTGGTTCCAGCGTGACCGACTTTTCCTTGCTGTCAACCGGCTTCAGCGTGGACTTTTTCCGCACGTAAACCGTCTTGCTGACGTTGGTATAGCCTTCCTTGGAGGGGTCGCTGTTCGGGTCAATCGCCTGCGTCACCCTGTTTCCGTTCTCATCCGTATAGGTCTGATTCTGATCTTTACCCGGGTCTTTTTCCGCAACGCACGCAACCAGATTTGCCGAGAGGACGGCGGCAAGAATGGCAAGCGTAACTGTTCTCTTGAATTTCATTTTTTTCTTCCTTTCCGCTTTTGGATCTCTATATAAACTTCCGTTCATCTTCCAAATAAATATAGCTATTTATATTGTATCACAAGAAAAAGCGGTTGTCAATGACTAAAATAAAAATTTTTTCTTTTCGCGAAAAATGTTTCCATCAGTCGACGGAGATCAGCAAACGGATCGCTTCCACCGCCGTGCGGACAGCCGCTTCCGTGTCGTGCGACTCCTCCGCGTCGGTGTCCATTCCCGCCTTTGCGCGCTCCTGATTCCAGATGACATGAAACACCGCGCCCGTCCGCACGCCCCTTGCCGCACCGACCGTAAAGAGCGTGGAAGCCTCCATCTCGCTCGCCAGTACGCCCAGCCGTTTCCATGCCTCCCATTTCGCCTCCAGATCGCCCGAAACCGGCATCCGCGCGGGCGAATGCTGACCGTAAAACGAGTCCTTGCTCTGCACCACGCCGAGGTGAACGGCATTCCGGTTTCCCGCATCCGCCGCCACGCGCAACGCCGCCTTCCGCAGCGCCGCCGTCACGCCGAAATCCGGGACTGCGGGATATTCGGGCGGCGCGTATTCATGCGAAGTGCCGTCCTGCCGCACCGCGCCGGTTGCCACCACAAGGTCTCCGCTTGCAACCGCCGTTGCGATTCCGCCGCACGTTCCGACCCGGATGAGCACCTCCGCGCCGCAATCGACCAGTTCCTCCGCTGCAATCGCCGCAGACGGTCCGCCGATACCCGTGGAGCAGACCGTCACCGTCTCGCCCGCAAGCTTTCCGTTCCAAACCGTAAATTCGCGGTTTCTGCCCACAAAAACAGGCTCTTCCAACAGCGCCGCGATCTGTTCGACCCGTTCGGGCGCACCCGGCAGGATGCAATAGCGCCCCACTTTTCCGCGCTCGGTCGGAATATGGAACGGCTTTCTATCGGGTGTCAGCATGACGCTACCTCCTCAGCAAAATGTGACCGTGCAAAGCAGGGACTTCTGCTCCCCCGCCGCAAGTCGGATCAGATCGGGCTTTTCCGTCAGCTCGGTGACCACACCGTGCAGTGCGGGCAAAGAGGTCCACGGTTCCATGCAAAGGAAACGCGCCCCCGGCACTTTCCACAACCCGAAATAACGGAAATCGGGGAAGTTCATCGCAATGCGGCGGTCGGTTTCGCGCTTTTCCAGCATAACTGAGCGCGGCATCTCGCAGAAGAACGCCGAACCTGCCTCGAAAAAGTCATCGGTGGGATCAAAAAATTCTCCGTCGCGAAGCGGGAAATCCCTGCTTCCGCCTGTCGGAAAGCACTCCCCTTCGTCAAAATTCAGGCGCTGAAGGATTCCCGTTGCGCCCTCGAAGCGAACCGTATAATCCCCGATGGTTCCGCCGGCAAACGGCAGACTGAAACCGGGATGAAGTCCCAGTGCAAACGGCATCACGCGCTCGCCGCGGTTGACGATCTCCGTGCGTGTGGTCAGCGTGCGATCCTGCAGGGAGAAAGTCAGGCGAACTTCGAAAGGATACGGATAATTTTTCAGCGTTTCCGCGTTGTCGCGGGCACGGAAAGTCACCGAGGTGTCGCTTTTTTCGGTCACTTCGGTTGTCATAAAGCGAAGAAATCCGTGCACCTCGGGGTTACAGGGAATGCCTGCATCGGTGCATTTCCCATCCCAGAGACGCCCGCAGAACGGAAACAGCACGGGTGCACGATCCGCCCAAGAGGCTTTGTCCCCCTGCCAGAGGTATTCGGTTCCGTCCGCGCCGCGCACCGACTGTAATTCTGCCCCGATGTCGGAAATTGCAACGGTCAGGCAGTCATTTTTCAATTGAACAATCATGATAATACCCTCTTTTCACTTTTGGTATCTTTATTTTACCATACTTTCGCGCATAATGCAAGTCAATTTGTCAATAATACCAGCAAAAGAGAGGAAATCACGAATGAAACAAGGATATTTTCGGTTGCGGGCGGCGATCCTTTCCTCGGCGTCGGTCGTCGGCAAAAAGGAGCATGACGGACCGCTCGGCGGGCGTTTCGATCTGCACGATCCCGAGGGACTGTTCGGCAAGAAAACATGGGAGGGTGCGGAGAGCGAATCCCAGCGCATGGCGTTTCGTCTGGCGCTCTCCAGAGCGGGCTTGCGCGACGGCGATGTGGACGCGCTCTTTGCGGGCGATCTGCTCAACCAATGCGTCGGTTCTGCCTACGGGCTTCTCTCCTACGACATTCCCTATTTCGGGCTGTACGGCGCCTGCTCGACCTCGGTGGAGGGGCTTCTGCTGGCTTCCATGGCGGTCAGCGGCGGCTTTGCACGCACGGCGGGGGTTGTGACCTCTTCGCACTACTGCTCCGCCGAGCGCCAGTACCGCACGCCGCTCGAATACGGCGCGCAACGCGCTCCCACCGCGCAATGGACGGTCACGGGCGCGGGCGCTTATCTTGTTGGGACTGCCGAGGGTCACGCCGACCGCGTTTGCGTCACGGGCGGCATGGCGGGCAAGGCACAGGATTTCGGCATCAAGGATTCCTCCAACATGGGCGCGGCGATGGCGCCTGCGGCAGTAGACACGCTCCTGCGCTATCTGGAAGCGACGGGTCGGGACATCACGCACTGGGATAAGGTGGTAACCGGCGACCTCGGCTTTGAAGGCGGCGAGCTGTTCTGCTCGTTGGTCGAGCGGCACAAGGTAACGGTGCGGGATCGCTACGCGGACTGCGGGCAACTGATCTACGATCGCGAAGCACAGGACGTTCACGCGGGCGGCTCGGGATGCGGCTGTGCGGGAACGGTTCTCAGCGCGTATTTCCTGCCGCTCCTGCAATCGGGAGAGTTACGGCGGATTCTCTTCCTTGCCACAGGCGCGATGATGAGCCCCGACAGCGTCAAGCAGGGCGAAAACATTCCGGCTGTGGCGCATCTGATTGAGCTTTGCGGTGAAACTTGCGGAGGAAACGGGCATGATTGACAGACTTTTGCCCTATTTATGGGCATTTTCGGTAGGCGGCGCGCTCTGCGTGATCGCGCAGATTCTGATTGACCGCACGAAGCTGACCCCTGCGCGGATTCTGGTTCTGTATGTGGTGGTCGGCGTTTTTCTCGGCGCGATCGGGGTTTACAAGCCGCTCGCGGAATTCGCGGGCGCAGGCGCGACCGTTCCGCTGACGGGCTTTGGCTACGCGATATCGATCGGCGTTCGGGAAGCGGTGGAAAAGCAGGGCTTACTCGGCGCGCTGACGGGCGGGCTTGCGGCAACCTCGGGCGGCATTGCGGCGGCTCTGATTTTCGGCTATCTCGTCTGCCTGTTCTTCAGGGGAAAGCCGAAGTAAAGACCTTGGGGCGCTATCACGAACCCAACTCGGGAAACTTCACGAACTTTCGGCAAGAGACTTGTGTTATGCGATACGGAGTGCCAAAAGCGGAGAGTTGTCAGTCCACCTGACAATTCTCCGCTTTTTCCGGAATCTCCGAGGTTTTATTTTTTCTCCTCCGCCGCCGGGACTTCGATCTCCCCGTCCCGCTCCTCAAACTCTCTCACGCATTTTCGGATCAGGTAGAGGATCTGCCCGTTGGCGCTCCTGCCCTCGTATTTGGAAATGTAGTGCAGCTTATAATGCAATTCGGGGTCAATCTCGATTCCGAGATGCTTGTTTTGCTTGTTTCTCATAAAATTACCTCAAAACCATCTGAATATAAGTATATTTTAAGTCAACCTTCCGGCGTATGCGCAGAAGTATACTTACTTTGAGTAGACCAAATTTTGAACTCAATGCGCTGTTCAACAGCGAACCTTTCACGCGAATCCGCATACACTGGCAGTAACCCAAACCGGAAAGGAGAACCGCCATGCAAATCGACCGCAACGCCCTGAACCGCATCCTCAGCATGAACGATGAACAACTGGGGGCGCTCATCACCCGGATTGCCGCGCAGACAGGCATAGACCCCGCCGCACTCGGTCTGAACCCGCAGAACATAGCAGGCGTTCGCGCGGCGCTCTCGGGCGCTACCGAAGCCGACATCCAAAAACTTGACGCGCTTTACGCCGACTACCGCCGCAACCGTCGGCAACAGCGCTGACGCGGAGGCTGATCATGGAAAACGAAAATCCGAACGTCGCGCCGCAGGAAACGGGGCAATCCCCTCCGAATGTCGCGGACGGAATCGGCGCGGTTCTGTCCAATCCCGAGCTGATGGCAAAACTGCCGCAGATTATGGCAATGCTCCGCCCCATGATGGAGCAGCAGACCGCCGCGCCCCCGCCGCAGTCGGGCAACGAAGGCGCGGAGACACCTGCGACGGCATCGCCGATCGCTCCGCTGAAAAAAACGACGGACAATCGCTCCGCCCTGCTTCTGGCGCTCAAGCCGTTCCTGTCCGAGGATCGTCGGAACGCCGTTGACGCAATGTTACGGCTTTCCACGCTCGGTGACGTTCTGCGTCGGCTGTAAGCTGTAAGCCCGAAAGGAGGCTTCCGATGTATTCCAGATATCCCGACCGCCTGCCCGAGCATTACAGCGGCTGTGCGTTTCGCCAAGGGCGTGAGGATCGTCCGCCGATTTCCGTTCCCTTTTCGGAGGCGCCGCCCCCGCCTCCCCCGCCGCCTCCATCGCTCTGTCCGCCTCCGCCGCCCCCCAAGCCGCAGGAAAAGCCGTCCTGCGATCTGTTCGGCGGCGTGCTTCCCGCGCTCCCGGGCGGATTGGAGAGTGACGAGCTTCTCCTGATCGGTCTGATCCTTCTGCTTGCGCGTTCGGGCGAAGGATCGGATGTGCTCCCGTGGCTTGCGCTTCTGCTGTTCTGTAAATAAAGACTTGCAATCGGGGAGAAACTGTAGTATAATAGAATGGAAGATGAAGAAACAAAAAGGAGCGCGTGCATGAAGCTGACCCCTTATCGCGTGGAATGCGCAAAACTGAAAAAAGTGCTTCGCGTGGCGGTGTTGGCGGACGTCCACGCGGATTTCGACAAGCCGATTCTTCCGCTTCTGCGGGAAGCGGCGCCCGACCTCATTCTCATCCCGGGAGACCTGACCGAGCGGCGGGAAATTCTCTCGGGCGGCGCGGCTTCCCTGCGGTTTCTTTCCGCCTGTCGGGAACTTGCGCCCGTGGTCTATGCTTCGGGAAACCATGAGGTCGGGTGTTTCCACCACGGAAACCCCGACCGCTGCCCGTCCCCTCAGCCGCTCCCGGAGGATTATCTCCGCGAGCTGTCATCCCGCGGGATTCTGTCCGTAGAGAACGAATGCCGCGAATCGGGTGGCATTCTGTTCTGCGGTTTGGGGACAGGCATTCACGGAGACAGGAACGAGCCTGATCCCGCCGTGTTGGATTTATTCCGCACGCTCCCGTCCGATCGCCCGAAAGTTCTTCTCTCGCATCATCCCGAGTACTACCCGCGTTATTTGCGCGATCTCGACTTTGACCTGATTGTCTGCGGGCACGCGCACGGCGGTCAATGGCGGTTCTTCGGGCGCGGCGTTTACGCTCCCGGGCAGGGGTTATTCCCCCGCTACACCGCGGGGTTACACGGCGGCGTTTGCGTTATCAGTCGCGGCGTCTCCGGTTGCACCCGGATTCCCCGCATTTTCAACGAACCGGAAATTCCGCTGATTTTATTCGGGGGATGAGGAAGACCTCGGGGCTCTGCCCCGAACCCTGCTTAGGGGACTTCTTAAGGAGAAGTC
>URHR01000081.1 GCA_900547725.1 uncultured Eubacteriales bacterium
GCCGCCAGCGTTTCCACACCCACGGGACCGCCGTTATAATACTGGATAATCGCGTTCAGCATACGTCTGTCGCCGGAATCGAGCCCAAGCTCGTCAATCTCGAGGCGGTCAAGCGCAATCTTCGCCGTGCTGTATGTGATGACGCCGTCGCTCATGATCTGCGCAAAGTCGCGCACGCGCTTTAACATGCGGTTTGCGATACGCGGCGTTCCGCGCGAACGTCCCGCAATTTCTCTTGCGCCGTCACCCGAAATCTCCATTCCGAGGATGCCCGCGCTGCGGGTCACGATTTCCGCCAGTTCTTCGGGGGTGTAAAGTTCCAGCTTCATCAGCACGCCGAAGCGGTCGCGCAGAGGGGTGGTCATCTGACCCGCCCGCGTGGTTGCGCCGATCAGTGTGAATTTCGGCAGGTCGATCCGCAGGCTTCGCGCCGATGGACCTTTGCCGATGATGATATCCAGCGCGTAGTCCTCCATTGCGGGGTAAAGAATTTCCTCAACCGACCGGGAAAGACGGTGAATCTCGTCGATGAACAGGACATCGCCCTCGGAAAGGTTGGTCAGAAGCGCCGCGAGGTCGCCCTGCTTTTCAATGGCAGGACCGGATGTGATGCGGATATTGACCCCCATTTCGGAAGCGATGATATTCGCAAGCGTGGTCTTACCAAGCCCGGGAGGACCGTAAAGCAGAACATGATCGAGCGGCTCTCCGCGCTTCTTCGCGGCGGCGATATAAACCTTGAGAATCTCTTTGGTCTTTTCCTGCCCGATGTAGTCGTCCAGAAACTTCGGGCGCAGGGAAAGTTCGGTTTCCGCGTCGTCCGAGGTATACCCGGTGTTCATGATACGGTTTTCAAAATCGAATTCGTTTGTATCCATAACAGACCGTCAGTCCTTTCGCCGTCAGTATTTCATCAGGTTTTTCAGCGCCGCGCGGATGATGGCTTCCAGCTCGAGCCGGTCGGTGTCAACCGTTTTCAGCGCCGTCAGCGCCTCGGGGCGGGAGTAGCCGAGAACAATCAGCGCGTCAACCGCTTCGCTGAGCTTGCCTCTGCCCGCAGGAGCGGCAGGGGCGGCGGAGACAGCCCCGCCATCCGGAATTGCACCGCCGTTTTCCTTCAGCATCTTGTCCTTCAGTTCCAGAATAATCCTTGCCGCCGTTTTCGGACCGACCCCGTTCGCGCGGGAGATGGTCCTGCGGTCATCGGTGCAAACCGCGAGCGCGAATTTTTCGGGTGAGAGCAGGGAAAGCACCGCGAGCGCCGCTTTTGGACCGACGCCTGAAACGGTGAGCAACATCCGGAAGGAGGAAAGTTCCGCCTGTGTGGCGAATCCGTAGAGTTCGATATCGTCCTCCCGCACGGCAAGGTGCGTGTAAAGCGTGACCTGCGGCGGGTCGGTAACCGAGCGGGGCGGCATGGCTTCGTAGGTCGTGCCGCTGACAGTCAGCTTATATCCGACTCCGCCGACGTCGACAACAGCAAAAGTCGACTCCAGATGAACAAGCTTGCCTTTGATATAGTAAAACATGAGAAGTTACTCCTTTTTGGAAGATTCCGTAGTCCGTTCCGCGTCCTGTTCTTCGGTTTCTGTCTTTTTGCGCGGGACTGTGGAAACCACGCCGCGCAGGATCGGAACGCGCCGCAGAACAGGGGAGAAGATGAGCAGGGCAAGGAACAGAAGAACCGAAACGCCCGAAATCGTCAGCCCCAACACCAATGTGCGCGGGCGGTAAACCAGTTGAATGTCATGCGTGCCCGCGTCGCCGTCCACGCGGAAAGCGACCAGTGCTCCGAGTGCTTTCACGGTATCGACTTCCTTGCCGTCTACCGTTACCTTCCAGCCCGCATCATAGGCAAGGGTGGTCAGGATCAATTCATTGTCGCGGCTCGTTGTCACGCTTCCGTCAAAGGAATGCTCGGTGTAATCCTCGATGAGGAATTGATCGGAAGCAAGGCGTGCAAAAGCATCCTCGAACGCCGTTTTGTCGATCATGGCAATCACAGGCTCGGATTTGACATAATAGAGATCTTTTCCGGTCGGAGTCACGCGCAGGGTCAGCTTGTCACCTTTGGAATGCACACCGAGCGACGCAATCCGCAGATTCTCTCCCGTACCCCATTTGCCGCATTCGGTGTAATCGCCCGTTGTGTCGTTTGTCAGCGTCAGCGTGACCTCGCGCGGGTACTTTGTGGGCAGATAGAAGTACACCTCGCCGTCCTGCGGCACTTCGAAGCTGTAGGAAATAACCGAGGAATCCGAAACACTGCTGTAGCAGGTATGCTTCTCGGCATAGTAGGGAGCACCCATTCCCACATCGTTTTGCGTGACTTTCACGGGAACAAACAGATCCGCGCTTTCGTCTCCGAGCATCGCCGCAACCATGGCGTTCAGCCGCGTAAAGGGCGTGTAATAGGGATCTGTATACTCGGCGTTCCGAACGGTTTCGTCAATTCCCAGTTTGCCGTTGATAAAGGCTTTCAGCTTGTCAATCGCACTTCCGATTTTGCTTGCGTCCTCCGGGTTCTTTTCGGCGTCCTTGCCGTCTTTCTTTTTGTCCTCCTTCGGCTCGATCGGTTTGTAGCCCAACTCGAAATCCAGCAGGCTGTCGCTCACGCCGTAGGCAAGCGAGAGGGCATAGGGGTTGCGATAGGCGGTGTAGCCGTTGACGGTATCGGAACGGTACTCTTCATACCAGTAGGTTTGCGAGGCAGAACCCGTGTCGGAAATGATATATTTCAGACCGAGCAGGGAATCGTTGATCGGAGTCCCGCCGAGATATTTGGACCAGTGCGACATGGAACTGTAACCCATTTTGTCAAGAAACTTGATGGTTTCCTGATTGAGCGTGGAGGTTGAACCGGAAAGCCCGCGGATGTTCAGCGCCATGTTGTCGTTGAGTTTGCGGAAGAGGGTCTTTTCCATGCGGTAAAAACTCTTGTCGCTTTCCTGCACGGTCTCCACGATCGGGCGGGTGCGGTTCAGATAGTTGTTGTAGTAGCTGTATCTGGAGTAGACCACATCGTCATCCAGCGCGTTCATGCACCAAAGTCCGTTGAGAAAACATTCGATTGCAACCACCGCAACCATCACCACACCGATCACCTGCTTGTCTTTCCGCGAGCGGTAAAGTCCCAGCACCGCGAGCCAGACGGCAATCAGAATCAGCGTAAACCAGATGCAGGTGTAATCGTTTGGTGCAAGATACTCGTTGTCCGGGTCGGCATATTTCTGCAGAATCACGCAAAGCAGAGCGAGAATTCCGCCCGTCCCCGCAACGGTTTTGAGCGATACGCTGTCGAACTCGTTCATTGCGCGGCAGGCAAGCACCGTGAGAATGAAGCAGAGCATGAAGCTGTAGCGGTAATTGAGCCAGTTGGGGCGTTGGAAGCCGTGCCAGAGCAGGTCGGGAACGGAAAGCGAGAAGGATGCAACGAACAGGAAAATAAAGAGCGCCGCCGCAATCTTCTGCCGCATGGGATACTTGCGGGAGAGGAAATAAGAGGGGATCAGGAGCAGGGTCAGCACGCCGCAATAAACGAACGGATACCCCGCGGGGCGCACGGTATCATAAGAGGACGGCAGGAATTTATAGAGCAGATCGAGAATGTCGAAATTGAAATTCCAAACCCATTTGGTTGTGGAGAACGTGCTCTTTCCGAAGCTGAGCGAATAGTAAGCGCCGAGCAGAATCACCGCCGCAATTCCGACTGCAAGCAGAGACCAGAACGCCACGCGCAATCCGGAGCGGATGAAGTGGAAGCGCTCGTTGTCCGGGTTATGCTCGCGATTCTCGGAATGCCCGAAGTAGCAGAGAAAAAAGTAGAAGAAGCAGTAGATGCAGACCATGTAGCCGATATAGAAGTTGCTGAACAGGGTAATCGCCAGAGAAACAGTATAGAGGCAAAATTTTCCCTTCTTGATCAGCGCTTCCATTCCGAGCGTGATCATCGGCAGCCACATCATCGCGTCAATCCACATGGTGTTATGCTGTTGGACGATGCCGTAAGCCGAGAGCGCATAGCAGGTGGCGAACACCACAATTGCGGCTTTGTTCGGCTTTTGTGATGTCTTGTGCATATAAAGCCCGAACGAACCGCCGCAGAGCGCGGTTTTGAGCAGGAACAGAAAGAGCAGTCCCTCAAGCATCCGATCCTGCGGGAAGAGCGCTAACAGATAGGAAAGCGGACTGGCGAGGTAGTAGGCATAGATTCCGAGAAATTCGCCGCCGAGCGCACGGGAGAAGGAGTAGAGCAGATCCGCGTCGCCGTGAACAAAGTTCCGCAAAGCCTCAAAGAACCAGACGTACTGCCCGTTGAGGTCGAGAACCAGAACGCTCCCGTCTCCGAGCGGGTAAAGCTCGCGGGAAAAATAAATCAGATACATCACAACCGCAGGAATCAACATACAAAGAAGCAGATAGCCCCAATCGCCGAAACGGCGCTTTCGGGCTTGTCCTTCTGCGGGCAGAATGGCTTGTACGGTTCGGTTAACAGGACGGTTCATGGCTTCTCGGTTCCTTTCTGCCCGGCAGAGCCGCCGGGAATATGCTGTTTGATCGCTTTTTCGAGTTTCAGACGATCCATAACCATATCGTGCCGGCAGGTCTCACACCGCAGTCTGACTTCCGCGCCAACGCGCAGCAGTGCGAAGCGATCCCCGCCGCAGGGATGTTTTTTTCGAAGCACGAGGGTATCTCCCGCGCGCAAAAGCGGAATGCCCGCCAAACCGACCGCCTGCCTTTCCGAAAAACATACGATAAGATTATTATACCATAAAAAGAAAGCGCTGTAAACCGCAAATTCGCACTTTCCGCTAAAATTTACAATTCAAATGATAATTTGTTTGACATCGGCGGGAGAATGTGGTATAATAGAGACTGGATTATCATAGGGCGGTGAATGCATGAGAATTCTCGGAATCGACCCGGGACTCGCCATCATCGGTTGGGGAGTCGTGGAGTATAACGCGTCAAAATTTCATACCGTAGCCTACGGCGCTCTGCGGACGCCTGCGGGTATTCCGACCGAGGACAGGCTTTCCCTGATCTGGGACGGAATGCGGGAGCTGTTCGATACCTATCACCCCGATGCCATGTCGGTGGAAGAACTGTTCTTCAACACCAACATTACCACGGGTATCCGCGTGGCGGAGGCGAGAGGGGTCATCCTGCTCAGTGCCAGACAGGCGGGCGTTCCCATGCAGGAATATACGCCGCTTCAGGTCAAGCAGGCGGTAGTCGGGTACGGAAAAGCCGAAAAAGCGCAGGTCATCGCCATGGTTACGCGGATTCTCGCCCTGCGCGAGCCGCCCAAGCCGGACGACACGGCGGACGCTTTGGCGCTTGCCATCTGTCACGCCCACAGCGGCGCGTCACGGATTGCGTCTTACTATAACAAAAACACCATCTGAAAGGACACGGTATGTGGAGCGCGGAAAACTGGAAGGACTATGAACTTCTCGATACATCGGACGGAGAGCGGTTGGAACGTTGGGGAAATCTGATTCTCATCCGCCCCGACCCGCAGATCATCTGGCACGGGGAAGCGAAGCATCCCGCATGGAAACGGGCTGACGGAATCTACCGCCGTTCCTCCTCGGGCGGCGGCGCGTGGGTGAAGAACGACCTGCCCGAAAGCTGGCAGATCGGCTACGGCGACCTGCGCTTTCTCCTGCGCCCGATGGGCTTCAAGCATACCGGACTGTTTCCCGAGCAGGCGGCAAACTGGGATTGGTTCGGCGGACTGATCCGACAGGCAAACCGCCCCGTACGGGTTCTGAACCTGTTCGCCTACACGGGCGGCGCAACGCTTGCCGCGGCGGCGGCGGGCGCGTCGGTCGTTCATGTCGACGCGGCAAAAGGAATTGTTGCGCAGGCGCGGGAAAACGCACAGCTCTCGGGGCTTATCGATGCGCCGATCCGCTGGATTGTGGACGACTGCAAAAAGTTTGTCGAGCGGGAAATCCGCCGCGGCAATCACTATGACGGAATCATCATGGATCCTCCGTCCTACGGCAGAGGTCCGGGGGGAGAGGTTTGGAAACTGGAGGACAGTGTGGACGGGCTGATTTCACTTGCGGCGCAACTGCTTTCCGACAATCCGCTGTTCTTCCTTGTCAACTCCTATACAACCGGACTGTCGCCGCTGACCATGCAATACCTGCTTGATCTGCGGGTCAGAAAAAAATACGGGGGAACACTGGAATGCGGAGAACTGGGACTGCGCGTGCGCGAGAGCGGCGGCTTCCTGCCGTGCGGCGCGTCGTCGCGGTGGTTCCGAACCGAATGAAAGGAAACGAAGCTGTGGCTGAATCCGAAATTTATATTCATACAGAACACCTTTCCTTTGCCTACCAAAGCGACGAGGCAGACCCGACGCCCGCGCTCCGCGACGTCAGTCTCGACATCCGACGCGGGGAGTATGTGGCGGTTCTCGGGCACAACGGAAGCGGCAAATCCACCTTTGCAAAGCTGCTCAACCTGATGCTTGAACCGACGGGCGGAAAACTGGTCATCGGCGGGAACGATCTGTCCAAATCGGAAAACATGACCGAAGAGGAGCTGTTTGCGCACCGCCGTCGGGTCGGAATGGTCTTTCAGAACCCCGATAATCAGTTGGTTGCAACGATTGTGGAGGAGGATGTGGCGTTCGGACCGGAAAACCTCGGAATTCCGAATCCCGAGCTGCGCGAGCGTGTGGACGGCGCTCTGGAAACGGTCGGCATGACCGACTATGCGCACCATGAGCCGCACAGACTCTCGGGCGGGCAAAAGCAACGCGTTGCCATTGCGGGCGTAATTGCCATGATGCCGGAATGCGTCATTTTTGACGAATCCACCGCCATGCTGGACCCGTCCGGACGGCGGGAGGTACTGGACATGATCCGTAAACTCAACCGCGAATACGGCATGACCGTCCTCAATATCACGCATTACATGGAAGAGGCGGCGCAGGCAGATCGCGTTGTCGTCATCAACGACGGCAGCGTTTATATGGACGGCACACCGGACGAAGTGTTTGCAAGGCGGGACGAACTGGTTCGCGTGGGACTGGAAGTTCCGCAGTGTGCCGAACTGCTGCACAGACTCCGCGCGGCGGGGGCGGACGTGGACGTTTCCCATGCCGCGAGCATCGAGGGCTGTGCGGCGGCGCTTGCGGAAATGCTTACAAAGCGCGCAGAACCCCGAAAGGATGAATGATCCGAAGATGGAAAAAATCGTACTGGAGCATATTACCTATATTTACGGCGAGGGAACGCCGTTCCGTCAGGTCGCGCTCGACGATGTCAGCATCGCGATCCGCGAGAACCGCGTCACGGGCGTCATCGGACATACGGGAAGCGGCAAGTCGACCATGATGCAGTTGCTCAACGGTCTTGCAAAGCCGACAAGCGGAAAAATCCTGTTGGACGGCTACGACATCAACACCGAACCGGACGAGGTATTTGACGCGTGGCGGAAATTGCCGGAATATGCGGGTCTTTCCCGCAGAGCGGCGAAAAAAGCGATCCGCGAGGAGGTTCTGCGCCGCCGCAAACGGCTTTGCTTCCGCGTGGGGCTGGTGATGCAGTACCCCGAATATCAACTGTTTGAGGAGACAGCCCGCAAGGACATTGCATATGGTCCTACCAATATGGGACTGGATCAGGAGGAGATTGACGCACGCGTGGCGGAAGCCGCCGAGTGGTGCGGAATTTCGCCCGATCTGCTCGACCGCTCCCCGTTTGACCTCTCTGGCGGGCAGAAGCGCCGTGTTGCCATCGCAGGCGTCATGGCGATGCACCCGCGTGTGCTGGTGCTGGACGAGCCGGCCGCCGGCCTCGACCCCGAGGGCCGCGACACCATCCTGAGCCAGATCAAGGCCTACCACGAAAAGAC
>URHR01000082.1 GCA_900547725.1 uncultured Eubacteriales bacterium
TCTTGAAAGTCTTGAAAACTTCTTTCAAGAAGTTTTCAAGTAGGGTTCGGGGCAACGCCCCGAGGTCTTTTTTTTACCCGCCCCTTGACAAAACGGTGAAAAAGCGATATAATAAAAACATACGATGTAAAACGATTGATTCATAAAGATGGGAGAACAAGAAGATGCCGCCGAAACCGAAATTTACAAGAGAAAAAGTGGTGGAGGTCGCCCTGACACTGGTCGGGGAGCGCGGCATGGCGGCGCTGACGGCGAGAGAACTGGGAGAGAGACTGGGAAGCTCGGCGAGACCGATCTTTACCGTTTTCCGGAATATGGAGGAACTGACCGAAGCCGTGCGCGAAGCCGCTATGCGGAAGTATGACGCGTATGTCGGAGTGGCGGAGCATTATAAACCGATCTTCAAGGCGTTCGGAGTCCGCATGGTTCTGTTCGCAACCGAAGAACCGAAGCTGTTTCAGCTCCTGTTTATGAGCGGGAATCGGGACGAGGAGGGGCTTTCCGCCGTTGCCGAACACTTGGGATCTACGCGTGATCTCTGCATCAGCGCCATTGTCCGAGACTATAGCCTGACCCAATCCGAGGCAAAGCAGTTCTTCGAACATATGTGGGTCTATACCTACGGGCTGTCCGTCCTGTGCGCCACGGGGATGTGCCATTTCGACGAGGAAACCATCGGTGTGATGCTGGGGCGCGAATTCATGGGAATGCTCGCGTTGATGAAACACGGCAATTGGGATCTGCCAACACCTCGCATAAACAGAAATTTTGATGAGAAATGCCCGAAAACGGAAAATGCAACCGTAGGTTGACAAATTTTCAGCCCGGCTTGCTTGCGCGCAACCGCAAAAAATGCTATCCTGTAAGCATCACAAGCGGGCGGAATCCCGAGGAGGCATAGAACCATGATATTGGCAGACAAAATGATTGCGCTGAGAAAGCGCGCAGGATGGTCGCAGGAGGAACTTGCGGAAAAAATGGGCGTGTCGCGGCAGTCCGTGTCAAAATGGGAGGGCGCGCAGTCCATGCCGGATCTGGATAAGATTCTGGCGCTCAGCCGCATTTTCGGCGTGTCGACCGACTACCTGCTAAAGGATGAGATCGAGGATGTGCCCTGCCCCGCGCAGGACACGGCAACGGAGGAAAAGCGCAGGCGGGTCAGCATGGAGGACGCAAACCGCTACCTGACCCTGCGGCGGCAGGCAGCGCCGAAACTAGCGCTTGCAACCGCGCTGTGCATCCTCTCTCCGATCGCGCTGATTCTGCTCGGCGCGCTGTCGGAGACTGCATTCGGGATTTCCGAGGGCGTTGCGGCGGGCGTGGGACTGGCGGTTCTTCTGGGACTTGTCGCGGTTGCGGTGGCAATCTTCCTCTACTGCGGCGCGCAGACGAAGGAATACGAATATCTTGACCGCGAACCGTTTGAAACCGAATACGGCGTAAGCGGCATGGTGCGCGAAAAGAAGGCACGGTTTGCTCCGGTCTATACCAAACTGAACATCATCGGAGTCGTGCTGTGCGTGTTGGCGGCAATTCCGCTCATCACGGTGGGGTGCGTCGGCGCGTCGGATCTGATTTGCGTGGCGGCACTTTGCATCCTGCTTGCGGCGGTCGCGGTGGCTTGCGTTGCGTTTGTCTGGTGCGGAACGGTCTGCGGGGCGATGGATCGCCTTTTGGAGGAAGGGGACTTCCGGCGGCAGGCCAAGGCGCACAAAAGCGTCAAGGGCGCAATCAGCGTGATTTATTGGGTCATTGTAACGGCGGTGTTTCTCTTTCTGACATGGGGACCGAACGGAAACGGTCATCCGGGATACAGTTGGATGGTCTGGGCAATCGGCGGAATCCTGTATGCGGGGGTCATGGCACTGGTCGGTATTTTTGAAAAATCGGAAACATGAGGAGAGGAAAGAAGAAAATGAAAGCTGTGGTTGGTGCGATACTCGGCTGTGTGTTGGCGCTGTCGCTGACGGCGTGCTTTCTCGGAAGCACGGTGATGACGGACTCTTACGCAAACGCGGAGGCGTATCACGCGGGGGACTTTGAATACCGCGCGGAGGACGTGAAGAAGCTGGAGGTCAACTGGTATTGCGGCGGCGTGATCCTGAAACGCGCCGAGGGCGATATGCTCCGGGTCACCGAAAGCGGCACGGGTCTGCAGACGGAACAGGCGGTGCACTGGCTTCTGACAGACGGAGTTTTGCGCGTGGAATTCTGTGCCTCGGGCTATGCGGGGCGGTTCTCGGGGCAGGACAAGAAGCTGACCGTGGAAATTCCCGCAGGATTGGACATTGAGGTCACCACCACGAGCGCGGGAATTGCGGCGGAGCTCGGGAAGCAGAAAAACGTGACCCTTCAGACCACCTCAGGCACGATTGAGGTGAGCGGCGAGACCGAAGCGGAAGCGCTCTGCCTCGGTACGACCTCGGGAGCGATCGGTGTGGAGCATCTGACTGCGGAGAGCCTTTCGGCGGACACCACTTCGGGGTCTGTTCGGGTGCTGGATGTGAGCGTGACCGACAGCATCCGCCTCGGGAGTACCAGCGGCGGCATCCGCGCGGAGAACCTGAACGCAAACGGCGGGCTGATTGCGGCAGAGAGCAATTCGGGCAACATCCGTCTTGACACCGTGCGGACGGGAACGCTGACGGCGGGAACGACCTCCGGAAGTGTGACGGTCGGACTGAACGAATGCCGGGACGCAACGATCGGAACGACGAGCGGCAATGTGCGGCTGAACCTTTCGCAGAGCCTTGGCGCAACGGTGCGCGCAAGCAGTACAAGCGGTAGTTTCAACGGGAGCGGCTACCGTTCCGAAAACGGCAAATATATCTGGGGCGACGGTGCCTGCACCGTCAGTCTCGGAACCACGAGCGGAAGCATTACGGTGAAATGAGGAATCCTGCAATGGAGCATATCATTGAGATCGAACATCTGAACAAAGCTTTCGGAGACGTGCACGCAGTCAACGACCTGTCGTTTCATGTGCGGGAAGGGGAACTGTTTGCTTTTCTCGGCGTGAACGGTGCGGGAAAGTCGACCACTATTTCCATTCTCTGCGGACAATTGCGGCGCGACAGCGGGGAAGTCCGCGTTTGCGGCAAGCGGATTGACGGCGGCGTGGAGGAGATCACCCGTCACCTTGGCGTGGTATTCCAGAATTCGGTTCTGGACCGTTCGCTGACGGTGCGCGACAATCTGGAGAGCCGCGCGGCGCTTTACGGCATCACGGGCGCGGCGTTCCGCAGTCGCATGGCGGAACTGGCGGAACTGCTTGACTTCGGCGACCTGCTCGGCAGAACGGTCGGAAAGCTCTCGGGCGGACAGCGGCGGCGGGTTGACATTGCGCGGGCGCTGGTGCACCGTCCGCAGATTCTGATTCTCGACGAACCGACGACGGGACTCGATCCGCAGACCCGCCAACTGCTCTGGCACGTGGTGCAGGATCTGCGCCGCGATGATCGGATGACGGTCTTTCTGACCACGCATTACATGGAGGAAGCGGCGGACGCGGACTATGTGGTGATTCTCGACAACGGCAGAATCACGGCGGAAGGAACGCCTCTTGACCTGAAGAACCGTTATACGGGTGACTTCATCACCTTTTACGGACTGACCGACGGGCAGATTGCGGGGCTCGGTCGCCCGTTTGAGCGTTTGCGCGACGCGGTGCGCGTCGGTGTGACCGACACGGCCGAGGCAACCGGGTGGATTCTGCGGGAGCCCGGGCTGTTCCGCGATTATGAAATCACAAAGGGGAAAATGGACGACGTGTTCCTTGCCGTGACCGGGAAAAAGCTGCAGACGGGCGACGAGCCTGCGGGAGGAGTGAAGGCATGAAAACGGTATACTTTCTGACGCGACGCAACTGCAGACTGTTCTTCAAGGACAAGGGGATGTTTTTCTCCTCGCTGATCACGCCGATCATCCTTCTGGTGCTGTACGCAACCTTCCTTGCCAAGATCTACCGCGACAGCTTTGTAAGCGCTGTTCCCCCGGGACTTGTGTCCGACTCGCTGATTGACGCAACGGTTGCCGCACAGCTGATTTCCTCGCTTCTGGCGGTCATCTGTGTTACGGTTGCCTTCTGCGCCAATCTGATCTCCATCAATGACAAGGCGAGCGGCGCAATCCGAGATCTGACCGTTACTCCCGTGCGGCGCTCGGCTCTTGCCGTCGGTTACTTTGCTGCGGCTGCGATTGTGACTCTGATCGTTACGCTGACCACGTTTGCCGTCTGCCTGATCTATCTGGCGTTTATCGGTTGGTATATGAGCGTTGCGGATGTATTTCTGCTCCTTCTGGATGTTCTGCTGCTTACGCTCTTCGGCACGGCGCTTTCTTCCTGCGTCAATTTCGGGCTGTCGACAAACGGGCAGGCTTCTGCGGTCGGAACGATCGTCAGCGCGGGCTACGGCTTTATCTGCGGCGCGTATATGCCGATGTCAGGCTTCGGAACGGGACTGCAACGGGTGCTGTCCTTCCTGCCCGGAACTTACGGAACCTGCCTGATCCGCAATCATGCCATGGCGGGAGTCCTCCGCGAAATGCGGGATACGGCGGGATTTCCGGACGAAGTTCTGGAGGGAATCCGCGATTCGATCGACTGCAATCTTTCGTTCTTCGGAACGCAGGTGACGCTTCCCGCAATGTATCTGATCCTCACGGGCGCAACCCTTTTGCTGGTTGGACTGTACATTCTTCTCAACGCGTTGCGCCGCGCGGGAAAATAATTGCGCAAACCCGAAAAAAACAGAAAAAAAGCCTTGCAAAGAGGGCAACAATATGCTATAATATCAGTAGGCGGTTCGCAGGGCGCTCCGCCCTGTACTATGTGTCAAGTCGGAGGGGATGTTGAAAATGGAAGTGACGAAAACAACAAAAGGAACGGAAACTGCCGGGTCGACGGGTAAGATCAACTGGAAAAAAATTCTGCCGATCGTTCTGTGGGGCGGATTGGTTGTTTTTGCGGTGGGAGCAATTCTGTTGCTTGCCGTGGCAGTTCCGCGGGCAACGGCGAACTATCAGAAGGTTCTGTCGGTGATCTGCGCGGTTCTGATGCTGCTTCTGGCGCTTCTCATCGGCGCATACCAGTTGCTCTCGCGCGACACCTATCCGAATTTCTTTCTCTACGATCGGAAAAAGAAAAAGAATATCCCTGTTGAGAAGCTGAAGTTCTCCGTGGTCAGCGAGCGCATGACCTTCCTCTTCACGCGGATTTCCGAATCCCCCGAGCAACTCTGGAAGGGCGACGTGCTTCTGCATGAGAACGACGTGTTCGGCTACCAGAGCGTTTACAAGCCGTTGGTGGCGTACAAGATGCTGTATGACCTCGGCGAGCAAGGACCCGATTCGGGCTATTGGAACTATCTCAAAACCGCGCCGCAGGAAAATCTGAACGCGATCTACGAGGCGTTGGAAAAGGCGGGCGAGAAGAAGATGGTGGACGCATTCCGCCTGATTCTGGAGCGGACGGACGACGATTACGCAAGGGTCAAGGAATTCCTGCGGAAGAATCTGCCCTATCTGCGGAGCAGAATGGTCAACTACGTTGTCAAGCATATCGAATACTTTTATTGATTGAGACGCATAGCGGTAGCACCCGTTGGACAGTTGTTTGCGGGTGCTATGCTTTTCTCTGCTCCGCGGCGCGCAGATCGCGCAGGGTGCGGAAGAGAAACGGCAGAGTGAGAAAAAAGGTCAGAATATCGGCAACCGCCTGCGAGACGCAAAGTCCGGTCAGTCCCCACACACGGGGGAGAAGCAGGACAACGGGAATGAAGCACAGCCCCTGCCGTGCGGCGGCGATCAGCGCGGCGGGAAAGGCTTTGCCGAGCGCCTGCAGAAGCATATTGGTCACTGCGATGACGCCGTGTAGGAAAAAGACCGCGCACTGCGCGCGGAGCATCACAGCGCCTACTCGGATGACTTCGGAGTCGGGACGGAACAGCCCGATCAGGCGGGGCGCAAAGATTGCGGTCGGAACAGACAGCGCCGCCATCAGCGCGGTTGCGAGAATCAGCGCAAAGCGGGAAAGCGACAGCACGCGGTCGGGGCGGTTTGCGCCCTTGTTGAAGCCTGCGGCGGGCATCAGCCCCTGTCCGACCCCGAGGCAGAAGCTGTAGAGCAGCAGGAACATGCGCGCGTTGACCGACACTGCCGCCGCGGTTGGATCGCCCCACTCCCGCGCCTGACGGAGCAGGAGCGCCGAAGCGACCCCTGCAAGTCCTTGGCGGAAGAGGGACGGCGAGCCGATTGCGAGCAGGGAGAGAAGCCGGCGCATGGGGCGTTCGCTCTTGCGCGGGCGCAGAGAGACGCGGGTTTTGCCGCACAGGTAACGTCCGAGAAGCAGGAGAAAGCTGACCGCCTGCGAGATGAGGAGCGCGAGCGCCGCGCCGCCGACGCCCATTTCCGCGCGGAAGAGCAGGAGCGGGTCGAGCGCGACGTTGACGAGGTTTCCCGCAACCGTGCCGAGCATGGCAAAACGAACCTGCCCCTCGGCGCGGAGCAGATTGTTCAGCACAAACACGCCGCACATCAGCGGCGCGGCAGGGAAGAGAAACATGGCATAGGCGCGGGCATATGGGTAGATGCCTTCGGAAGCGCCGAGGAAGCGGATGATCGGTCCTGTAAAGCACAGCCCGCCCAGCGCCACAAGTCCGCCGAGGGCGAGAGACAGGTAAAAGGCAAGGGCGGCGAAAAAGCCCGCGCTCCTTCGGTCTCCCGCTCCGAGCGCACGGGAGATCAGGCTTCCCGCACCCGTTCCGAGGGTATAGCCGATTGCCTGGATCAGCGCCATGACCGCAAACGCGATTCCGACCGCGCCGCTTGCGGCATTACCGAGGCGGGAGATGAACCATGCGTCCAGAATTCCGCAGGCGGCGGAGATCAGCAGGGCGGCGGTGGCGGGCAGGGACAGCGAGAGGATCAGCCGCGGCGGCGCGGCGGTCAGCATACGGTCGTTTTTTTGAGCGGTCGCGTTCATGGCGGACTTCCTTTCATAGGTTTTTTGTTAGTATGAACCGCGACGGCAAAGTCAGCCGATGTATTTTTCGGAAAATATCGCATTTCATGAGGTGGACAGGTGGATATGAAGAAACGGTGGAAGGATTTCCTGCACGCGGACATTGCTGTTCTGTTTCTGTCGGGTGTGCTGCTGGTGCTGTTCGCGGTGTCGGAGTTATACCCGAAACTGGACGACGCGGCTTTGCCCGGATCCCTCGCTCTGCGATGTCTGCTGTTGGTTCTGATCTGTCTGATCTCCTATCTCGGCGGGATTCTTTACCGCGGGCGGACGGGGGACGGGCGCATGATCGGCTGGCTTCTGACCGCGTACTTCATTCTCTACGTGTATCTGCTTCTGTCGCTGACTCTGATGGATGAGACGTTACGTCTTGATCCTGCGCGCCTTGAAAGCGCGGGGATGAGCCGTCGGGCGTACTACATGAAGTGGTTTGTGAATTTCCGTCCTTTTTACAGCATCCGGATCGTTTACATTCAGGGGTTTCTGGACGGGCGCATCAATTTCGGTTACATGATATTGAATCTGCTCGGCAATCTTTGCGCGTTCATGCCCATGGCGTTTTTTCTTCCCCATCTTTGGCGCGCGCAACGGCATTGGTACGTTTTTTTGCCGACGGTCACGCTTCTGGTTGCCGCGGTGGAGGGGACTCAGCTTCTCCTGATGGTCGGTTCTTGCGATATAGACGACGTGATCCTAAATGCGGGCGGCGCGTTCCTTTTCTTCCTCTTTCTCAAAATCCCGCCCCTGCGCCGTCTGTGCGACAGGATCTGGGGGTAAGGGTAAGACCTTGGGACTCTGTCCCAAACCCTGCTTAGGAAACTTCTTGAAAGAAGTTT
>URHR01000083.1 GCA_900547725.1 uncultured Eubacteriales bacterium
GGGACTTCTCCTTAAGAAGTCCCCTAAGCAGGGTTCGGGACAGAGTCCCGAGGTCCTAGGTCTTAGGTCTTAGGTCTTCCCTTAGCTGCCGCAACGCCGAGGGCTGTCAGGGCAGCCGCAGGACGGGCGCGGATTGGTGGCAGCGGGCGCTGTTCCCGTGGAGAACTCGCCCACAGGGAAAGGCATGCTGCGGAATACGCGGCAGGGATCGTCGTCCTCAACCTCGTGGCATTCCTTTTCGGGAATCGCGTACTCGGTCGCGGAGATAAGATACTGCGCAGGACGCGTGATGCGAACCACCGAGAAGATGCCGAGAGAAACCGTAAGGAAGCGACGTGCATGATCGTTGCTCGGGTCGGCAAAGCTGATCGGGGAATCGAAAGTCGTCATCACCGTCTCGGGCAGGTCGTTCTCATGACAGCAGCAACAGCAGTTGCACTCCTCCGCCTTTTCGAGAATACGAGTGCCGAGCAGAACGGGGTCAACCGCTTCCACCACAGCAGTGGGAACGCTGCGGCTGCCGCAGTTCGGCTTTGGGAGCGAGCAGAAGCTGTCGCCGCAACCGTCGGAGCGGTAGGTGTGCGTGTTGGTGTCACCGCCATAAAGAATGACGCGCTTCTCCAGAACCGCAATGCCCTCCACTTCCTGCGAGCGACCGCCGCCCACGCAAGCCTCACAGGTCACCTTGATATAGAATCGGATCGTCACCGCGTAGAAGCCGCGATTGAACTGAATCGGGTCAATCCCGATGTTCGTCCACAGAATTTCCGCGCTCTTGGCACGGATGGCTCCGGTACGCTCCAGAATTTCGTTTCCGAAATCCGACAGATACACGCGCACATTCTCATAACAGTCGCGATCCCGACAGGAATCCAGAACGCGATTGGTCTCGATGCACACGGTCTCTCTGGAGGTTCCGCCGCCACACGGGAATCTGTTTTCCGCCATAACCGTTTTCTCCTTTGATATACTATCGAGAGGGTCTTTCACCTCGTTATCATTCTATGCAACCCGCGCTTTTCTGACACTTCCCGACACAAAAAACGGATACCTGCGCCGCCATTGGCTTCAGGCATCCGTTTTTTCAGTTTTTCTCCGCCTGCACGGGGATTTTCGTCCGACAATGCCGCCAGACCGCTGCCTCTGCCACCTCAACGGCAAACGGCAACAGCGACAGCACCCCGAACGCGGCATACACTGCAAGGGCGAGCGGCGAGCGGTCGATCTGCCCGATGCGCGGATAATAGGAAAAGGAGGTAATCCCCTGCGCCATGCCGACAACCGTCAGTCCCATCAGCAAAACGCTGACCGAAAGCAGCACGCCGTCCCGCGCCGTGAAGCGAAAGATTGAAAAGTTGGTTCGCTTCCCCGTCCCGTACCCCCGCGCGCGCATGGACGCGGCAGTCTCCATCGCGTTTTCCAACGCCCAACCGATAACCCCAAGGAATACCCGCCCCGTGCTCCGGATGCGGTCGACAACCCCGCGCGCGGAGTAAAGCCCCATCGTTTTCTGCGCGGTTTTCACCTGCTTCATCTGCCTGCGGAGCATCGGCAGAAACCGGAGCGCCATGGAAAGCACCAACGCAAGTTTCGGAATCACCCGCGCAAACAGCCAGAGAAATTTATCGCTCGTAATAACCGCGCTGTAGCACTTGCACCACAGCATCGCGCCGATGACCGTAACCGCAATCGCCGCGCCGTAAACGAATGCCTCCAGTGTCACGGGATTCCCGTTGAGGAAAAACAGCGGCGTAACCCCGTTGTGCGAAAAGAGCGGGTTGGTGATGGCAACCAGCAAAAACATCGGCAGATAAAAGCCGATATCCCCCGCCACCGCATCGCGCCGCGCCCCCGTTGCGCAGAAGAGAACCGCCCCGAGCAGGGCAAGCAGGGACAGCACGGGATTGGTGACGAACATCGTTACAATCAGAACCGACAAAAAATAAATCAGCAACACAAGCGGATGCACCCCTGCAAACGCCTTCACGGTCCCTCACCTCCCCTGCGGCATTGCCGCGCAATTCTGATATCGGTTCAGTATACCATATTTTTCTTCCGATTGCAAGCGTTTCCTTCCGAAAAACTCCGACTTTTTCCGCATAAATATCCGATTTTGTAAACAATCGGGAAAATGCCTTGAAAAAGTCAGGAAAATGTATTATAATGAATGTGATTTTATTGATATGAGGTTCCGTTATGAAACGAAAACTGCTTGCAACGTTGGCACTGACGCTCGGGGTGTCGGTTCTCTCCTCCTGCGCGTCGGTTATTACCTTTCCCGCACCTGCCACCGACCCGAATGTCCCACTCTGGGAAGAACCGCAGACCGAGGCGCCGAGCGAGCCTTCCGCGCTTCTCGGCATCTGGTATTCCGACCGGCTCTCCAATGTGTTCCGCTTCGGCGAAGGCGGCGTGCTGACGGTCTGGAGTCTGACCCCCGGGTATGAATACGAATACAGCTACACGGCAACGGGAAGCTACACCTACGACGGCACGACGCTCTCCATGACGCTCGGAAACGAGCAGGTGACCAAAACCTGCAAAGTTCTGGACGGGATCGCCACGCTGGACGGCTCTGTCACCATGGCGCTCCGAACCGACGCGCCTGCCGAGCACCCCTCCTACCCCTACCCCGATTTTGAAGCGCTTGCCGCTTCTCTCCCGCTTCTGCCCGCCGACGCGCTGACAGGACTGACCGTTTCCGCCGCAGGAAAGCGCCTGCAGGCAACAGTACAGATGAAACAGACCTACTGGAAGGGCAAAGATCTGGAAAAGCGCGCGGGGGGGACTGCCGTCCTCGGCGACACGGTCAACATCGACTTCACGGGCAAGGTGGATGGCGTTGCCTTTGAGGGCGGCGCGGCGACGGGTGTTGACGTGACCGTTGCGCCCGACACCGGCTACATCGCAGGCTTCTGCGAGGGCATTGCGGGGCACGCGGCGGGAGAGACCTTTGATGTCTCGGTCACCTTCCCCGAGGACTACGGAAATGACGCATTGGCAGGCAAGGAAGCCGTCTTTACCATGACGCTCAACGCCATCTATGAAACCGGGATCACCGACGAAATGGTCGCCGCCTATGAGGGCAACGACTACACCACCGTCACGGAGTGGGAAACCGCGGTTTGGAACGAGTTGATGACAAGCGCGGTCTGGTCGCTCATTCCCGCGCTCGCCGATTTCCGGGACGAAACCGACGCATACCGCTACTATTATCAGGATATGTTGGACGTCTACCACTACTACGCCGCAAGCTACGGAATGCAGTTTGAACGGTTTCTGTCCTTCTACGGTATGACCGTTTCGGCACTGGAAGCGAAAAGCCGCGAAACCGCCCGCTCCTATCTGCTTGCCGCCGCAGTGGTTCGGGCGCTCGATCTCACGCCCGAGGCGGATTGGCTGAGCCGCTTTGAGACTGCCTATATCGCGGACTATGTGGCAAGCGGTTATACCGAAGCGCAGGTACGCGAACGGATCGCTTCGGGCGAAGGGCGGCTCGCCTACCGCGCCGCCATGCTCTCGGAACTTGCCGCCGAGCGTCTGGTCGCCTCCAACACCTTCACCGACTGATCCAAGCAACGCCGCGCAGGCAATCGGATAAAAAACCCGCCCGTCGCATTTCTGCGACGGGCGGTTTTTTTGATTTCAGTTTGCAGGATTGAGTTTTCCCCATTTGCCGTCACCATCGTCCGTTACCACCTCAAGTCTGTTGCCGCTTCCCGCAGTCGTTTCCACGCTGTCGCGGTCAATTTCTTTGGGATCTTTCGTGCAGGACGCCGCCGACAGCACCGCGGCAAGCAAAAGCAACAAAGTAAAAATCCATTTTTTCATGATGTAAAATCCTCACTGCCGATATCGCTTACAGACGGCCGATCTGAATCAGTTTTCCCCATCCGGTCTCCTTATCCTCGTCCACCTTCAGGTTCGTTCCGGAATCTGCCGTTGCAAGGATGCTCTCTTCATCAACGGGAAGCCACACTCCCTCGGGCGCGGTATAATGCTTCATAATCAAAATTCCTTTCTCGAAATTCAATCTCTCTTTGTACATTATACCATACTTTTCCCGCCTTGTCAACCACTTTCGCGCAATTTTCACAAAGGGGTTAAGACCTCGGGGCGTTGCCCCGAACCCTACTTAGGAAACTTCTTAGAAGAAGTTTCCTAAGAACCTTCAAGAATTTCATCCAAGGGCGGGATTCGTTACGGAATCCCGCCCTTGGATGAAAGTTTTTGGAGATTTTTAAGAGACTTTTTTCAAAAAGTCTCTTAAATGAGGTTTGGGGCAACGCCCCAAGGTCTTCCCTCCAAAAATTTTCACCGTATCTGTTGACAAGCGGGGGGAAATGTGGTATACTTATTTTTGTAAACGCTGTGACAAAGAAGAGTAATCTGCGGAAGCTTTGACAGAGAGCGGACGGGGGGTGCGAGTCCGTAGGGGAGCGGGTGAAGTCGCTTTGTAGCGGTGCGGGGGAAGCAAAGGGATTCCTTTGTGCGTAGTCCGCAACGGTGCCGCCGTTATGGGCGAGAGTGTATGCGAGCGGGAAACCGCGCGTGTAAAATCAGGTGGTACCGCGTGCTCCACGTCCTGATGGGACGGGAGCTTTTTGTTTTACGGAGAATTATTTTCGGATTCACGGAGGAAGCTATGGACGAAAAGCACGAACTGCCGAAAACCTATCAACCGGCAGAATTTGAGGATCGTATCTACCAAAATTGGTGCGACAAGGGCTATTTTACGCCTGACGTGACCAATCAGGCGGAGCATTTTTCGGTGGTCATCCCGCCGCCCAACGTCACGGGACAACTCCACATGGGGCACGCGCTCGACGAGACCCTGCAGGATATTCTGGTTCGCTATAAGCGGATGCAGGGCTACAATACCCTTTGGGTTCCCGGAACAGACCACGCGGGCATCGCCACGCAGATCAAGGTCGAGGAACGCCTGCGCGTGGAGGAGGGGTTGACCCGCTACGACCTCGGGCGCGAGAAATTCCTCGAGCGCGTGTGGCAGTGGAAGGATAAGTACGAGGCGCGCATCACGGGTCAGCTGAAGAAACTCGGCGCGTCCTGCGACTGGACCAGACAGCGCTTCACCTTTGACGAGGGCTGTTCCAAAGCCGTGCGGGAGGTGTTCGTCAACCTCTATGAAAAGGGACTGATTTACCGCGGCAACCGCATCATCAACTGGTGTCCGCATTGCATTACAGCGTTGTCCGACGCGGAGGTCGAATACTCCGAACAGCAGGGCAATTTCTGGCATATCCGTTACCCCATCAAGGGCGAAGAGGGGCAGTACGTGGAGGTTGCGACCACCCGTCCCGAAACGATGTTCGGCGATACCGCGGTTGCGGTCAACCCGAACGACGAAAAGACCAAGCACCTGATCGGCAAAACGCTGATTCTGCCGCTTGTGGGGCGGGAGATCCCCGTAATTGCCGACGAGTACGTGGAAATCGGCTTTGGGACAGGCTGTGTGAAGATTACGCCCGCGCATGACCCGAACGACTTTCTGGTCGGTCAGCGGCACAACCTGCCGGTGATCAAGGTCATGAACGACGACGCGACCATCAACTCCTACGGCGGCAAGTATGCGGGCATGGATCGCTACGAGGCGCGCCAGGCGTTGGTTGCCGATCTGGAAACGCACGGCTATCTGGTTGGCGTAGAGCCGCACGCGCACAACGTGGGAACCTGCTACCGCTGCCACACCACCGTTGAGCCGATCACATCGGATCAGTGGTTTGTGAAGATGGCGCCGCTCGCAAAGCCCGCGCTGGAGGTTGTGAAGGACGGTCGGGTGAAGTTTGCGCCAGAGCGGTTCTCAAAGATTTATATCAACTGGATGGAGAACGTGCACGACTGGTGCATTTCCCGTCAGCTTTGGTGGGGACATCGGATTCCCGCATTCTACTGCCGCGACTGCGGCGAAATGACGGTTTCCCGCGAGGACGTGACGGTCTGCCCGAAGTGCGGCAGTCACCGTGTCGAGCAGGAAAGCGACGTGCTGGACACGTGGTTCTCTTCGGCACTCTGGCCGTTCTCCACGCTCGGCTGGCCCGAAAAGACCGCCGATCTGGCGAAGTACTATCCGACCAGCGTGCTGGTGACGGGATACGACATCATCTTCTTCTGGGTCGCGCGGATGATTTTCTCGGGTCTGGAGCAGATGGGTGACGTGCCGTTCCACACGGTGTTCATTCACGGTCTGGTGCGGGACGCGCAGGGCAGAAAGATGTCCAAGTCGCTCGGCAACGGGATTGACCCGTTGGAGATCATCGACCGCTACGGCGCGGACGCGCTGCGGTTTGCGCTTTCGACCGGCAACTCGCCCGGAAACGATATGCGCTTCTCCGAAGAGAAGATGGAGGCGGCGCGCAACTTTGCAAACAAGCTGTGGAACGCTTCCCGCTTCGTGCGGATGAATCTGACGGTGGACAGCTACGCGCTTCCCGCCGCGGACGAGCTTGCGCCCGAGGACAAGTGGATTCTGACCGCATACAACAAGACGGTGCGGACGGTGACCGATGCGCTCGACCACTACGAGGTTGGCGTTGCGCTGTCTGCGATTTACGATTTTGTCTGGGACATTTTCTGCGACTGGTACATTGAGCTGACCAAGAGCCGTCTGACCGAAAAGGGGACGGCGGGCAACCTTGTGGCGCAGAATGTGCTGTGCTATGTGCTGACGGGGATTCTGAAGTTGCTTCACCCGTTCATGCCGTTCATTACGGAGGAAATCTATCAGGCGCTTCCGCACTGCGCGGGTGCGGCGGAAAGCATTGTGATTGCCGACTATCCGAAGTACGATCCGTCGCTCGAGTTTGCGGCGGAGTCGCTGTCGATGTCGCGTGTGATCGGGGTTATCAAGGCGATCCGTCTGCGCCGGAACGAGATGAACATTGCGCCGTCCCGCCGCGCGAAGGTCTATCTGGAGACAAAATACGCCGACTCGTTCGGGCCTGCGACCTATGCGTTCTTCGTGCGTTTGGCGTCCGCGTCTGCGGTTGAAGTTGCGGAGCATTTCCCGTCCGACGTGGTGAGCGCGGACAACGCGGTGCAGGTGGTGACCGATTCTGCGGTGGTTTATCTGCCGCTTTCGGAGCTGATCGACGTAGAACAGGAGAAGGCACGTCTCGCCGCCGAGCGGGAGAAGATGGAGGGCGAGATTCTCCGTGTGGAGAAGAAGCTTTCGAACGAGTCCTTTGTTTCCAAAGCCCCTGCAGCGGTTGTGGATGCGGAGCGCGCGAAGCTTTCCGCCTACCGCGAAAAGCTCTCCGGCATTCTGTCTGCGTTGGGAAAATTGGGGTAAGGTGGGGGGAAAACCTTGGAGGCGCAGGGAGACCCCTTTCGGAGGGGTCTCCCTACCCTCCAAATCTCCCTGACCCTCCCCGAACTTCCCTGCACGGCAACCGCCGCAGAGAGAGCAAAACTTTTTCCGTTTTTCGGACGGCGGTTGCCGCACCGGGAAGTTTTGGGCGGATTGGGAGGTGCGCGGCGGCAAACAGTGCGGCTTCGCGCTTGATTGGTGGGAGTAAACCGTTTTGGATGTTGATCGTTATGTGAGTGCCGAGATCCCGCCTGCTGGCGCCCCTGCGGGGTTCGACTTAACGCCGCAGGCGTTTCCTCAGAGATGACAAAGAGGGCTGTT
>URHR01000084.1 GCA_900547725.1 uncultured Eubacteriales bacterium
GCCCCCTCTTTCAAGAGGGGGCTCTCTCCCTCCAAGGTCTTCCTTCCTCCCTCCCTCCGAGGTCTTCCTCACCCCAGCACTCCATCCGCAAGTGCCAGCGCGTAGCGGCGAACGGACGCGTCGGTCGGGAATTCCTTGTCGCGGTAGGGCAAGCGGAGAATCAGAATCACACAGGGACAAGGGGTTCTGCGCAGAAGTACCACGCCTGTCGCCGAGCGGATACCGCCGTCGCGCATTCCCGCTTCCCGCGACAGAGAGGCCAGAATCTGCTGCGCCAGATCGCCCGAGCGGGACTTCCGCCGATAAACCATCGCGTCCGCACTCCCCGCGCAAGGATCTGCCGCCGCGCGGACATAAAGCCGCAACAGGCAATCCGCACCCCAACGCCGCGCCGCGTCCGCGCAACGGGACGGTCTGCCGAAGCCTTCGTCCGGATCGGGAACTCCGCAGGAGGTCATCGTCTCGCACCCCCGCGCGTCCAACTCCCGTGACAACGCGCTTCCGATCAACTCTACCGTATCCGGCTCCACGCCCCGACAGTTCACCCGCCGGGTCATCCCCGTGTCAATCATAATTTTTCGCATGATGTACGCTCCTCTCTCCGCCTGCGGCGGTCAGTTTCAGTCTATGCCGTAAGCCGAGAAACGGTCAGAAAAAGAGCGCCGCAAGCAGAAAGATCAACAACGTCACGCAAAGAACGGCGGGAACGCGCCGCGCAAGCCTCGGGAAAAAGCGCCCGAACAGCCGCCGCGCCACGGCAAGGCAGACCGCGCTCCGCGTCAGACACGCGAGATAGTCGGGCAGATAGGAGAACCCCTCCAAGCGGAAAAAGTACGGACCGACCGAGATCATCCGCACCGCGTAAGCATACGGGTACGGATAGCGTGCCGCGAGAGACGAACCGAAAGTCAGAAGCGTCTGGAGCACACAGATCAACAAAAGCCCACAGCCCGCCGCAGTTCCGACAACCAGAGCGCGCTCCCCCCGGCGCGGCAGAACCAAGGCGAAATACGCGCTGAGCAGGACCAGCGGCAACAGGGTTTCGCGCCACAGAAGCAACAGCGGGCGCAGGAGCGCCTGCCAACCGTCGGGCAGTTTCAGCGCAATGTTTTCGGGACGGTAACCGGGCGCGCCCGCCGGAAACAGACCAACCGTGCAGAGCGCAACCGCCGCAAAAGCAAGAAGCGCGAAAATGTCCGTCCCCCGATCCCCGACCGACGACAGCCAGACCGCACAGCCGAGAAAAAGCAACAGCAACACGGGTTTTCCGCCACCCGGAAGAATGGTTTCAAACGAAAAGGAAAGGTAGTCGCGCATACAGTCAAACGCCGTGAATACCGCATACATACCGAGCAACAGCGCAACTGCTGCGGCAAGCACCCGCTTGGCGGGTCTGTCCGCAAGCGGCGCACGGAACAGGCGGCGCAGAAGCGGATAGCAGACCACCGCAGGAATCAGCGCGCCGAGCACCGACAGCAGGAACAGCCAGAGCGTTTCGCTCCCGCCGCCGCGCCACGGAAAGCGGAGCAGCGTATTCCCGACCGTAAACAGCGCCGCCAAAGCAATTTTGTGAAGCCCGAGAGGCTTTTTTTCATTCGTTGTCATGGACATCCCTCCGGTTCACCGCCTGTCCCGCGTCGCTTTTCGGAAACTCCGACAGCACCGTTTTGCCGCTTCCCTTCGGCGCTGGAGAAAAGCGCGGCAGGGCGGCGCGGTCGATGTTTCCTTCCGTCAGTTCATACACCCGGCAGTGTACCGTCCGTTCTCCGGACAGCATCGCCTGCAGATCATACCCCATCGCAGGCGTGGACAGCCCGCCGAGCGCCAGAAGCGCGGCGGCGTCCGGAGCGGTTACCACCTGCATCTCGGGCGGCAGGGAATCCTCCGACAGCAGGTCGGCAAGCGCCGCATCCGATACGCCGTCCCCGAACACCATCACCGCGCAGTGCCCGAACAGCGGAGCGCGCGGAAAGCCCGAAAGCGCCGCGCCGTATGCCTCGGAAGCGGTTGCGCCAACGGCTTCAAGCACCAATCGTTCCGCCTCGTCCCCTTCGCGCGGAACCAACACTTCAAGCGAGATCCGAACGCCCGCTTCCTCCGCGTCAATCCCGATCGCCGCCACCAATGCGCCCTGCTCCGGCTCTTGCCCGCGCAGTCCCCGGCAGGAGAAAAGGGAGAGCGCCGCCGTGCACACGCAAAGGAGCGCCGCAACCCGCCGGGGGCTGTTCTTATGCTTCTTACTCACGCCGTTTGCCCCCTCTCTGCCGCACCGAATTGCGCGAAAACGCAGGACGTGTGCGCATGAATCGCCACGGAAGCCGCCATGCGGTGTCCTTCAGTCCCTGCAGGTCGGGGTGTTCCAAGGGGGAAAGATACGGAACTCCATAGGAGGAAAGTCCCATCAGCCGAACCGCGATCACGGTCAGCCCGAGAAAGCAACCGGGCAATCCCAACACCGCCGCGAGCAGAACCATGCCGACCCGCGCATACAGCACCGCACCGCGCAGACGCGGCACCATCAGCCCCGCAATGCCCGAAAGCGCCACCACGATCAGCATCGGCGCGCTGACCAACCGTGCCTCGACCGCCGCCTGACCGACCACAAGACCGCCGACAATGCTGAGCGTGTGCCCCAACTGTTGCGGCATCCGTGCGCCCGTTTCGCCGAGCAGTTCCAGAATGACGATCAGCGCAAGACACTCGGTCAGGGACGAAAACGGTACGCCGGCGCGGGATTGCGCGGCGGAGAGAAGCAGAAAGGTGGGAAGCAGGCGGGTGTGATGGGTCAGGAGCGCAAGGTAGAGTGCGGGAACGGAAACCGTGAGAAAAAAGCTGACGTATCGCAACAAACGCCCGACCGACGACACCCAGAAACTCTGATAATAGTCCTCGTCGGACTGAAAATTCTCGCAGAACAGATACGGGACGGTCAGCACCACGGGCGTGCCGTCCACAATCAGCGCCACCCGCCCCTCCAACAGCTTGGAGGCGATGACGTCGGGGCGCTCGCTGCTGCCCGTTGTTTCGAACAGCGAAAAGGCATGATCCCGCGTCAGTTCGGCAATGTAGTTCGCGTCCAGAATGCCGTCGATCGAAATTTCCTCCAACCGCCGTCTGACCTCGCGCACCAGTCGCGGGCGGGCAAGCGAGGCAAGGTAGCAGACGAACACCATCGTGTCGGTTCGCCGTCCCACGCGCAGAACCTCCACCGCAAGATCGGGAGTCTGAAGCCGACGGCGCAACTGCGAGAGGTTGAGCATGGCAACCTCGTCGAAGCCCTCGCGCGGACCTTTCTGCACGGCTTCGTTTTCGGGTTCGCTGATGCCGCGTGTCCGGAAGCCCTTGGTGTTGATGAGCAGAGCGGTCGCCGCGCCCTCCACCAGAAGCACACTGTCGCCGTAAAGCAGGGCACGGAGCAGGTCGCGCACTTTTGCACCGACTTTGACATCTCCCGCGTAAAGCGCCGTCTCGAGCAGCCACTGCGCGGGATCTCCCTTTGCAGGCTCGGACAGCAGCAGGGGACGGATGACCGCATTGTAAATCAGTTCGTTGTTGACCATTCCGTCCAGATACAACAGCGCGCACCGCATTCCCGCCCCTGCGCGCACCTCGCGGAAACGAAACGTTCCGTCAAGGCGGAACAGTTCCCGCAGCATTTCAAAATCCGTCCCGAAATCGCCCGTCAACAACCGTCCGTCCTCTACCGCACAAGCAGGCATTGTGTCTCTCCTTTCGGTTTTCCGCTTTTCCGCTTTATCATACCCGCGTCCTGCCGAAGCGATACGTTTTTTTTATTTTTCTTTTATTTCGGAATAAGACTTGATTTTATTCTAATATTTTCGACACTTTCCGCGTTTCGTCATAGTTGATTCATAAATCTTTTTCCGATTGTCCCTTTCAATCGTTTGCTTAGTAGGATATAATAGATCAGTTAGTTTATGACAGGAAAGGAGTCCGGGCTTTGAAAAAACTGCTTCGTTATCTCAAACCCTACACAAAGGAAAGCATCATCGCGCCGCTGTTTAAACTGCTGGAAGCGGGCTTTGATTTACTTGTTCCGATTGTTGTCAAAAAGATTATGGACGACGCCATTCCCACAGGTGACACAGCCGCCATCTGGAAACTTTGCGGGGTTCTGGTTCTCTTTGCTCTGGTCGGGTTGCTCTGCTCGATTACCGCGCAGTACTTTGCGGCACGCGCGGCGGTCGGTTTCGGTACGGATCTGCGGCGCGCGCTCTTCCGCAAAATCGGCGAATATTCCTACAGTCAGACCGACCGCGCGGGAACTTCAACGCTCATCACCCGCATGACCGCAGATGTCAACCAACTGCAAACCGCCACCAACCACACCCTGCGCCTGTTGCTCCGCTCGCCGATTATCGTAATCGGTTCGGCAATCTTTGCTTTTACCATCAACGCACGGGGGGCAACGGTCTTTGTGGTGGTCATTCCGCTTCTGGCGGCGGTGGTCTTTTCCATCATGCTCGGCGGCGTGCCGCTTTACCGCAAGGTGCAGAAGGGGCTGGATCGTGTGACCTCGCTCACGCGCGAAAACCTTACAGGCGTGCGGGTCATCCGCGCATTCCGGAAAGAGACGGAGGAAACCGAGCGGTTTGACACAGCGAACCGCGCGCAGACCGCCATGCAGAACACGGTCGGTCGCATTGCGGCGCTGATGAACCCGCTCACGCTTCTGATTATCGACGGCGGCATCATCGCCCTGCTTTACTCGGGCGCAATTCAGGTGGACGAGGGCATCATGACAAAGGGCGATGTGTTCGCGCTGACGAACTATATGTCGCAGATTCTTGTGGAACTGGTCAAGCTGGCAAACACCGTTATCATGATTAACAAGGGGGTTGCGGGCGCGGCGCGTATCGAAACGGTGCTCGCAGAGCCGACAGGAATGCCCGTGGACGATTCGCTTCCCGCACCCGCGAACGCCGCGGGGACTGCGGTTGCGTTCGACCGCGTGGGACTGACCTACTCCGAGGGCGCAGAACCGTCGCTGACCGACATCAGCTTTACCGCCGCCCCGGGGGAGACCATCGGCATCATCGGTTCTACGGGTTCGGGCAAGACCTCCGTGGTCAACCTGATCGCGCGTTTCTATGACGCCACGTCGGGAACGGTTGCCGTGGACGGCGTGAACGTCAAGGCGCGCTCGCCCGAGTTGTTGCGGGAAGAAATCGGTATCGTTCCGCAAAAGGCGGTGCTGTTCCGCGGAACGGTGCGTTCCAATCTGCTCTGGGGGCGCAACGGCGCGACCGACGATGAGCTGTGGGCGGCGCTGGAGCAGGCGCAGGCGAAATCCTTTGTGGAAGAAAAAGAGGGTGGACTGGACGCGCCCGTTGCGCAGAACGGAAAGAATTTCTCGGGCGGTCAGCGGCAACGGCTGACGATTGCGCGGGCGCTTGTGCGCAAACCATCCATTCTGATTCTCGACGACAGCTCCTCTGCGCTCGACTACGCAACCGACGCGGCGTTGCGTGCGGCGATCCGCAATCTGGACTATCATCCCACGGTGTTCCTGATCTCTCAGCGCACTGCTTCCATCTGCCATGCCGATCGGATTCTGGTTCTCGACGACGGACGGCAGGTCGGGCTTGGCACGCACGAGGAACTGCTTCGAACCTGCCCTGTCTACCGTGAAATTTACGATTCCCAGTACAGAAAGGAGGGCGCGGACGCATGAAAAACGTGAGAGAGAAACAAAAGAAAAAGAAGAGCGGCTTTGACATCAAAACCGCTAAGCGGGTGCTCCGTCTGATCCGCTCCTCCCGCTGGGTTCTGATCGCGTCCCTGCTCTGCGCGGCGGTGAGTGCGCTTCTGTCGCTTGCCGTGCCGCTTCTGGTGGGAGACGCCATCGACGAAATGCTCGGTCCGAATGCGGTCAATCTGCCGCGCGTAACCGGCATCTGCATTGCGATCGGGGTCAGTGCTCTGGTCACCGCGCTCACGCAATGGGGCATGAATGTTCTGAACAACCGCATGGCGTACCATCTGGTCTACCGTCTGCGGCGCGAAGCGTTTGAAAAGCTGCAGCGCCTGCCGCTTTCCTATCTCGACAGCCGCTCCACCGGTGGACTTCTGAGCCGCATGGTCAACGACGTCGACCAATTTACCGACGGGCTTCTCCTTGGCTTCAACCAGTTTTTTACCGGCATTCTGACCATTCTCGGAACGCTGATTATCATGCTGACCGTCAAGCCCTCGGTTGCGCTTGTGGTGATTTTCATCACGCCGCTGTCGCTGTTCGTTGCCTCCTTCATTGCTTCCCGAACCTACTCGATGTTCAAGCTGCAATCCGAAACACGCGCCGAGCAGACCGCTATGATCGACGAATATATCGGCAACCATAAAGTGGTTACGGCGTTCGGCTACGAGGACGAATCGCAGGAGATTTTCGACGAAATCAACGAGCGCCTGCGCAAATGCTCTCTGCGTGCGACCTTCTTTTCTTCCATCACGAACCCCTCCACGCGGTTTGTCAACAATCTGGTTTATGCGGGCGTGGCGTTGCTCGGCTCTCTGCTTTGCCTGCCGTCGTTCGGCGCGTCCTTCACGGTCGGACGTCTGACCGGATTCCTTTCCTATGCGAACAAGTACACCAAGCCGTTCAACGAGATTTCCGACGTGTTTGCGGAATTTCAGAATTCACTTGCCTGTGCGGCGCGGCTGTTCGAGTTGCTCGACGAAGAAACCGTTCCGCCCGACGCGCCCGGTGCGCGGGTTCTCGACCATGCCGACGGACGGGTGGAACTTTGCGACGTGGCGTTCTCCTATTCGCCCGACCGCGAGCTGATCCGCGATCTGAACCTCGCGGTTCGCCCCGGCGAACGTGTGGCGATTGTCGGACCGACGGGCTGTGGCAAGACGACGGTTATCAACTTGCTGATGCGGTTCTACGATGTGAACTCGGGTAGTATCCGCGTAAGCGGAACGGACATCCGCGATATGACCCGATCCAGTCTGCGCGCGGGTTGGGGTATGGTCTTGCAGGAAACGTGGCTTCGCGCGGGCACGGTGCGGGAAAATCTGACCTTCGGAAAGCCCGACGCGACCGACGCGGAGGTGGTTGCCGCAGCAAAAGCGGCGCATGCGGACTCCTTTATCCGTCGCTTACCCTCTGGGTATGACACGGTGCTCGGCGAGGGCGGCGGAGAGCTTTCGCAGGGGCAGAAGCAGTTGCTTTGCATTGCGCGCGTGATGCTTGCGCCGCCGCCGATGCTGATTCTGGACGAGGCGACATCCTCGATCGACACGCGGATGGAGTTGAAGATTCAGAATGCCTTTGCACAGCTGATGCGCGGGCGGACGAGTTTTGTTGTTGCGCACCGTCTCTCGACAATTGAAAACGCAGACTGCATTTTGGTGATGAATGCGGGTCGCATCATTGAGCAGGGCAATCACCGTACGCTCCTTGCGCAAAACGGCTTCTACGCTCATCTCTACAACAGCCAGTTTGACAACTCTGCGGAGGGATGAGGAAGACCTCGGAGGGAGGAAGGAAAACCTTGGAGGGAGAGAGCCCCCTCTTGAAAGACGGGGCTCTCTCCCTCCAAACCT
>URHR01000085.1 GCA_900547725.1 uncultured Eubacteriales bacterium
GCGCCCCACGGCGCTGAACCCGTGCCGCCTTTTGAAAAAGGCGGGCGAAAACTTTACCTACACTTTGGTGAGAGCAGATTTTCTGCGGTCTGCGTATGACCCTGAACGCAATTTCCCGAAAGGTCACATAAAATTATGGATTTCACAAAAGAAATGAAGGAGACCTACACCATCATTTCGCCGGATATCTTTCCGACGCATATGGAGTTGATCTCCGAAATCTTCCGGATGTACGGCTACAACCTTGTCATCGCCAAGTACGAGGGCAAAGAGGTTATCGACACGGGCTTGAAGTATATGCACAACGATATGTGCTACCCCGCCATCTGCATGGTCGGGCAACAGATTTACGCGCTCACCTGCGGCGATTTCGACCCGCACAAGACCGCACTGATTCAGTTCCAGACCGGCGGCGGTTGCCGTGCCTCCAATTACCTCTGTCTGCTCCGCAAGGCACTGCACAACATGGGAATGGACGATGTTCCCGTGCTGTCGCTCAGCTTCAGCGGCATCGAAAAATACAGCGGCTTCAAAATTACCCCGCGCATGATTCTGACGGGGTTGCGCAGTCTTGTTTACGGCGACATTCTCCTTCTGCTGAAGAATCAGGTTCTGCCGTATGAGGTGAACGCGGGCGAAACCGAACGCACGGTGCGCAAATGGGTGGACGAGCTGTCCCGGCAGTTCCGCGCGAAAAAGGGGCTGTCCTCCGGCGATATGAAGCGGAATCTTGCCGCCATCGCAAAGGATTTTCACGATATCCCGCGCGAGAAGAAACACCTGCGCAAGGTCGGCATTGTGGGCGAAATTTACGTCAAGTATTCTTCCTTCGGCAACAACGGGTTGGAAAAATTCCTGCTCTCGCAGGGGTGCGAATACATGATTCCCGGCGTGCTCGGCTTCTTCCAGTTCTTCTTCTCCAACACCGAGGTGGAATACCGCTACTACGGCGGGAAAAAGGTCAAAAAACTGGTCTGCGGCGTTGCCGAAAACATTTTTGCCAAGTGGGAACAGGGCATCATCGACGCGCTGAAGCCCTACCCCGAATTCATTGCCCCCTCCCCGTTTGAAAACATCAAACGTCTGGCGGATCGCGTGATCGACCGCGGCGTAAAGATGGGAGAAGGTTGGCTGCTCCCGGGCGAGGCGGCGGAACTGATTGAAAAAGGCTACAACAGCATTGTCTGCGCGCAGCCCTTCGGATGCCTGCCGAACCACATTGTGGGCAAGGGCACGATCCGACGTCTGCGGGAACTTTACCCCGAGGCGAACATCTTCCCCGTGGACTACGACGCGGGCGCTTCGAAAGTCAATCAGGAAAACCGCATCAAGCTGATGCTTGCCATTGCGGACGAAATGGAAGCCAAACGGAACGCGCCGCGCGGCGACAACGAACAGAACACGGAACAAACGGAGAAGCTACATGAAACGGTTAGGACTTGATATCGGCTCGACCACGCTCAAATGCGCCGTTCTGGACGAGGCGGGCGATGTCCGCTACACGGTCTATCGGCGACACCTGTCACGCATTCCCGAGGTTGCGGCGGAAATCTTCGCCGAAATGCGGGAGAAATTCCCCTCCGACAGCTTCTCGGTCACGCTTTCCGGCTCGGCGGGCATGGGCATTGCCGAGGCGGCGGGACTGCCCTTTGTGCAGGAGGTCTACGCCGAAAAAATAGCGGTGAACCACTACTGCCCCGACACCGACGTTGTGATCGAGTTGGGCGGCGAGGACGCGAAGATTCTCTTCCTCACGGGCGGTTTTGAGATGCGCATGAACGGTACCTGTGCGGGCGGAACAGGCGCGTTCATCGACCAGATGGCGGCGCTGATGAAGATCACGCCGGACGAGCTGAACAACCTCGCCGCGCACCACGAAAAAATTTACACCATCGCCTCGCGTTGCGGGGTGTTCGCAAAATCCGACGTTCAGCCGCTCCTCAATCAGGGTGCGCGCAAGGAGGATATTGCCGCCGGCATTCTCTACGCGGTGGTCAACCAGACCGTTGCGGGGCTCTCGCAGGGGCGGCGGATCGAGGGAAAGGTGCTCTACCTCGGCGGTCCGCTCTCCTTCCTGCCCGAATTGCGCAAGGGCTTTGACGATGTGCTGAAAACGCAGGGGGCGTGCCCCGAAAACGCGCTCTGCTTTGTGGCGCTCGGCGCGGCGCTCTCGGGCATGGGCAAGGAAATGACGCTTGCGGAGCTTGCCGACATCTTCGGCTCGCGGCTTGCAACCAAGGGTTTCCGCCACTGCCAGCCGCTCTTCCGCTCCCGCGAGGATTACCAAGCCTTCCTCGACCGGCACGAACGTGCCTCGGGCGGCATTACGGTTCTGGAAAAGCCGAAAAACGAAATGTTCCTCGGCATCGACGCCGGCTCAACAACCGTCAAACTGGTGCTCTGCGATCGCGACGGCAACATCTGCGAGCCGTTCTATTCCTCCAACAACGGCAACCCCGTCCCTCTGGTCAGGGATTATCTGGAGCGGATTTACACCGCCTATCCCGATCTGACCATCGCGGGCGCGGCGGTCACGGGCTACGGTGAGGAGATCATCCGCAACGCCTTCGGCGCAGACCTCGGAATTGTGGAAACCGTTGCGCACTTCACGGCGGCGAAAAAGTTCCGCCCCGACGTGGATTTCATCCTCGACATCGGCGGGCAGGACATCAAGTGCTTCCACATCCGCAACGGCGCGATCGACTCGCTCTACCTCAACGAGGCTTGTTCCTCGGGGTGCGGTTCTTTCCTCCAGACCTTTGCGGCGGCGCTCGGTTACACGCCCGAGCAGTTCGCAAAACTCGGTCTGTTTGCCGACGCGCCCGTGGACCTCGGTTCGCGTTGCACGGTCTTTATGAACAGCTCGGTCAAGCAGGCGCAGAAGGACGGCGCGTCGATCGAAAACATCGCCGCCGGACTTTCGGTCAGCGTGGTGAAGAATGCGCTCTACAAGGTCATTCGTTGCGCGAACGCCGAAAATCTCGGCAAGCACATCGTGGCGCAGGGCGGAACCTTCCTCAACGATTGCGTTCTGCGGGCGTTTGAGCAGGAAATCGGCGCGGATGTCATCCGTCCGAAGTTCGCCCCGCTGATGGGCGCTTACGGCGCGGCGCTTTTCGCTCTGGAGAACGTACACGGACAGTCCGGCATCATCGACCGCGCGGGTCTGCGGGAATTTCACCATGAAGCGAAGGCGTTCAATTGCTCGGGTTGCGCCAACCACTGCGCGCTGACGGTCAACACCTTCTCGGGCGGCAGAAAATACATTGCGGGCAACCGTTGCTCCAAACCGCTCGGCACTGCGGCGGCGAAGGAGATTTACAATCTTTACGACTACAAGCGGCAACTGCTCGGCGCGTTCATGAAGAACGAGCACGACCCCGCCCGCCGGACGGTCGGCATTCCGATGGGGCTGAACTTCTACGAACTTCTCCCCTTCTGGCACACCTTTCTTTCGGAACTGGGCTTCAACGTATTGGTTTCGCCGTTCTCCAGTCACGGTCTCTACCGAAGCGGGCAGTACACCATCCCCTCGGACACGGCGTGCTACCCTGCCAAGATGATGCACGGGCACATCGAATGGCTGCTTGCGCACAATCCGGACGCGATCCTTTACCCCGATATGTCCTACAATGTGGACGAGGGCTTGGGCGTGAACCACTACAACTGCCCGGTTGTCGCTTACTACCCACAGGTTCTGAAGCTGAACGTTGCGGAACTTTCGAAAACCGATTTCATTGACGAATTCGTCTCCCTCGCCGACCCGAAGCAATTCACGGGGCGCATCACGGCGATCATGCGGTCGCACTTCCCCGACCTCGGCAAGCGGCAGATCTCTCAAGCCGTTCGCGCCGCTTACGCCGCTTACGACAGCTATCTGACGGCGGTACGGGTCAAGGGTGCGGAATTCCGCGCGATTGCCGAGCGGGACAACAAACCGGTTGTGGTGCTTGCGGGCAGGCCCTATCATGTTGACCCCGAGATCAACCACGGCATTGACACGCTTCTGTGCAATCTCGGCGCGGTTGTGGTGACCGAGGACAGTCTTTCGGCGCTTGTTAAGCCGTTCCCGACGGGGGTGCGGAATCAATGGACGTACCACGCGCGGCTTTACGCGGCGGCGAAGTACATCGCGGGACTTTCTGCGGACGATCCGACCTATCTGGTTCAGTTAGTCTCTTTCGGTTGCGGTGTTGACGCGGTAACGACCGACGAGGTTCGCTCCATTCTGGAGTCCGCGGGTCGCGTTTACACGCAGATCAAAATCGACGAGGTTTCCAACATGGGCGCTGTCACCATCCGCCTCCGCAGTTTGTTTGCTATGATGCGGAGGGGATGAGAAGACCTTGGAGGGGGAAGGACCCCCTTTCGGAGGTGTGTCCAACGCGGCAAAGCCGCTACCGGCAGATTTTGCGTTGCAAAATCGCCGCTCCCCCTCCAAACCTCCCTCATCTCCCCGAACTTCCCTGCACGGCAACCGCCGGGTTGGTTTGTGGAGATTTCCCACGTTTTTAGAACGGCGGTTGCCGTACAGGGAAGTTTTTGGGCGGATTGGGAGGTGCGAACCTCTGAAAAGTGCGGCTGTCGCACTTGATTCGTGAGCGTGGGGCGTATGGAGGGTGTATGTCTTGCGTGAGTGCAGATTTATCCCCCCTCATCAGTCGCTTACGCGACAGCTTCCCCCCGAGGGGAAGCCTTCCGATCGTTCTGCTAATCTCAAAAAGAGTGCTTTAGGCATTCGGCATTTCAGGCATTTGCATTTAGAATTTCAAGCATTTGTTAGATGTCAACATTTCAAAGTAAAAACGAAAGAGGTCTGTACAAAGCCTTCCCCTTTGAGGGGGAAGGTGTCGCCGAAGGCGACGGATGAGGGCGTTCCATTATGAACTAACCTGAACCATTTCTATCCGGTAGCGGAGATTGAGGCGAGGCGGCAAGCCGCCGCAACAAGTTGCCGCCGCCGCACAAATCCCGCTGGACGGGATTTGGCTCGGAGCAGCCGGAATTCGTAGCACGGAAAACGGCTACATCAGAATCCGCACAACGTATAAAAAGAATCAAAAATCCCCTTGGTTCAAGGTCTTGAAGGTTCTTAGGGGTGACGGTTGCCAAGGCAACCGTCAGTAGCGAAGCGTTACTTCTACCTTAAGAAGTCCCCTAAGCAGGGTTTGGGACAGAGTCCCAAGGTCTTAATCCCCGGAAAGGAGCACACATGGCGCAGAAACGGAATCACATGATGCGGTACGTCATATTGGCAGTGACGTTTTGTGCCGTGTGCCTTGTCTACGTCGGGAGACTGTTTTACGTCCAGATCATCACGAAGGAAGAAACCAAAGAGGACGAGACAAGCGTCCGATTGGTCATCGTGCCCGCAGTCCGAGGGGAGATCTTCGACCGGAACGGGAAAGCGCTGGTCGTAAACCGCTACACCTATGATCTGGTTCTCTCCAATGCCGTTCTTACGAACGTCAGCGCGAGCGAGATGAACCGGATCTGCCTGAACCTTCTGAACGCCCTTACCACCTGCGACGCGGAGAGTACCCATACCGAGCGGTATTTTCCCTTCGACGGTACGTACCCCAATTACAGCTACTCGGACGACGCGCAGAACGAAAACACCTCGGTCAGCTACCACCTGAGGCGCATTCTCAAAGCGCACGGCATGAAGGCGGGGACTTCCGCAAAGAATTTCGTCGCCGAACTGGTGGATACCTACCGCCTGCGGGAGACCGACGGCGCGGGGAACAGACTGTATACCGACCGCCAGATCGACCGCCTCCTGCGCCTGCACTACGACATGGAAGCGAAAAAGTTCCCCGACGGCGAGGACTATACCTTCGCAACCGGGACGGATACCGCATTCCTCACCTACGTGCAGGAACAAAGCCTTGCGGGCGTGTCCTTTACGGTCACCGCAGGCAGAACCTATTGCTACCCCGGCTACGCTTCACACATTCTCGGCACGGTAGGACCGATTTATTCCGAGGAGTGGGACTACTATAACGAGCGCGGGTATCAGATGAACGCAACGGTCGGAAAATCGGGCTGCGAGGCGGCGTTTGAAGAGTACCTCCACGGCGTTGACGGCAAGCTGAAGGTCACCTTCGACGCGAACGGCACGGTTCTTTCCACCGAAACGATTGTCGAGCCGCAGTCGGGGCAGGACGTCTATCTTACCGTTGATATCGACCTCCAGATCACCGCCGAGGAAGCGCTGAAGCAGAATGTGGAGAACGTGCAGAACTCGGCGGGCGGAGACTTCGCCTTCAAGGGCTATAAATGCAACGCGGGCGCGGCGGTGGCGATGAATCCGGATACCTTTGAAATTTTAGCCATTGCTTCCCATCCGACTTTCGATCTTACCACCTACAACCGCGACTACGCCGACCTTGCCGCCGATAGCGCCACGCCCCTGCTCAACCGCGCCCTGCGCGGAGTCTACGCGCCGGGTTCGACCTTCAAGGTTCTGATGGCGGCGGTGGGGCTGAACGACGGGCTGATTACCTCCTCCACGCGGGTGACCTGCACGGGGAGCTACCCATACGGCGATATTGCGCCGAAGTGCTCCACCTATCCGCACGCTTACGGTTCTGCCCTGACCGTCACGCAGGCGCTGGCGGATTCCTGCAACAGCTTTTTCTATGACCTCGGGCTGAAAATGGGAATCGACAACATATCGAAGCATATGAAAGCATTCGGCGTCGGCGAGGAAACGGGACTTGAGCTTGGCGAGGAGACGGGGCGGCGCTCCGAACGGGACAGCAACTGGCAGGCGGGTAACGTGCTGTCGACAGCGATCGGACAGTACAACACGCAGATGACCCCGCTGCAGATCGGCGTGATGATTTCCTCGGTTGTCAACGGCGGAACGCGCTATCAGGCGCATTTGCTCCGCGAGGTGCGGGCGTTCGGAAGCGACGAGCCGTCTTACACCGACGGGGCTCTGACCGACTCGCCGCTCTCCCGCACGGAGCTGTCTCAATCGGCTGTGAACACGGTTCTGCGGGGAATGCGGGAAGTGGTAACCGGCTCGGTTCTGCGGAACTACACGAACGCGGGCGTGAAAAGCACGGTCGGCGGCAAAACGGGTACTGCCGAGGTGTGGAAGTACCTGCGCGATGAGGAAACGGGCGAGTTTATCTACGACGACGAGGGCAACCGCGAGCGGGTGACCGTGACGAATGCGCTCTATGCGGGCGTGGCAACCGCGCCCGGCGAGGATCGCCCGGGACTTGTGGTCTCGGTGGTGCTGGAGAATGCCGCGCACGGATACTATGCGTCCTACACCGCCGCCCGCATCACCGCCGCATGGGAAAAGTAGGGGGATGCAAGGGATGTGATGGAATACGTGGAGCAGATTTATCCCCCCTCATCAGTCGCTAACGCGACAGCTTCCCCCCGAGGGGAAGC
>URHR01000086.1 GCA_900547725.1 uncultured Eubacteriales bacterium
AAGGTCTTGAAGGTTCTTAGGGGACTTCTCCTGAAGAAGTCCCCTAAGCAGGGTTCGGGACAGAGTCCCGAGGCCTTTCCTCACACGTCAATGTCTTTCATATACTCGCTTCCGTGATCGGTGATGAATTGCTTCCGCGCGGGGAGGTTGTCGCCGAGGAGCGTGTCGAAGATGCGATCGGTCATAGCCGCGTCGGCAGGGGAGACAGAGATCAGACGGCGGGTCTCGGGATTCATCGTCGTCTGCCACATCATGCCCGGCTCGTTCTCGCCTAATCCCTTGGAACGTTGGAGCGTGTATTTCTTGTTCCCGAGCTTTTTCAGGATTTCGGCTTTCTCAAATTCATCGTAGGCAAAAAGCGTCTGATCCTTGGTCGTGATCTCGAACAGCGGGGATTCCGCAATGAATACGCGGTGCTCTGCAAGAAGCGTCGGAAGCAAACGGTAGAACAGCGTCAGAAGCAGAGTCCGGATCTGGAAGCCGTCCTCGTCGGCATCGGTACAGATGATGATCTTCGACCAACGGAGGTTCGCAAGATCGAACGAGTTGAGATCGGACTTCGCCTTGCCCTTCACCTCTACGCCGCACCCGATCACGCGGAGCAGGTCCACAATGATGTCGCTCTTGAAAATGCGCGCGTAGTCGCATTTCAGACAGTTCAATGTCTTGCCGCGAACCGGGATGATCGCCTGAAATTCCGCGTCACGCCCCAGTTTGCAGGAGGTCAGAGCGGAGTCGCCCTCCACAATGTAAAGCTCCGCGCGGGAAGGGTCTTTTGAGCGGCAGTTCACGAACTTCTCCACGCGGTTGGAAACGTCCACCGACCCCGCCAGCTTCTTTTTGAAGTCGCCGCGCGCCTTTTCCGCCGATTCGCGACTCCGCTTGTTGACAAGCACCTGCTTGGCAATCTGCTCGGCGTCCTTCGGATTCTCGATGAAGTAGATTTCCAACTGCTTGCGCAGGAACGCGTTCAGCGCGTCGCAGATAAAGGGGTTGTTGATCGCCTTTTTGGTCTGGTTTTCGTAGGAGGTCATCGTGGAAAAGCTGTTGATGACCAGCGCCAGACAGTCGGCAATGTCGCCGAAGGTGATCTTGCTTTCGTTTTTCGTGTAAAGGTTCGCCGACTTCAGGTACTTGTCGATCGCGTAAAGGAACGCGAGCCGCACCGCCTTGTCGGGCGAGCCGCCGTGCTCCAGAAAACTCGAGTTGTGGTAGTATTCAAGCAGGCTGACCGTGTTGGAAAAGCAGAACGTGATGTCCGCTTTCAGCTTGTATTCGGGCTTGTCCTCGCGGTCGCGCCCCTTGGCTTCCATGTGCCACGCAACAGGCAGGGTCAGACTGTTTTCGCCAACCAATTCGGAGAGATAGTCAGTAATGCCGTTTGCATAGCAGTAGGTGCTTTCCGTAAACGTTCCGTCCGCCTGCTCGGCGCGCAGAACAAAGGTGATGCCCGCATTGACCACCGACTGCCGCCGCAGCAGATCCTCGAAAAAGTCCACGGGAATGTTGATGTCGGTAAAGACCTCAAGGTCGGGCTTCCAGTGCACGATCGTTCCCGTCCGCCCCGCTTCCTTGCGCGTCAGCGGGCGTTCGGTCAGTTCTCCGTCCACCTCGCCGCGGCAGAAGCGGATCGAGCGCTCGGTCGTGCCGTCGTAGGAGTGAACCTCCATGTATTCGGAACTGTACTGCGTTGCGCAAGCGCCCAGACCGTTCAGTCCGAGCGAGTACTCGTAGGCGGAAGCTTCGGAGTTGTTGTCGTATTTGCCGCCCGCATACAGCTCGCAGTAGATCAGATCCCAGTTCCAACGCCCCTCGGCTTCGTTCCAACCGAGCGGAACGCCGCGCCCGAAGTCCTCCACCGCAAGGCTGTGGTCGAGGTAGACCGTTGTGCGGATCTCCGAGCCGTGTCCCTCACGCGCCTCATCCACGGCGTTGGAGAGGATCTCAAAGAACGAATGCTCGCAACCCTCCAGCCCGTCCGAGCCGAAGATAACGGCGGGGCGTTTGCGCACGCGATCCGCGCCTTTGAGCGCTTTGATACTTTGGTTATCATATTGCTGAGGCTTTTTCACTGCCATGAATGGTTTCGGTCCTTTCTGTGATGGGTTATCATCTTATTATAACAGAAAAAAGACGGTTTGAAAAGGGGATTTCCGCTTTTTTTGCGGAAAAACAGAAAAATTTACAGGTTTCTATTGCAAGCGGGACGGAAAAAGAATATAATATAAGCGGATGCAAACAAACGCAAGCCATAAAGAACCCCGTGAAATCCCCGCAGGGGACGCGCGGAGGTCTCTTTCAGAAAGGAACAAAATCTTGGAACTGCCCCGAAGTATCAAGGAGAGCCTCCCCGGACCTTTTGCGGTTGTCGGGCTTGGTATCTCCAATCTGCCACTGATCGATTTTCTGCTCGCGCACGGCGCAACCGTTGTTGCGCGGGATCGCAAAAGCCGCGAAGAGTTGGGCGATACCGCCGCGCGGCTTGAGGCGGCGGGCGTAACCCTGCGCCTCGGCGAGCAATATCTGGAGGATCTTGACGAGCGCGTGATTTTCCGCTCCCCGGGACTGCGCCCCGACCTTCCCGAATTTCTCGGGGCGGTTCGGCACGGCGCGTATGTGACCTCGGAAATGGAACTGTTTCTGGAACTGACTCCCGCGCGGGTGCTCGGAATCACCGGAAGCGACGGTAAGACCACAACCACCACGCTGACCGCCCTGTTTCTGCGGGCGGAACAGGAGTTGCGGGGAAGCGCCGTCCGCGTTTTTGTCGGCGGAAACATCGGCGAGCCGCTCCTGCCGCGCGCGGAGGATATGACGGCGAACGACTTTGCGGTGGTGGAGCTTTCCAGTTTCCAGCTCATGGATTTGCGCGTCAGTCCCGAACGGGCGGCGGTGACGAACCTCTCGCCGAACCACCTCAACTGGCACACCGACATGGAGGAGTACATCGAGGCAAAGGCAAACATCTTCCGCGGGAGCGGGAACAGCCTGCTTGTCACCAACGCCGAGAACGGCGACTGCCTGCGACTGGCGGCGGAATGTAAAGTTCCCGTAACGCTGTTCTCTTCGGTCAAGACGGACGAGGAAGAGTTTCCTCTGGTCGCCTCGCGGGCGGTGTACGTGCGGGACGGTATGATCTGCCTCTCGGGCAAGCCGATTCTGGCGGTGTCCGATATCCTTCTGCCGGGGCGACACAATCTGGAAAACTACATGACCGCAATCGGGCTGACCGCAGGGTTGGTCTCGCCGGAAGCCGTGCGGCGCGTGGCAACCACGTTCCGCGGCGTGGCGCACCGACTGGAGCGCGTTGCGGTGAAGAACGGGGTTACGTTTATCAACAGTTCCATCGATTCCAGTCCCACGCGCACGATGGCGGCGCTCTCGGCACTGGAGGGCAAACCGATTGTCATCTGCGGGGGCAGGGATAAGCACGTTCCGTTTGATGACCTCGCGCGGGCGCTGAATGACCGCGCAAAGGCGGTGGTTCTGACGGGCGAGGCAGCGGGTCTGATCGGCGCGGCGCTTGAAACGGTGGGCGCGACAGTTCCCGTGTATACGGAGGCGGAGTTTGACCGCGCGGTGCGCCGTGCGGCGGAATTGGCGGCGGCGGGGGACACGGTTCTGCTCTCTCCCGCGTGTACCAGTTTTGACGCGTTCCGCAATTTCGAAGAACGCGGCGAACGGTTTCGCCGGTTGGTAAAGGAATTATAACAGCGTAAGCATACAGCAAAAAAACAAGGAGTCAAACCAAAATGCAATTTTCGGAAACAGTACAAAGACTGACGGCAGAGGCGGAGGAAAAGCTCGCGCCGCTTTACAAAGAGATTGACGCGGTATCCTTCCGCAACACGGAAAAAATCATGGATGCATTCCGCCGCCACCGCGTGTCGGATTCCATGTTCGGAACATCCTCGGGCTACGGAAACAACGACCGCGGGCGCGAGGTGCTGGACGAAATCTGGGCGGACGTGATGGGCGCGGAAGCGGCATTCGTCCGCGTGGGCATTGTCAGCGGAACGCACGCGCTGAGCATCGGTCTGTACGGCCTGTTGCGCCCGGGCGATATCCTTTATACGATTGCGGGCAAACCGTATGACACGTTGGAGGAAGTGATCGGACTTTGCGGCGAGACGGGGAACGGCTCTCTGCGCGATTTCGGCGTGGACTATCTCCAGACCGACCTGAACGCGGATGGCTCGTTCCGCGCGGAAGAGATTGCGGAGAACCTGAAGAAACATCCGAACATCAAGGTGGTGTTCATTCAGCGCTCCAAGGGGTATCTGAACCGCAAGACCCTGAGCGTTGCGGAAATCGGCGAGGCGATCAAGGTCGTGCGTGCGGTGCGGCAGGACGTGTATGTGGTGGTGGACAACTGCTACGGCGAATTCGTCGAGGAGCGTGAGCCGACCGAGGTCGGCGCGGATATGGTTATCGGTTCGCTCATCAAGAACCCGGGCGGCGGAATGGCGGAAACCGGCGGATATATCGCGGGAACAAAGCGCGCGGTCGAACTGGCAAGCTACCGCCTGACCTCGGTTGGAATCGGAACCGAACAGGGGGCTACCATGGGGCAGAACAAGTCGCTTTACAAGGGGCTGTTCTATGCGCCGCACACCGTGGCGCAGGCGCTCAAGACCGCGCATCTGGCGGCGTACCTGTTCGAAGCGCTCGGATACAAGGTCGAGCCGCGTTGGGACGAGCCGAGATACGATATTATTCAGACCGTAGTAACGGGAAGCGCGGAGGGGCTTTGCGCCTTCTGCCGCGGCATTCAGCAGGGGTCTCCCGTAGACGCATTCGTTACACCCGAACCGTGGCAGATGCCCGGTTACAGCGACCTCGTGGTGATGGCGGCGGGTGGCTTTACGCAGGGCTCTTCCATTGAGCTGTCGGCGGACGGACCGCTGAGAGCGCCGTATACCGCGTTCTTCCAGGGGGGCTTAACCTATGAGAGCGGGCGGTTTGGCATCATGTGTGCCGCCGAGTGCACCCTGCGGGATCGTGAGGGTGGAAAGGGGACTGCCGAATGAAACGCTTCGTTCGTCCGCTTCTGCTCCTGCTCTGCGCCGCTCTGCTGACGGGGCTTGTCTCCTGTGTCAAGATCGGCGGCGGGGACGACGTGCCCGAGGGAATGCAGAACGCAACGGTTGCGGGCGCTGATTACCGGCTCTATGTTCCCACCACGTGGGTGGTGCAGAACTCCTCTCCGAACGTTTCGGGGGCTTACCGTGACCTTTCGCGGCAGTCCTCCGTCAGCGTGGCGAAATATCCGATGACCGACGCATGGCGCGCGGCACTGGATGCGTTGGAAACTGCAGAGGAAACGGAAGAGACTGCGGGCGAGTCCGCAATTTCCCCGCGCCTTGCATGGTTCTTTGAGAACGAATGCCTGCGCCCCGTGCGCGCGACCGCATTGGACGGCAAGGTGACGCCTGACAAGGAAGCGAGCGGCGCGGATATGCTGGACAAGACCGACGCGGGCAGATGGTGCTATTCGGCTCTGATCGGCGGAAAAACCTATTATTTCAAGCAGCTTGTAACCGAGCGGAACGGCGCGTTTTATGTGTTCACATTCACCGCCGAAAAGGAAATGTACGAGCAGTACGCAAGCGACGTGGAGAAGATTCTCAACGCCTTCCGCTTTGCGGACGAGCCGTATCTGCCCGATGATTTCGCAAAGGAGACCGATGCGGGCAAGGACGCGCCCGCTGGCATGAAGGCTTGCTTCGGCAAGGATGTGGCGTACCGCTTCTATGTTCCCGCCGACTGGGTGATCGATCCCGATTCCCCGATCTACGCCGCCTATGTCGAAGCGGATCGCACGTCGGTCAGCGTCGTTCCGTATATGCCGACCGTGGAACACCTGAGCGTGGCGGAATACTTTACCATGACCCGCGAGCAATTGGAAAAGGTGTACGGCGAGGGGGCAATGGTTGTGGACGAGGATCAAACGCACAAAGAAAACCTCGGCTCTCGCGAGGCAACGGTTTACGAATACACGCTCACGATTGACGGGGTGGTCTATCGTTACCGTCAGTATATCGCGGCGTACCGGAGCATGATGTACAGCCTGACCTACACGGCAACCGAGGCGAATTTCGACAAACACACTGCGGAACTGGCTGACATCGTTGCAGCGTTCGCGTTCCGTTGAGAAATGGATGATATGAAAGAAATCTATCTTGACAACAGCGCGACCACGGCGCTCTCCGATGGGGTCAAAGCGCGGATGCGCGAGGTGATGGAGATTTACGGCAACCCGTCGTCGCTCCATTTTATGGGCAACACCGCGCACGACGTACTGGAAACGGCGCGCAGGCAGGTTGCCGCTTCGCTGGGCGTTCCGCGCCCCGAGCCGGGGGAGCTGATCTTCACCTCCTGCGGGAGCGAATCGGACAACCTCGCCATTCTCGGCACGGCGTTTGCCAAGCCCCGCCGCCGCGGAATGCGCGTCATTACCACCGATTCCGAGCATCCGGGCGCGGAGAACGCGTTCCGCCTGCTGGAATCGCAGGGCTTTGAGGTGGTTCGCATCCCCACCCGCGGCGGGGTCTTGGATTTTGACCGCTACGCCGCCGCGCTGAATGACAAAACCTTTCTGGTGTCGATGATGACCGTCAACAACGAGACGGGCGCGATGTACGACATCAAACGCGCGTTCACGATGGCGAAGAACCGCAACCCCGATATCGTTACGCACACCGACGCGGTGCAGGGCTATCTCAAGTGCCGCATGACCCCGAAATCGGTGCGGGCGGATCTTGTAACGGTCAGCGCGCACAAGATTCACGGACCGAAGGGGGTCGGCGCGCTGTATGTCTCCCGCGACAGCCTGCGGCGGCGGGACATTGTGCCGCTTCTGCTCGGCGGCGGGCAGGAGAACGGCTTCCGTTCGGGAACGGAGAATCTTGTCGGCATTGCGGGCTTTGGTCAGGCGGCGGAGGAGGGGAGCGCGAACCTTGAGGAAAACCTCGGAAAACTGGAAAGTCTGCGGGAGCTGACTCTGAAAAAACTTGCCGACCTGCCCCTGCGCCTCAATCTGCCCGCAGGGAAGTGCGCGCCGCACATTCTCAACTACACCCTGCCCGACATCCGCAGTGAGACCATGCTTCATGCGCTCTCTGCCCGCGGAATCTGCATTTCCAACGGTTCTGCCTGCTCGTCGCACAGTCATCACCAAAGTGCCGCGCTGACGGCGTTCGGTCTGTCTCCCTCCGAAATCGAATGCTCGATTCGCATCAGTTTCTCCGTATACAACACGCTCGCCGACGTTGACGCGCTCGCCGAGTCCCTCGCCGCCGAGCTCTCCCGCTTGGTTCGCAGGGAGCGATAGGACGCGGGGGATGCGATGGAGGGAACTTTTGAAAAAGTTCCCTCCAAACCTCCCT
>URHR01000087.1 GCA_900547725.1 uncultured Eubacteriales bacterium
GCGCCCTCGACTGCGCCGCCTTTTGAAAAAGGCGGGCGAAAACTTTCACTGCTTTATCTACAGCCCCCGCCGCGCCCAAAGGGCGCGGCATTTTCATGTCAGGACTCTGTTAGGGTTCAGTCGTGCTTTTTCCGCTTCCGGAAGCACACAGCACCCGCACAAACGGTACCGAGCAAGGCAAATTCCCCGTAGCCGATCACGGAAGCACAACCGTCGCTCTGCTTGCCGTCGTGATTCTGCGTCGGAGTCGATTCCCCTGTCGGCGCGCCGGTTGTATCCTTCCCGTTCGGCTTTGTATCCGACCCGGGTTTCTCGGGCGTATTCGGCGTTTCGGAAGAGCCGGGATTTTCGGGGGTTGTGGGTGTGGAATAATCCGGCTTCTGCGCATGTTCGTCGGCCATGAACAGGCAGGCATCGCCAAGGCCGACCGCGCTGTACCCGTGCGAGGTTGCATTCTCCTGCAGGATCACCTGAATCAGAAGCGTTTTGACCCCTGTCACATCCACATTGAACTCACCGAGCTGATAGGAAATGATCTCGCCGGACGCCGCAAGGAACTCAAACTGCTCGCCGTCGCCAACCTTATCGCCATAGACGTAGACATACAAGCCCTGGCAGGACAGCAGACTGCCCCACTCGTTTGCACTTGCGGTCAGACCGACCAGCGCATAGAAGGTATTCGCGGGAGTTGCACTTCCCTCTTTGGTGTATTCGCTGATGTCAAACAGCGTCCATGAGTCGGTGCGATCCTTGTAGGGCGCATTGGGATTCTTGGGATGCATACCGATACCCTTGGTATATTCAAACTGCGGTGCGCCGAAGGTAAACGCAGTTCCCGAGGAAGCTCCGTAAGGGTAATCCTTGGTTGTGGGCTGTCCGTCAAGCCATGTGTCGTTTGTGGTATTGCTGCTTGTCAGGTACTTGGAGCCTTCGGGAAGTTCCACATTTCCGTTCATGGACGGAATGCCGTCCGGGATGAGGTCGGAGAGATAGTACAGCGTATTCTGCCCTGCTTTCCATGTACCGTAGGGCTTTCCGTCATAGTTATTGTCGGAAATCATGGGGAGATCAATTGCCTCATAAGCCCCGAGCTGCGAGGGTGCTGCGGCGGGACGCATCGGAATCGGCGGAACATATGCGCCCGCAACCTCCTCGGACTGGGTAATCGTCAGATCGGCAAAGTAGACCGATGCCGCAGGGTCACTGTCCGCATTCGCGTGCTTGTTGCTCAGACCGAACCGCAGGTATTTTGCGCCCTGCAAATCGCTCTCCGTCAGTTCCATGTCAATGTGATTGCCCTTGCCGGAAAGATCCTGCTCTTTTATATTCGTATAGGTTTCATTATCCGCACTGACAGCGAAATAGACTTTTACCGTGCTCGCGCCGTAAGGCGTTCCCTCGGTTGTGGTATCCACATCAAGCAGTTCGGGACTTGTGCCGCGGTCATACTGTACCAGAAAGACCGCCGTTTTCAGACTTGTGACCTTCAACGCTTCAATATCATAGGTGATCGAAGGGGTCGAGCCCTGTGCGGTATGCATTCCAACGCCCTTCGGGTGATGCGTTCCCGTGGTGATCGGATTGCGCATACTCCAGCCCTCATAATAGCCGTCTGTTCTGGTTCCGAGGTAGTCGGTCTGCGGCTTGATCCAAACGGAGTTGATTTCATTTCCCTTGCCCCACCAGCCGTTTGCTTCCGCAAAGGCATGATAGTCGGTCAGGGATTTTGCTTCCGCCGTCCCGCCGTCAGCGAGCGCGGGAACAGCGCAAAGCGCGAACAGCATCAACAATGCAGTCAAAAGGGACATCGCTTTGGTAAGTCTGTGAGTTTTCATAGCCAAAATCTCCTTTATATATTGATTATTTGTTTTTTGAAACGGCGATACGGACAACCGTCAGGAATCCTGCATTTTCAGTTTCTCCACCATTTCCAAAAGGGGCTTGACAAGAGACGCGTTGACCGTGTAGACCATCGAATTTCCGTAAGCGGACACCGCCATGGTACGGTCCATGAACACTTTGCTTACCAGATCCATACGGATCTCTTTTGCCCATGTCACATCGGCAAGGTCAAACGTGCGGTGCGCACGGATCAATTCCAGCATTTCAATGTCCTGCGGATTCCGCATGATCTGATATTTCAGCACTTTCTCGTAGTATGCGGGAAACACATACTGTGAAGAGCCGGATGCGAGTGCCTCCAGAATTACGCTTGCACGGTCAATATCCGAACAGGATTTCGGCACAACATGAAGCCATGCGTCCACCACACGGGAATAGTAGTGATCCTGCGTTTCACTGTACTTGGGATACGGAAGAACGCCGTAATCCCAGTCCTTCACATCGCGGAGCAGACGCACCTTGCCGACAATGTTATTCTGGAACAACGCTCTGCCGTCCTTAAAGGTGCCAATCCATTTCTCGTCACTGCCTTCCCAGCCCTTCAGCTCCATTTGCCCGCCGTCAACCAGCGCGAGGATTTCCTCGGTGATCTTGATGATTGCCTCGTTGGAGCCGATGGAGAATCGCATTCCCGTGTTTCCGTTGGTTGTGGTCAGCATCGTCTGCCCGCAACCGAACCAGTAGGAGGTAGCGGTATAGTCGCTCATGCCGCTACACCCGTAGAAGGCGGTTTTTCCGTCTGCATCCATTCTCGTTGCGGTTTTGACCATTTCAAACATTTTCTGATAGGTCCAATCGCCGGACTTCACCAACGCATACGGGTCTTCCATTCCAAGACTTGTGACCTCCGATTGATTGAACACAATGCAGACCGAGCGCTCAAAAGTATAAACAGACTCATCGCTGTAGGCAAACAGCGGAACGCCGTCAATCGTCAGCGCGTCGTTCACATCGCGCAGATAGTAATCCTTGCTCATGTCGATATGCTTCAGCTCCGAAGGCAGGCAAATCATCTCCTCCTGAATCGCCGTGTAAGCGTCACGGTTGATCAGCATGATCAGATCCCAGTTTTCCGTCGGAGCAAGCGCCTCCTGCCGCAACCGGTTATAGCAGACCGTGTAGCCGGGTGTGCCGCCCTCATCCCCTGCGGTATAACTGTCAAACACGACGTTGAAACGCTGTTCAATGATCCGATTCCTCGAATAAACGGCATCGTCGACCTGATCGCCCTGATAATCCTCGGGAACGTCAAAGGTTGTATAAGTTCCCTCCCGCGATGCAACGCTCAATACCTTGAATTTTTCGTTTCCGAAATCAAAGACTCCGAGATCGTCCGGATATTCATCCGTACCGTTTGTCACTTCCTCTGTCGTTTTGGTCTCGTTTTTCTTACCGCAGGCTGTAAACAGCGACATCAGGCAGGCAAGCGTCAGCAGACACGCCGTGATCCCGAGCGGTAGCTTTCTATGCTTCATATTCGTTTCTCCTTCCCCGTATTTTGTGTCAGACCGAAGCGGTCTAAAAAGCTCTGCACGCAAACGGCTCTGTTGCCGATTCTTCCATCACGCCCTCAAAACCGATGCAGTTGCAATCCCGAATGCGCACAACACCGTCATCCGTCCATTTTCGGATCAGGCATGTGCCGCCGAGGTGTTCTGCCGTGAGATGCTCCAGCAAAACCGTGCCGTAGTTTCCGAGATAAAGAAGCGCGCAGTCTGCCCCTTTTGCAAAGGACACCCGAATGTTTTGCAGGGTCAGATTTCCTTTTTGCTCTGCTGCGCCCCAGAAGGTCAGCGGCAGGCGGATTCCCTCCGCGCGGATATTCCGAAACACAACGCTGTCAAGCGGTTTGTTTCTCTGCCACGGTTCATTCCCCGAAAAGTTGTAATGCAGAAACCGATCGGTGTTCCGGAATTCGCAGTTGCAGATCAGAATGTTACCCGGCGTTTCCCGAATGGGACGGGAAAAATCGGCATAATAGGTAAATGCGCTGAGCATTCCGCCTCCGCTTTCCCCGGAAGGCGCACTGTTCTTCTTCTCCTCTGCGCTAAGACTCCCGCGAAACCGATAGCTTGCCGGTCCGTAGAAAACGCAATCGGAAACCGTTACATTTGTCCCCCCGAACCGCATCCCGCTGCACGCGGTATTCAGGCGGCAACCGCTCACCTCCACATTCCGGTTGTCGATTCCCGCAACGCAGTCGTCTCCTGTCCTGAAATCACAGTTTTGGATGATCACATTATCGCAGGAAGTCAGATGGATTCCGTCATGCCCTGCCCGAACCGTAATATTTTCCGCGCGAAGATTGCGACAGTCAAAAAGGGCGTGCGCCCAGTTCGCGCTGTTTTGCACCGCATATCCCTTCAACAGAATATTTTCGCATCGGTGCAGATTCACGGCGTGCGGACCGCGATAATACTCCTCTCCGAGTTCGTCATAGCAATCCCTGCCGTCGATCAGAGAGCCGTTTTCTCCGATAATCGCAAGGTTGACCGCGTCCACCGCCCGGATCAGCCCGCGATTCCATCGGCTCATGGGCTTCGACATGAAATCGTAGTTTTTCCGGACATTCCACGGTTCCCAGAGCGCGTCCGTGCAGTCCGTTCCGGCAATCGGTTCCAGTCCGCTCTTCTCGCAATAGCAATACTTTTCGGTTTCCCGACTGCCGAGCAGATGCGCGTTTTCCAAGAGGTGCAGCGTCACATTGCTTCGGAGTCTGACCGTTCCGATCTCCCAATCCCCCTCTGGAATTGCGACCTCTCCCCCGCCGTGGCGGAACACCGTATCAACAGCGTTCTGAATCCGCTCGGTCGGATCGGTTTCGCACAGTTCCCGTGCGTTCAGAATGACCTGCATTTCATGCCTCACTTTCCCGTGCGGTACAGACAGAGGTCGTCGATATAAAAGACGGTGTCCGCTCCGATATCCGGCTGAAAGGAAAAGGAAAGATACCTGACTTTTTTCGTCTCCGACAGCTTAGCGGGATCAATCGGAATTTCCACCAGAACCCATTGCCGCGGCGGAACGCTTGTAACCGTTGTATACTCCCCGTCATCGGCGAGCTTCAACAGCGCCGTGAAGTCCATTTCCTTTTGTTGGGCATTGTAAACCCGGAAAGAAATCTTTTTCACGCCTGCAAGATTGCTGAAATCCCCGCGATGAACCAAATTCAACGGCTGTGCCACCGAAACCGCCGCATAGGAGTTGTATTCCTTTTTGCAAATCAGTTTGGCGCTCCGACTCCCAGAATGCACGGTTTCCTTCTCCACCGTAACGGTCATATTCCGTCTTGCCTGCATCGGGGAAAAATCGGCAGGTCTTTCGTAATCATTGATGATGACACGGTACAGTCCGTCCGCTCCGGGTTCGGGAGTCGGCGGCTTCCACGAGGTAATCTCTCCGTAGGTCGCGGAATCCGTATCGGCAAGGGACGTGCCGGAGTCGGTAGCCGACGCGGACGGCGTCTGCCCTCCCCGGCATCCTGCAACGGACAGACAAAGCACCGCTCCCAACAGGAAACAAACCGCTTTCCTCATTCCAGTTCCTTCCTTTCCGCAGAGACGCTCAGAATGCAAATCTCCGTTGCCGTATGATTGTTCCAGACCAACTTCAGGTTTTCCAATTTTCCGCGATCGGAGACCAAGCCGTAACCGGACAGTTCGACATAGTTGATTCCCGGTTGAAGCGTCAGTCTGACAGCCGGCATGGAAGGAAGATTGGAGGCGCGGTCATAGAACTGCGCATATTTCTTTCCCGCATTCTGTGCATAAAGCGCGGCGGTTACCACACGGTCGGAATCGTTATAGATAACAATCCAAAGCGATTGGGAGATGCGATCCACATCCAGATCGGCAAGGTTCAAAACCGTCTCCTGCCTGCCGCCCGCGATCCGAAGCCGATATGCCGCCCTGCCGCACGCCGCGTCATGCGCTGTATAGCTTCCGCTGTTCGGCGCGCTGATCGAGATGCGGTCGGCAATTCTGTCTGCAGAAACCGCTTTCTGTCGGGCGCCCAGCCAGAAGATCCCGTCAACAGTCCGCTCCCCGTCGGTAGCCGAAAGCGTAACCGTTTCGCTCACCGTCAGATCGGCGGTCAGTTGCAGTTGCCCGTTTCCTGTGCCCTTCAGCGCCTTTCCGTCAGCGGAAAGCGTTACATTCGCGGGTGCCTTCAGCCCAACCGTGACAAGCGCCGCTTTCTTTTCGACGTCGGTTACGGTCACACCCATTTCCAACAGTTCCAATACCGAAACCATGCTTTCCCGAAGTACCGGGAATCCGTTTGCCAGACTGTCTCCGATCTGCACCTGCAACCCGTCGTAATATCCGAGCGTGAGCAGTTCCATCAGACTGTCAAACGCGGCGTCCGTATACACACCTCCGCTTTTCTCCACCTGCTCGCGGAGCATCGACTCCATGAGGTACAGCACCTCGTAATCCTCCATGCTGTCACGCAGAACCTCCAGCCGGATGCTTCCCACAGGACCTTCGATGCCATACGGCGCGCCCGGATAGAAGAGAAAACCGTCGCCGTTTGAGGTCGGAAACCGTTCGGCAGTTCCGTAGCAGTCCTGCAATTCGCTCATCACGCCGTCATCGCCGTTTTCCATCCTGTAATAAAGGTTGGTATACCACATCTGCTGACCGATGATGTGATACTGCTTCATAAACCATCCGAACGAACGCAGCGTCAGCAAATCGTCGTCAATGTGCAGAGTGGGATAGGGAGAGCGCGGCAGACAACCGGTATATGTCCAAAGCTCCCCGCTGTCCGTATTGTAATAGGCATTGTAGCGCGCCCGTTCCGCTTCGTAAAAAGCACGTTGCTCAGCCGTTTGCAATTCTCCCAGCTGAACGCATCGGGTAAAGGGATTTTCGAAATTGAAGCGCGAATCGTTTCCGTAGGCAAGCGTGACGAAATGCTGAACCGTCCGCATATCCTCCAGCACTTCCAGAATGAAGTCCTTCTTGCAGGAATGCACAAACCCCATCCAAAGCGTTCCGCTTTCGTCGACCTGCTTTTTATACGTCTGATAAAGCGCTTCCTGCGCCTTGTGCAACTGCTCCGTCACATAGGCGGCATCCTCCGGCTTATTCCGATAGTCCGCCTCATCCAGACAGGTCACCCACATCCCGAGCTTTTCCATCAGATTGACATTCTCCTTGAGCGAACGCTCCAGAAGCATCTTCAGAGTGTCTTGATAGAGGTCGATATCGACAAGGCTTGTCGACTGCTTCCCGCTCGGAAGTGTTCCGCTGACGCGCTTATACGGAATGTTGATCCACGTGCAACGCACGTCCTGCGTATACCTGACCGTGGCATTCAGCCAGTTCCGCAGATCGTCCCCGGAGGGGTCAAAGTCATGTCCCAACCCAACGGGCAGGGACTGCGGGTTCAGGCGATACCGCAGTAGTGCCTCGGTGTAAAGCGTCTCCATTTCGTTTGTATTGCTCAACTCGCCCATTCCGAGCGCGTCATAATACACCGC
>URHR01000088.1 GCA_900547725.1 uncultured Eubacteriales bacterium
CCCCTTCGTTAAAGTTTTGAAAGTTCTTAGAAAACTTTTTCAAAAGTTTTCTAAGCAGGGGTTGGGACAGAGTCCCAAGGTCTTAATAGGAGGAAACAACCATGAAAGTCATTTTGTTGGCAGATGTCAAAGGGCAGGGGAAGAAGAACGAGGTCATCGAGGTCTCGGACGGGTACGGAAAGAACTTTCTGATTCCGAGAAAACTCGCGAAGCCCGCAGACGCGCAGTCGGTGAACGACGCGAAGATGAAGGAAAATGCAAGGCTGTATAAACTGGAGACCGAGAAGAAGGAAGCGCAGGAACTGGCGGAAAAGCTGAAAAAGATCACGGTTACCATCAAAGCGTCCTGCGGCGGAGACGGTCGGCTGTACGGCTCGGTGACGGCAAAGGACGTGGCGGAGCGGCTGGCAAGCGAGCACGATATCACGCTCGATAAGCGGAAGATCGTGGTCAAAGATCCGATCAAAGCATACGGCAGATATGCGCTGGAAGTCAAGCTGTACCCCGAGGTCACGGGAACGCTGACGCTTGCGGTCGTGGCGGAGCAATAAAAAGTAAGAAGTAATCAGAAGCAGAAAAAACAGTAAGAGTTAAGGAAGAATGGAAAACGAACTGATTGAAAAGCGCCTGCCGTTCTCCATGCCGGCGGAACAGTCGCTTCTGGGCGCGGTTCTGATCGACCCCGCGTCGCTGAACGAGATTGCGGCGCTGATGAAGGGCGAGGACTTCTATCTGGAAGAGCATAAGCAGATTTACCTTGCCATGCAGGAACTGTTCCTTGCAAACCGCGAGATTGACGTGGTGACCCTGATTGATATGCTGGTCACGCGCGGCGTGTACGATAAGGCGGGCGGGGAGGACTACATCCGAACCCTTTCGGAGGCAGTTCCCGACGCGTTGAATATCAAGGACTACGCGCGCATCGTCAAGGAAAAGAGCATCCTGCGCCAGCTGATCTCGGCGGCGGGGGAGATTTCCGAGAGCGCGTATTCCGAGCAGGAGTCGGTGACATCCATCCTCGACCACGCGGAGAACCTCATCTTCAAAATCGCGCAGGGACGGGATACGCAGAACTTCAGGCATATCCGCGAGGTGTTGCAGGATGTCTACGGGCATTTGCAGGAACTGCGGACAAACGCCGAAGCAACGCAGGGAACAAAAACGGGCTTCTCGCTCCTTGACCGCGTGCTCGCGGGCATGGGAAAGAGCGACCTTGTGCTCATTGGCGCGCGCCCGGGTATGGGAAAGACTTCGTTTGCGTTGAATATCGCAACCAACGTTGCAAAGCAGACCAAAAAAGCGGTGTGCATCTTCTCCCTTGAAATGTCGGCGGAACAGCTTGTCAACCGTGTGCTCGCAAGCGAGGCACTGGTCAACAGTTATGCGCTGAGAACCGGCGAACTGACCCCCGAGGACTGGGAGCATCTGGCGGTTGCTTCGGGCGAACTTTCGGGGTGTGATATCCTCATCGACGATACCTCGGGTATGACGGTTACGGCAATGAAAGCGAAACTGCGGCGGGTGCAGAACCTTGGGTTGGTGGTCATCGACTATCTGGGACTGATGCAGGGCGACCGTCACAACGACAACCGCGTGCAGGAAGTTTCGGAAATTTCGCGGTCGCTGAAAATTATGGCAAAGGAACTGATGGTGCCGGTTATCTGCTGCGCGCAGCTGTCGCGTGGACCGGAATCGCGTACCGACAAGAAACCGATGCTTTCCGACCTGCGTGACTCGGGTGCAATCGAGCAGGACGCGGATACGGTTATTTTCCTCTACCGCAGTGAATACTATAAGACAGACGAAACGGCGAATAATCAGACAACCAGTATCGCGGAAGTCATCATCGCAAAGAACCGCCACGGTTCAACGGGAAATGTTCCGATGGGCTGGAACGGTCAGTATACGAAGTTCCTGACGATCGAAGAGGGAGCAACGCCTCCGTGAAAGACCTGAGGGGGACGATGCGCGCGCCGTGGGAATTGGCGGGCATGCCGCGCGATACGGCGGTTGCCGTCGGATTCTCGGGCGGCGCGGATTCGGTTGCCCTGCTCGCGCTGTTGGCGGAACGGGCAAAAACGGACGGCTTTCCGCTCCTCGCCCTGCATATCCACCACGGAATCCGCGGGGCGGAAGCGGATAGAGACGAAGCGTTCTGCCGTGCCTTTGCGGCGCGGCTCGGCGTGGACTTTTGCGCAGTACGGGTCGACGTGCCCGCATGGGCGAAAGAACACGGCATGGGGTCTGAAGAAGCGGCGCGCGAATTGCGCTACCGTTGCTTTGCGCAGGTGATGGAGGAGCGGAAGATTCCTCTGCTTGCCACGGCGCACCATGCGGACGACAATGCCGAAACCGTGCTTTTCCGTCTGGCGCGCGGAACGGGGCTCGGCGGGCTGTGCGGAATTCCCGCAGTCCGGAATCTGGAGCAACCCGAGGGCGGTTTTGTCGTGCGGCCGTTGCTTCCCTATACTAAGGAAGAAATTCTCGCATTCTGTCGGGCGCGGGGCTTGGACTTCGTCACCGACAGCACCAACCGCGAACCGTGCTGCGCGCGGAATATTCTGCGTCTGGAGGTTCTGCCCGCGCTGGAACGCGCAGTGCCGAACGCCGCAGCTACAATGGTGCGGACGACGGCGCTTCTGCGACAGGACGCAGACTGTCTGGACAGTCTTGCGGCGGAGTGGCTGAACGCGCACAGCCGGAATCGGGCGCTCCCGGCAAAGGAATTGCGCGGACTGCATCCCGCATTGCAGGGGCGGGTTCTGGCGGAATTTTTCGGCGGATGCGAGGCGGTTCACATCGGGGCGGCGGAAGCGCTGATCGCCTCGGGGCGGGGCGGAAGCGTGACTCTGCCGCGCGACCGGTATGCGTCGCTGTGCGGCGGCGTTCTGCGGGTTTTCCCGAACCTGCGCGGGGAGGGCATTACCGAGCCTATCCCGCTTTGCGAGGGGAGCTTTGCGCTTTGTGACGGCAGGCTGACTGTTTCCGTACAAAAAACTGAAAAATGCCGCAAACGCAAGAAAGTTCACAGTTTGTCAACAACACATTATATCAATCGGTCTGAAAAATCTGTTATAATAAATCAGTTTTTCTGGAGAGGTCTGCGGGACGGCGACAGAATCCGCGTGGGAACGCGCGAGGTCCGGTGCGCGTCGCTGTTGCAGGCGGGCGGAATTCCCGCCGCAGTGCGGAAACACCTGCCGGTGCTTTGCAACGCGGACGGCGAGGCGGTCTGGGTGCCCTTTGCAGGGCGTGAGGAAGCCGAGCTGCGGGACGGCGCATATGCGGTCACGCTGACGCTTTGGGAAGATCTGACAGACCGACAGGACAAAGGAGATGATCGGGATGTACGAAATCAGTCGGGATATTGAACGGATATTGGTCGGAAAAGAGGAGCTGAATGGCATCTGTGACCGTCTTGCGGCGCAGATTACCGCCGAATACGGCGATTCTCCCCGCGACCTTGTGATGGTGGTGGTGCTCAAAGGTTCGGTGATGTTTGCAACCGATCTGGTGCGCAGAATTCCGCGCCATGTGTGTCTGGAATTCATGAAGGTATCGTCCTACGGTGCGGAAACCGAAAGTTCGGGCTTCATTCAGGTACATCTGGACCTGAAGCGGGATGTCAAGGGCGCGGATGTGATCATTATCGAGGACATTGTGGACAGCGGGCGCACGCTTGAGAAGCTTTCGGGGTTGCTTGCCAACCGCGGGGCGCACAGCGTGAAATGCTGCACCCTGCTCGATAAGCCCGAGCGGCGGCAGGTTGATTTCAACGCCGATTATGTCGGAAAGACCGTGCCGGACGTGTTCGTGGTCGGGTACGGGTTGGACTATGATGAGAAATACCGCAATCTGCCGTATGTCGGCGTGCTGAAGCCGTCGGTGTACGAGAAATAACGCGGAAGCGAACGGAGGAATTCATGAAGCAACGCAGTATAATCCGTCAATTGATTTACTACGGAGTTGCGATCCTGCTGATCGTTCTGGCAGTCAGCGCGCTGACCTCGCGCGGAACGAGCGCGAAGAAGGCGACCTATGACGATGTCATCGAAGCCATCAGCAACGCGGGCAAGGAGGATGCAACCGAGGCGGACAAAATCAAAAGCATTACCCTGAACGCAAAAAATCAGCTGACCATCGTGTTTGCAGATACGAACAAGGCGTCGCTGACCTACAAGTTTGACGACAAAACGCTGAACTTTTTCTACAAGAACCTTTCCTCCGACGTGGAGGAACTGGTCAAGGCGGGCAAGATCGAAAGCTACGACCTGACCCCTGCCACCGAAGTTCCTGCATGGCTCTCGTTCCTGCCGATGATTCTGATCGTGATCTTCATGATCGTGCTGTGGGTCATTTCGGCAAACCAGATGAACGGCAAGGGCGGCGGAAAGTTCAATTCGTTCGGCAGAGCCAAGGTCAAGACCCCCACGCAGAACGGGCAGAAGGTGCTGTTCCGCGACGTGGCGGGTGCGGACGAGGAAAAGGAAGAACTGGTGGAGGTTGTGGAGTTCCTCAAAGATCCGCAGAAGTTCACCAAACTCGGCGCGCGCATCCCGCACGGCGTTCTGCTTGTCGGCCCTCCCGGTACGGGTAAGACCCTGCTTGCAAAGGCGGTCGCGGGAGAAGCGGGCGTTCCGTTCTACTCCATTTCCGGTTCGGACTTTGTGGAAATGTACGTCGGTGTCGGCGCGTCGCGTGTGCGTGACCTGTTTGATACCGCGCGCAAGTCGCCTGCGGCGATCATCTTCATTGATGAGATCGACGCGGTGGGACGTCACAGAGGCGCGGGACTGGGCGGCGGTCACGACGAAAGAGAGCAGACCCTCAACCAGTTGCTGGTGGAGATGGACGGCTTCGGTTCGCATGACGGCATCATCGTGATGGCGGCGACAAACCGCCCCGATATACTCGACCCCGCACTGCTTCGTCCCGGGCGCTTTGACCGTCAGGTAACCGTCAATTACCCCGATATCAAAGGCAGAGAAGCGATTCTGCAGGTTCACGCGCGCAACAAACCGTTGGAAGCGGGCGTGGATTTCCACAAGATTGCGCAGTCCACGGTCGGCTTTACGGGCGCGGATCTTGCAAACCTGCTTAACGAGGCGGCGCTTCATGCCGCGAAGAAGGGCAAGTCGCTCATCGGCATGGACGATATTGAGGAATCCTATATGAAGGTTCTGTTAGGGCCGCAGAAGAAATCCCGCGTGCGGAACGACAAGGACAACAAGCTGGTGGCATACCACGAGGCGGGGCACGCAGTGGTTACCTACTACTGCAAGCATACCGACCCCGTCAAGCACATTACCATTATCCCTGCCGGCAGAGCGGGCGGCGTGACGATCCGCGTGCCGTTGGAGGATCAACTCGGCTCTACCAAGGGCGAGATGATCGACGATATCCGCATCAGCCTCGGCGGACGGATTGCCGAAGAGCTGATTCTGGACGACATCTCCACGGGCGCTTCGAGCGATATCCAGAAGGCAACGCAGGTTGCGCGGAATATGGTCACGCGGTACGGCATGAGCGACCGTCTCGGACCGATTCTGTACGGTTCGGAGCACACGAGCGACGAGGTGTTCCTCGGGCGCGATTTCAGCAGCGGAAAGGACTACTCCGAAGAGACCGCCGCGGCGATCGACGAGGAAGTCCATGCCATTATCGAGCAGGCGTATGCCGACGCGAAGAAGATGCTGCAGGATCACATCGACCGCCTGCATTTCGTGGCGCAGTACCTGCTGAAGCATGAGAGCATGGACGGTGATCAGTTTGCCGCCGCGATGAAAGAGGACGCGACCGTTGAGGAGCTGGAGGCAATTGCCGCGCAGAAAGCCGAGGCAAGCCGACTGGACAACGAGAAAGCCGCGGAAGCCGCAAAGAAGGTGGAGGAAAACGGCGAAAACCGCGGGAACAACCCGGACGGTTCGAACGGTTCGGATCAGCCGGGCAATGCGCCCGACGGGAGAAGCGAAAAGTCCGACGGTTCGCAGAATACCGCGCAATAACGCCGCACGGCGGACAGAGGGAAACCACACGGGGTGCGGTTTCCCCTCGCTGTTTTTTGGGGGGACGGAGGCAACACCACGTCAAAGGAGGAACGCATGGAATCATTTGAGGATTACGGGCAAGGGCTGAAGGTGGACAAAGGTGGGGCGTTGGTTCGAAACCCGCAAGGGATGTTCCATCTGCACCCGCATTATGAATTGATGATCTGCACATACCCGCCGACGATATCGACCATTCTGTGCGACCAGCGCGTGATAACCGACTATCCGATTGCGCTGTTGGTCTCGCCGTTTGTGACGCATTACGCGGCTTCGGTGGTGGATGACAGCTGTCCCAAGCGCAGGACGGTGGTTTATTTCGGCGAGGAAGTCTTGAACGACTGCGGGCTGCCTGTCGGGCCAAAGGAACTGTTGGGCGATGGAGCGGCGTGCCTTTACGATTTGCGGGGGTACTTCGGGCGGATGCGGGAGTACGCCGGGCGGATCGAGCAACTGACCGACGGGTGGGAGGCTCGGCAGTTGCTCGGGCTGATGCTGCATCTGATGTGGAGCAACCGCGAGCGGCGGCATATTGTAATGACCCGCCCCGACGATTACATCTTAAAGGTGATTGACTACGTTTCGGCGAATCTGGATCGCAAGCTGACGGCGGATGCCATTGCGGCGGACTTTTTCGTCTCGCGGGACAAGCTGAAAAAGGACTTCAAACGCAGTACGTACACGAACATCGGCGATTTTGTGCAGGAGATGCGCATGAACCGCGCGAAGGAGTTATTGCGGAAAAAAGTTCCCGTGAACGAGGTCATCCGGCAATGCGGGTACGAGAGCAGTTCGTATTTTTTCAAGCGCTTCAAGGAGACCACCGGAAAAACGCCGTTGCAGTTCTGGAAGTAGGAGGGGAAGACCTTGGAGGCGCAGGGAGACCCCTTGAAAGGGTCTCTCCCTACCCTCCAAACCTCCCTGACCCACCCCGAACTTCCCCCAAGAGCACCCGCCCTTACATGGCGAAGATTTGATTCGTTTCGTTTAAGGGCGGGTACTCTTGGGGGAAGTTTTTGTCGCTTGGGGAGGTTGAAATCTTTTACTAAGTGCGGCTATCGCACTCTTTTTGTGGGTGGGAAGCGTGAGGCTTTATAACGTTACGTGGGTGGAGATTTATCCCCCCTCATCAGTCGCTTACGCGACAGCTTCCCCCCAAGGGGAAG
>URHR01000089.1 GCA_900547725.1 uncultured Eubacteriales bacterium
TCTTGAAGGTTCTTAGGGGACTTCTCCTTAAGAAGTCCCCTAAGCAGGGCTTGGGGCAGAGCCCCAAGGTCTTAAAAAAGGAGGATCAAAATGACGCAGACGGAACGTGAAAACTTGGTGCGGGGATATCTCGGAAAGACCGTGACGGTGACAGTCGACCGCCCGATCGGATATGTCCATAGAAAAGGGGAAAAGGTGCTGACTTATCCCGTCAATTACGGATATATCGCCGGCGTTCTCGGCGGAGACGGCGAGGAACTGGACGTGTACGTGCTCGGAATCGACCGCCCCGTGGCGGAATGCGAGGTGCGCGTGATCGGAATCGTGTTCCGCGCGGACGACGTGGAGGATAAACTCATCGCCGCGCCGCAGGGAAAACGCTATCGCGCGGAGGAAGCGACGGAGGCGATCCGCTTTGCGGAAAAATATTATCACAGCCGCGTGGAAATTTGCCCTGACCTCTTGACAGAATGAAAGAATTGTGATATAATATTTCATATTGGCACGCGGATTGTCGTCGGAAATGGGCGAAACGACCGATATTGTGCATAATTTCCGCGAAAACTTGCAAATTTATCCTCGGAGGTTGCGAATATGAGTATTGAAAATGCTTATCTTGCGGGCGTTTACGCCGATGTGGTCAAACGAAACCCGAACGAGCCGGAATTCCATCAGGCGGTGCGCGAGGTGTTGGAATCCCTTGTTCCCGTGGTGGAACGGAATCCCGTTTATGCCGAAAAGGGTGTGATCGATCTGTTGGTGGAACCGGAGCGGGTCATCAAATTCCGCGTGCCGTGGGTCGACGACAGCGGCAAAGTGCGCGTCAACCGCGGCTACCGCGTGCAGTTCAACAGTGCCATCGGTCCTTACAAGGGCGGTCTGCGCTTCCACCCGTCGGTGTACGAGGGGATTATCAAGTTTCTGGGCTTCGAGCAGACCTTCAAGAATTCGCTGACGGGGCTTCCCATCGGCGGCGGCAAGGGCGGCTCGGATTTTGACCCCAAGGGGAAATCCGACGCGGAGGTCATGCGCTTTTGCCAGAGCTTTATGATGGAGCTGTACCGTCACATCGGCGCGGACACCGACGTTCCCGCAGGGGATATCGGCGTGGGCGGCAGAGAGATCGGCTACCTGTTCGGAATGTACAAGAAGCTGCGCAACGAGTTCACGGGTGTTCTGACGGGCAAGGGGCTGACCTACGGGGGCAGTCTTGCGCGCAAGGAAGCGACGGGCTACGGGCTTTGCTACTTTGCCGAGGCGATGCTTGCCGACGCGGGCTTGGATTTTGCGGGCAGGACGGTTGTGGTGTCGGGTTCGGGCAACGTGGCGATTTACGCCTGCGAGAAGGCGACCGAGCTTGGCGCGAAGGTGGTGGCGATGTCGGATTCCAACGGGTATATATACGACCCTGCGGGCATTGACCTTGCCGCGGTGAAGGCGATCAAAGAGGTGCGCCGCGGGCGGATCAGGGAGTATTTGGAGGGTCACCCGCAGGCGGAATATGTGGCGGACTGCCGCGCGATCTGGGGCATCAAGTGCGACATTGCGCTGCCCTGCGCAACGCAGAACGAGATTGACGCGGAGTCGGCGAAGCGGTTGATTGCAAACGGGGTCAAGGCTGTGGCGGAAGGTGCGAATATGCCGTCCACGCCCGAGGCGATCGAGGCGTTCCAATCGGCGGGTGTGCTGTTTGCTCCCGCAAAGGCGTCGAACGCGGGCGGCGTTGCGACTTCGGCTCTGGAAATGAGTCAGAATTCGATGCGCTACAGCTGGACGTTTGCGGAAGTGGACGCGAAGCTGAAGCAGATTATGGTGGACATTTACCACAATGCGGCAAAGGCTGCGGCGGAATACGGCAAAGCGGGCAATCTGGTTGCCGGCGCGAACATTGCGGGCTTCCTCAAAGTAGCCGACTCGATGCTGGCTTACGGGGTAGTTTGACGGGGATGGGGAGGAAGACCTTGGAGGGAGAGAGCCCCCTCTTGAAAGAAGGGGGCTCTCTCCCTCCAAACCTCCCTCACTCACCGAGAACTTCCCCCATGTCACCGCCATTTCGGAAGCGAAAATTTGGTTCGCTTTTGGAGAGTGGCGGGGTCATGGGGGAAGTTTTTGTTGTTTGGGAGGTGCGGATTTGTTGCAGGGGGCGGCTTCGCACCCGTTTTGTGAGTGGGGGGATGAGGTACTGTAAGTGTTGCTGGGTGGAGATTTATCCCCCCTCATCAGTCGTTAAAAGCGACAGCTTCCCCCGAGGGGAAGCCTTCTTTACGCTGTGCATACATAGCAAATACAAGCTTAAGTAGCGAATAGTATCTTTCAGCCGAAACGGAACGACACATGGGTCGTTCCGTCCCCATCAACAACTAACCTGAACCATTTCTATCCGGTAGCGAAGAGAGGCGACAGCCGTGCCAATCCCGCCGGACGGGATTGGTCTCGGAGCAGCCGGAATTCGCAATACGGCAAACGGCTACACCAAAAATTCGCACTACGTAAAGATAGAATCAATAACCCAATTGCAGTGAAGGTCTTGAAGGTTCTTAGGGGTGGCGGTTGCGTTGCAACCGCCAGTAGCGAAGCGTTACTTCTTCCTTAAGAAGTCCCCTGAGCAGGGCTTGGGACAGAGTCCCAAGGTCTTAATCCTCCACCATCTGCCGAATCTGTTGCCGGGAGACCGCCCCTGTGACAGCGGAGACGCTTTTGCCACCCCGGAAGAGCAGGAGCGTGGGGATGGATTGAATCCCGTAGCGAGCCGCGACCGTGGGGCAGTCGTCTACGTTCAGCTTGCAGAATTTGATACCCGCAATTTCGTTGGAAGCGGCTTCAAAAATCGGACTCATCGCGCGGCATGGACCGCACCACGCCGCCCAGAAATCCACCAGAACAGGCTCTTTCGCGGAAAGAACCTCCGCGTCAAACGTCGTATCGGTAACCGTTGTGACCATCAAATCACCTCCTGCGGTTAGGATGACCCGCAGAACGAATTTTGATTCTTCCGACAGAAACAAAAAGGAAAGTCCTGTTTTGGACTTTCCTTTTTGTTTTTCGTCGCGCTTTCAACGGTAAACCCGTTCGTAGACCTCGCGGCAGAGCTGTTCGTTTTTCTCCTGCATGGCGCGCTCGTTTTCGCGCAGAGAGCGCGCGGGGTCGGGGTAGATCGGGGGCAGAATGTGAACCGTGTACGCCTGCTTGGGAAAGCCCGCGCCGTCCGTGCGCCCCGTCTGATCGGTCATCGTGACAAACAGCGGAATGACGGGCACATGATTCTTTGCCGCGTAGAAGTATGCCCCGGGCTTGTGCGGGCGGGGTTTGCGGTAGTTCCACCACATCGCCTGCTCGGGATAGATCAGCACCAACCCGCCGCGCGAGAGGATTGTTCCGAGATCTTCGGCAAACAGCCTCTGCGTGCGCAGATTCGTGCTCAGCGGCAGGGTGTCGCAGTGCCGCATCAGAAATCCGATGATCCCCGGAATGAACACATTGTTTCCCTTGATGACCCGCCACAGGCGATGCCGCCCGGGCACTTTTTTTGCCGCTTTGAGCACGCAGAGACTTTCGAATTTGGAGAAGTGATTGGAGGTCATAATCGCGCCGTCGCTATGCGGAAGTCCGCGCAGATTTTCGACCCCCTCCAGCGTGATGCGCAGGTCGTGACCGAACCACCACAGCGAAAGGTCCGCGAGCCGCCGCGCGAAAAAGGCTTTGACGCGGTTTGCAGGCTTCTTCCGCAGGTAGTCCACCTCGTCGGGCGCGAGGGGATGCCCGGGCGGGTCGGGTTCCACGTCCACAAAGAAGCTTTCGCCGCCCGCCGCTTCCAACGCCGCGATCCGGGCAAGGACTTCTTCCCGCTCCTTGCGCGCCGCGGCGCGCTTTTCGTCAGATTTCATAAGCTCCGAGCCGCGTTTCCATCGGCATTTCCTCGGTTTCGGGGCGCAGAACCGTGCGGAAATTCATCGGCGCAAGCCCGATGCGGCGCGCGTTGCGGTGCAGGGCGCGGTTGGCGGAAAGTTGTGCAAGACGGTCTTTTAGCCCGAACGCGCGGCGGATGGCGCGGATGTCCTCGGCGTAGGCGGTTCGCTCTGCGTACTCCCAGAAGATTTCCCCGTAGGCAATGTCGTCATACTGCCACGGCTTGAAGAACATATTGTAGTGAATCAGAGCGGGGATGCCGTTGTAGTTTCTGTCGATCGACATCTTGTTCCATCCGTTGTCGAGATAGAGCACTTGCCCGAAGCAGAGCGCGTTCAGGTAGTCCTGATCGGGGCAGATGGTGTCGAAGTGATACCGTTCCAACAGATAAGTGAAGCGCTCGCGGATACCCTGCAGGCGGAATTGGTCAAGGTTCATGACCAGCACGCCCGAGTTGAAATACTGGCGGTAGGGGACGCCCACCCCGCCCTCGGCATAGAGGCGGAAGTCTTCGTGGCTTTCGATGATGGCGTCCGGAACGGCGGCAACCAGACGTTCGCCGAGCGGGGTGTTGTACAGCTTCGTAATATCGCCCGTGACCGCGATGTCGGCGTCGAGATACAGCGCTTTGCTGTACTGCGGGAAGAGGGTGGGAATGAACAGGCGGTAATAGATGGACGGCGTGTAGTAGTCGCGCAGGTTCAGCTTTTCGAGAATCGGCGCAATCTGCGGGCGCACGTCCACGAATTCGATCGTCACGTTTTCGGTCTGCATGGCGTTCAGGCGCGCCACGCCTTCCCCGTTCAGCCCGTCGTTGAGCACATAGACCCGGCAGACCGTTGCGGGGTTCAGATTGTCGATCATCGACCGCAGCGCGACCGAAAGGAAGGGCAGATAGTTGTTGTCGCAGGAAAAGAATACGGGTACAACGGTTTTGGTTGCTTGGTTTGCGGTTTTCATCGGATAGCCTCCTTTATTCCGGCTGTGCGGGAGCGGTCAGAGCCTGCCACTCCGCTAAAATATCGTCAAACTCGGTGATACCGAGCGTGTTGTGCATCTCATCGATCTGCCATGGCTTGATGTTGCGCGTTCGAAAGCGCGGAAACCAGAGAATCGCCATGGAAAAGTGGCGGACGACCGTATCCGCGCGTCGGCGGTGCTGTTCGTTGAAGCGGCGCGGCAGAACCTGTTTCCGCTTTGCCAGACGGTTGATGGCGGTCTGGTCGGCAAGAAAAACTTTTTTGCGGGCGCAGAGGTCGAGCGCACGGCGAAAGAGCCCGGTTTCGCGGATGCGGGGGAGATTCAGGAGCAGAACACCCGAATTCAGGTAGTTGACCCCGAAGAAGCGGCAGCCGTAGTAGTCGCGCGCCCCGCCGAACTCCGCGCGCCCGAGGTCGATTGCAAACAGGTCGGCGATGTCGGCGCAGAGAATTGTGTCGGTGTCAAGGTAGATCAGCTTCGGCGGCATTTCGGGAACGCGGTCGGCATAGAGCCGCAGGAAGGAATAGGGGGTATATTGCGTGTTCTGGTTCGGCGCATTCGCAAGCGTTTCGAGATAGTAGGGTTTGCAGTCCACCAGACGGACGCGGCTTTGCGGATTGGTCTTTCGCAGGATATCCGACAACAGGTCGCGCTGTTCCTCCGTGACGGGAGCGAACGCAGAATCGCGCTCGCGCAGATCCATGGTAAAGAGGAAGAGATCGATCGGTTCTGTGTGGTATTTGACGATCGACAGCGTGCAGATGACCATGCCGTCGAAAACCTTTGCATTGCCGCAGAGCAAAACGGGAATTCTATTCATGTGCGTCCTCCGTTTTTTTCACGTAGCGGTATTTTTCAAAATCGGATTCCTTTGCGTGTTCGCACATGGCGTTGCGGATACGATCCCGCAGGTCGCGTGCCTGTGCGCGGTCGGGAAGTGACGAATCGGCGTAAAAAGGACCGTCGAGATAGACCGTGATATCGGGGTGTTTCCTGCGCGGGTTCTTCGGCTTGCGGTGGACGACCGTCATGGCGTAGGAGGGCATTCCGAACCGCACGGGGTAGCGGAACGCGTCGGCGGGGTAGTCGCGGATAAAGGTGCAATAGGGCCAGAGGTGCGCCTCGGGGTAGATGGTGACGGCGTGCCCGAGCAGGGTATGTTTTTCAAGCGCGTTGAGGAAGGGGCGTGTTCCCGAAAATTCATTCGGGACGGGAATTGCGCCCGACAGCTCAATCCATGTTTTGGTGGCGGGGACCGAGAGGTTATCTGCGTTGACGACGACCATGGTCTTTTTCGGAAAGGCGCAGAGCGAGGGGAGAAAGGCGTCGCCGTCCATGAGGGTATGGTTTCCGTAGAGGAAATAGCCAAATCTGCCGCAGGAGCGGAGTTTTTTACGTCCGACAATTTTTGCGTGGTATTTGATCTTACACCACAGCGCGGCGACGGGGGTCATAACAACGCGATAGACGAGGAATTCCGCGATCTTCCAAATCGGGTTTTTATGAAGGTAGCGGTACGAGCCGTCGATGGTGACGGTTTTACGGGTGATGCCCGAGAACTCTTCGGTCCGTTCGTCGGAATAGTATCGGATTTCGGGTTCTCTCATTTCGTTTGTCACGGTTTCTGTCCTTTCTGCCCCGGCTTTCCCGCCTCGGCTTTGTCTGCTTCTATTATACCGCGCACAGGGCGATAGAACAACCTATTCCGCGTTTTCTCCCCTCTACGCTTCCGATTCTACCGCTCTATCGGGCGTAGAGTGCCACTCTACTCTGCGTAGAGTGGGGAAAACAGGGGGGAGACCTCGGGACGCTGTCCCGAACTCTGCTCAGGGAACTTCTAAAACCTTGGGACTCTGTCCCAAACCCTGCTCAGGGAACTTCTTGGAAGAAGTTCCCTAAGAACCTTCAAGAACTTTAACTAAGGGGATTCTTGATTCTATCCTTACGGTGTACAGATTTTGGGTGTAGCCATATTCCGTGCTGCTATTTCCGGCTGCTCCGAGCCGCATTCCGCCAGCGAAATGCGGACGTTTTCACTCTCT
>URHR01000090.1 GCA_900547725.1 uncultured Eubacteriales bacterium
TTTGGAGGGTAGGAACCCCTCTCCGAAAGAGGGGTTCCTGCGCCTCCAAGGTCTTCCTCACCCTCCCCCTCATTCAAACCTTCATCGGGCGGTCGAGGGTGCGGAGCTGGATTGCCTCGGCAATGTGCGGCGCGCGGATCACTTCGCTGGAATCGAGATCCGCAATCGTCCGCGCAACGCGGAGAATGCGACCGTATCCCCGCGCACTTAACCCCATGCGGTCGTATGCCGCGCGAAGCAGAGCCGACGCGTCGTCGTCCACCTGACAGTACTTCTGAATCGCCGCTTCGTTCAGCTGCGCGTTGCAGAAAATGCCCGAGCCCGACCCCATCCGCTCGGCGGCATACTTCCGCGCACGCGTGACCCGCTCCCGGATCACCGCAGAGGTTTCAGCGCGCGGATCGGGCTTCGATAAGTCGTCAAATGACAGCGACGGCAGCTCAATCTGGATGTCCATCCGATCCAGCATCGGTCCGCTCACCCGCGCAAGATACCGCGCCACATCCGCAGGCTTGCAGGTGCAGGGATGCGTCGGATGCCCGAAATACCCGCACCGACACGGGTTCATCGCCGCCACCAGCATGAACGAACACGGGAAGGTCACCCGCCCGCTCGCCCGCGTGATCGTCACACGGCGATCCTCAAGCGGCTGGCGGAGCGTGTCGGTCACCTGCTTCGGAAATTCGGGCAGCTCGTCCAGAAACAAAACCCCGTTGTGCGCAAGCGATATCTCGCCCGGAAGCGGATTCGCCCCGCCGCCCACCAGACTCACCGGGCTCATCGTGTGGTGCGGCGAGCGGAACGGGCGCTCGGTCAGAAGCGAGACCCCCGCAGGGAGCGTGCCCGCAACCGAGTGAATTTTGGTCGTCTCAATCGCCTCCGCAAAGGTCAGCGGCGGGAGAATCGACGGCAGGCGCTTGGCAAGCATGGACTTTCCCGTGCCGGGAGGTCCGATGAGCAGAATGTTGTGCCCGCCCGCCGCGGCAATCTCCATCGCGCGCTTCGCCATCGCCTGCCCGCGGATGTCGATGAAATCCACCGTCGAAACTCCGAACGCGCGGGTAAAGCCCGAACGGTCGCAAACCACGGGCGAGAGAAGGGTTGTGCCGTTGAGATGATCCACAAGTTCGCGCATTCCGTGCACCGCGTAGACCGAAATCCCCTCCACAGCCGCGGCTTCGGCGGCGTTCGCCGCAGGGACAAACACCTCGCAAAGCCCCGCGTCACGGGCGGCAACGCACATACACAGCACCCCGCGCACCGGGCGGAACTCGCCCGAGAGCGACAGCTCCCCGATGATGCATTTTCCCGCGAGCGAGACGGTCGGACGGATGATGCCGCAGCTGCGGAAAATCCCGGTCAGAATCGCCGCGTCAAAAGCAGTTCCCTCCTTTTTGCGGTCTGCGGGCGCCAGATTCACCGTGATGCGGGCATAGGGAAACCGATACCCGCTGTTCACGCAGGCATTCCAGACCCGCTCCTTGGCTTCGCGCACGGCGGCGTCGGGCAAGCCGACCAGCTCGAAGCCCTCCAGTTTATCACGAACATTGCATTCCACAGTCACGGGAAAGCCGTCGATCCCGGCAAGTCCCGCGCTGTAAGCGGCAGAAAGCATGGCAAAAGTCCCCCCTCGGCGTATTGATTCTTATTATACACCGAAAAGGGAAAATTGTCAAGAGGGCGCGCTATTCGTCGGGGCTGTTTGCGCTGAAAACAAGCGTGACCCGACATCCCGCCGTAACAATGCTTCCCGCCGCAGGCGACTGCGAAAGGACAACGCTCCCGATTCCGGCAGAGGACGCGTCCTCGGAAACCGAAAGTCCCGCGCGGAACAGGGTCAGAAGCGCCGCGCCGCGCGTCATGCCGCGAAGATCCGGAACGGCAACCGTTTTTGCACTGTCCCCGACATACACGTACAGGCGAACCGTCTCCCCCGCCCCGGCTTCGCGCCCTGCGGCGGGTTCGGTGCGCGCAACTCTGCCCGCGTCGCCGCCCGGGAGACGGATTTCCTCGACCGCAAGCCCCAAGCCGCGCAAAGTTGCCGCCGCCTCGTGCGCGTCCGCGCCGGAAAGATCGGGAATCTCCGCCCGCGCAGGGCCGAGACTGACGGTCAGACGAACCGTTACCGTTCCCCGCCCCGAGGGCTTCCGCAGACTGCCCGCTACCGGGTTCTGCGCCAGCACCGTTCCGGCAGGAGCGCTGTCGTAGCGATAGGAGGACACCGCCGCGATCCAGTCGTATTCCGCCGCACGCTCCTCGCTCCGCCCGACCAGATCCGGCACGGCGATCGGGACTTCCGGCTTCAGGGTCAGGCCGAGCAGGTCGTCTGCGGTGCACCATGAAACCGCGCAAAGAAGCAAAAGCGCGAATACCGTCCCCTTCGCCGTCCGTTTCATCCTTTTCCACCACCGTTTCCGTTTTTGCTTGCAGTATACCCGAGCCGTCGTTTTTTATGCACAACGCGCCCGAAAAAGCTTGACAAACCGCGCCTTTTGCCGTATAATAAAAGAGCCGCAGATTTTTTCTGCGGACTTGGGAACACCGAACAATGAAACAGCGTTCTGTTTTGTTGCGTCAGACGTGTGTCTACACACCCTTGCCGCGTTTTGCGACACGGGCTTTGCCTGTCGGTGGCGGTACCTTCCTCCCTGAACGGAGGACGTAAAAATTTCTTTTTCTTCCTCCGGATTTGCTTTCGGGGGAGGTGATAGCATGAATTACATAACCTTTGAACAGCTGATGCAGTTCTCCGGCGTTGTACTGTCGTTGGTTACAACGATCTTTGTCATTCTGTCATTCAACAAAAAGAAATAACCGCCCACAGCTTCCAACCAAGGCGGTTATTTAACTAGCCGGAGGAAGTAACCGTCGCCGGTGTTCCCTCGTACTCTTATCATACCACATTTTCCGCGCGTTGTCAACCCTTTTCCGAAAATTTCCGTCGGCGGCTTCCGTCGGCGCTTTTTCTTTTCCGGTAACGGGTTTCCGGTGACGGTTCTCGCGGGGAATCTTCTTATGGGAAGATTCCCCGCCGCATCCCCTTTTACAGTTCCGCAAAAATGCGGGCGCCGCGTCCCTTCAGCCAGAGGAACATTCCCACGCAAGCGCCGAGAAGCAGGACAAGATAAATGCCGAGGCACGCGCCGACGCCCAGAATTCCGCCGAGCGGGAAATAGATTGCAAGCGGCAGAAGTCCGATGATCCATCCGCCGAACAGCGCGATGAATACGCTCATGCTCTGCTTGATGGGGTAGATTTCATTCGACCAGTTCAGCGACGGGCGAAGCAGATTCAGCACCAACCCGAACATGGACTGGAACAGCACCGACACCTGCGGAATCACGAGCATCAGAATCGCCGGGAGTGCAACCGGGCGCAGGATCACGATGCCCGCGACCGAGCAAAGCAGGACGAGCGGCGCACTCAGAATCAGCTGAACCGACAGTTTTGCCCGCAGCACCTGCCACGGCGTAACGGGGAGCGACTGCGCAAGCCAGAGGTTCTTCCCTTCCAGCGATACCGACGGCGCGGTGATGTCGATTGTTCCGATGATAAAACCAAGCGCCGCGCAGAAGAACAGCGGCATTCCGTTGATCAGCCCGGACAGTCCCGCTTCCTCCAGAAGCGCGATCACGCTCCCGCCCTTGACGAGCAGAAGCACCGCCGCCACGATGAGGAACAGCAGTCCCAGTCCGCAGTTGAGCATATACGCGGGACTTTTCGTAAAGCGCGCGAATTCCTTCCCGAGCAGCGCCGAGAAAGCGCTCCGCACCGTTGCCGCTTTTTCCCGATAAACCGCCTTCGCCGTGTTGCCCGTGGAGGTTGCAATCCGCAGGAAACTGCGCGCCATCAACCACCAGAGCAGTGCGGTCAGCGCCGCAATCGCCGCCGTCCAGATTCCCATCGCGAGCGGGTCGCCCGTTCCGACTTTCCCGAGCAGATAAAGCGGGTAAGCCGCGCTGCGGAATTTTTCGCCCCACGCCTCGGCGTTGGAAACCAGCGCCATGATTGCGTCCTGCGCCTTGAAGTAAACGAAGTAATAAGCGGCAAGAAAAATCAGAGATGACAACACTGTGATAAAGCTCTTGTTTTTCAGTTTGAGGCTGATTTTCGCCACTACCCAGCCGAGCAGGCAGGAGAGCAGCAGGACCACCACTGAGATCAGCAGGATCAGAAGCAGAACGCCCACAACGGTCAGCGCCGTAACCGGTGCGAAGATCAGGTAAATGACCGCCGCCGGAAGCAGGACGATGCCCGAATAGAGCAGCCCCATCAGGTACACGCCGAGCAGGCGCACAAGCATAATGTACCGCACGGGAATCGGCATGGAAAGAAGCAGGTCGTTATCCTTGGCAAGGTACAGCCCCGAATAGGTGTTGAACACGCTTCCGAATGTTCCGAGCGCCACGGCAATGAGGGAAAGCAGGGTGAAATAGAGCCAGTCAAGTCCTGCGGCAACAAACGGACGGCAAAGGCTGTACGCAAGGAAACCGAACATCCCGCCGCAGATAACCAGCATCAAAAATGCATAAAAGACGAAAAAACCGACGGTTGAGCCGACCGAGCGCCGCTTGTTGCTCTTCGGGTTGTAGAAATAAACGCGGAAGATTTCCGCCAACTGCTTTTTCAGGAGTACTTTCAGCATCACTGTCCGTCCTCCAGTTCAAGAAAGACCTCCTCGAGGCTGTCGTCTCCCTTGACTTCCTCCATTGTGCCCGAGCGGATGAGTTTCCCGCTCTTGATGATTGCCACCTTGTCGCAGAGTTTCTCCGCAACCTCCAGAACATGGGTGGAGAAGAAGATCGCGCCGCCTGCGTCGCAGAATTCGCGCATCATGCCCTTGAGCAGGTGCGACGCTTTGGGGTCCAATCCCACAAACGGCTCATCCATGATAATCAGCCGCGGCGCGTGAAGCCAGCCCGCGATGATGGCAAGTTTCTGCTTCATGCCGTGCGAATAGGCGGCAATGGGTTGGGCAAGGTCGGCGGTCAGTTCAAACAAATCCCCGTATTTGCGGATGCGTTCCTCGCGGTCTGCGGCGCTCACGCCGAAAATGTCCGCAATGAAGTTCAGGTATTTGATTCCCGTCATGAACTCGTAAAGATCGGGGTTATCGGGAATATAGGCAATCTTCCGCTTGCACGCCACGGGATTTTCCCGCATGGACAGTCCGTCCACGGTGATCTCTCCCGCGTCGGGGTTGAGAATCCCGACCACGGCGCGCAGGGTTGTGGTCTTTCCCGCGCCGTTGTGTCCGATAAAACCGTAAATTTCCCCCGGGGCGATGTGCAGGGAGAGATTGTCAACCGCCCGCTTCTCGCCGTAGGTCTTGGTCAGATTCCGAATGGTAAGCATTTTCGATTCCTTTCCGCCTTGCGCATTCTGAAATATTTGTTTTGAAACGTGTGATTCATTATACCACGCATCCGCCGCATTGTCAAGGATTTTTACCGAAAAAAGCATGGCAGAACCGACTTTTTTCAAAGAAGCCCTTGCAATCCGCGCGCGGGTTTGCTATAATAAGGAGGAATACACTCCGAAAAGAAGGAACATACTGCCATGAGTGAAAAACTGTCCACCCAACCCTACAAGGGCACAAGAGATTTCTACCCGCAGGAAATGCGCCTGCGGAATCGGTTCTTCGGCGTTGTCCGCCGCGTTCTGGAAACCGCCGCGTTTGAGGAATACAACGGTCCGATGCTCGAGTCGCTCGACCTCTACGCCGCAAAAAGCGGTGAGGAAATTGCGACCAAGCAGACCTACAATTTTGTGGATCGCGGCGACCGCCGTCTGGCGCTCCGCCCCGAGATGACCCCCACCGTGGCGCGGATGGTGGCAGCGAAAATGAACGAATTGGTCTTTCCGCTGAAATGGTTCTCCATTCCGAATATGTACCGCTACGAAGCGCCCCAGCGCGGCAGACTGCGCGAATTCTGGCAGCTGAACGTGGACATTTTCGGTTGCGACGGCTATGAGGCGGATCTGGACTGCATTTCCTCTGCGATTGAGATCATGCGGGCGTTCGGCGCGGACGAGACGATGTTCACGGTGCACATCAACAACCGCCGTTTCTTCAACGACGTGATTGCGGCGATTGCGGGAACGGACGGCGAGGGCGCAAAGCAGGTTTCGAAGGTGATCGACCGCAAGAACAAAGTGCCGCGCGAGGTTTACGAACGGGATCTGGCGGCGCTCGGTCTGACGGCGGAGCAGATTGCAAAAATCGACGCGCTCTACACGATGTCGGTGGAGGAAGCGACGGCGCTCTGCCCCGATTCGGTCGGGTCTGGAGAACTGTTGCAGCTGTTCGGAATGCTGAAGAAATCGGGTCTGGATCGCTTCTGCGTATTCGATTTCGGCATTATCCGCGGCTTGGATTACTACACGGGAACGGTCTTTGAGGTCTTTGACAACGCGCCCGAGAACAACCGCGCGATGTTCGGCGGCGGGCGGTACGACAATCTGGTCGGTCTGTTCGTAAAGAACGCGAAAATTTCCGGCGTGGGCTACGGCATGGGCGATGTTACGCTTGAGAACTTCCTTGTAACGCACAATCTGATGCCCGATCCTTCGGCTGACGCGGTCAAGGTTCTGGTCACGCGTTTTGACGATGTGCCCTACGAGGCGTACCTTTCCCTTGTGTCCGACCTGCACCGTGCGGGCATTCCCGCTACGCTCTTCCTCGGTTCGAAGAAGTACGGCAAGCAATTGGAATACGCTCTGAAGGGCGGTTTCACGCACGTCATCACGATGGGCGGCGACGAGCTTTCCCGCGGCGTTCTGCATCTGAAAAACCTTTCCACCCGCGAAGAACTCGAACTCCCTGCCACGGCAGCGGCGGTTGCCGGGGGGATTTAGGAAGACCTTGGAGGCGCAGGGAGACCCCTTTCGGAGGGGTCTCCCTACCCTCC
>URHR01000091.1 GCA_900547725.1 uncultured Eubacteriales bacterium
AGGGTTTGGGACAGAGTCCCAAGGTCTTAGGTTTGGGACAGAGTCCCAAGGTCTTGGGTTTGGGACAGAGTCCCAAGGCCTTAGGTCTTAACTCTAAAAAAAGCAGAAAGCCCCCTTGCAAAAAACGATAAAATGTGGTATACTGGGACAGGAAAAAGAGAGAGCGAGGAGAGCGGATGGAACAACTGGAGATTCGGGAATTGAGCTTCCGGTACGCGGGAGGGGAGCGGGACGTTCTGGAGAACGTCAGCTTTTCGGTGCGGAGCGGAGAGTTTGTCGTGGTGTGCGGAGAATCGGGGTGCGGGAAAACCACACTTCTCCGTTTGCTCAAACCCGAAATGAAGCCCGCAGGCGAACTGACGGGAGAGATCGCATATCACGGGGGCGAGCGTAGCCCCGCCGAGATCGGGTACGTCCTGCAAAACCCAGACGCGCAGATCGTAACCGATAAGGTCTGGCACGAACTGGCGTTCGGACTGGAAAACCTCGGAATTCCCACCGAAACCATCCGCCGCCGCGTGGGGGAGATGGCGAACTACTTCGGCATTACGGATTGGTTCAGGAAGCGCACAGACGAGCTGTCGGGCGGGCAAAAGCAACTGCTCAACCTCGCCGCCGTCATGGTTATGCAACCGAAGGTTCTCATCCTCGACGAACCGACCGCACAGCTCGACCCTATCGCCGCCGCAGACTTCCTTGCCACGCTCGGGAAACTCAATCGGGAACTGGGGCTGACCGTCCTTCTCGTCGAACACCGACTGGAGGAAGCCTTCCCGATGGCGGATCGCGTGCTCCTGTTGGATCGCGGGCGGGTTCTCCTTTACGACGCCCCCAAGCGGATCTGCGACGGCTTGCGAAGCCTGCACCCCGATCACCCCATGCTCGCGGCGCTCCCGAGCGCGGTTCGTATCTTCTATGCGCTCGGCGCAAACGGCGGGAAATGCCCGCTGACCGTGCGGGAGGGGAAGGACTTCCTCGAACAGCACTACGGCGACCGCCGCGGGGAACTGCCCGAGACCGACTATAGCCACAGCGACACGGTGGCGGCGGAGCTGAAGAACGTCTGGTTTCGCTACGAGCGTGACCTGCCGGACGTTCTGCGCGGAACTTCCATGCAGGTCTATGCAGGCGAAATTTACGCGGTGCTCGGGAGCAACGGAAGCGGAAAGACCACCATGCTGAAGGTTCTGGCAGGGGTCGTGAAAGCCTACCGCGGCGCGGTGCGGATTGATGGAAAAGCGATTCGGGACTACAAGGGCAATTCGCTTTGGCGCGGCTTGCTCGCGCTCCTGCCGCAGAACCCGCAAACGGTGTTTGTGCGCGATCAGGTGCGGGCGGATTTTGAGGAACTGCTGGAAGCGCACGGCGTGCCGAAAGCGGAGCGCGCGGGGCGGATCGAAGCCGTTGCGGAGAAACTCGGTATCGGGGCGCTGTTGGAGCGCAACCCGTTCGACCTCAGCGGAGGGGAGGGGCAGAAGTGTGCGCTCGCAAAGGTGCTTCTGTCGCGTCCGCGCATCCTGCTCCTCGACGAACCGACCAAAGGCATTGACGCGGGAGCAAAGCAGACGCTTGGAAACCTGCTCCGCGACCTGCGGGCGGACGGTCTGACCGTGATTATGGTAACGCATGACGTGGAATTCGCGGCGGAGGTTGCGGATCGTTGCGCGCTCTTCTTCGACGGGGAAATTCTTTCCGCCGATACGCCGTCCCGCTTCTTCGGGGGGAATACCTTCTACACCACCGCCGCAAACCGCATGGTGCGCGGTCTTTGTCCGGGCGCGGTGACCTGCGGGCAGGTGGTGCGCTTCTGCCGGGGAGAGACGGAATGAGGGCAACGGGTAAAAAATGGGTCTCCCGCGCGATCCTCTGCATTCTGATCCCCGCTGTGGTAATCGCCGGCGCAATGCTGCTGCCCGAAAAACGGCACGCGTGGATTTCGCTTTGCGTGGCGTTGCTTGCCTGCGTACCGTTCTTTCTGCACTTTGAGCGGAGTACGGCGGATGTGGAGCGTCTGATTCTCATCGCGGTGATGACGGCGCTTTCGGTTCTGGGGCGAATCCTGTTCGCACCCATCCCGAGTTTCAAGCCTGTGACCGCTATGGTTGTGCTGACCGCGATGTACTTCGGTCCGGAGGCGGGTTTTCTCACGGGGGCGCTCTCGGCGGTTATCTCCGATTTCTACTTCGGGCAAGGACCGTGGACTCCGTTCCAGATGTTCGCATGGGGATTTGTCGGTTTCCTCGGCGGTCTGCTCGCGCAACCGCTGAAAAAGAATCGGATTGTGCTTGGCGTGTACGGAATCCTTGCGGGTGTGCTCTACTCCTTCCTGATGGATATCTGGACGGTGCTCTGGATAGACGGCTATTTCAATTTCCCGCGTTACTTCGCCGCCATTGTCTCGGCTGCGCCTGTCACCGCGATTTACGCTGCGTCGAACGTGCTGTTTCTCGAACTGTTTTCTTACCCCATCGGGAAAATTCTCGGGCGCGTGAAAACGAAATACGGGTTGTGATGCCCCCTTGTACAAAGTTGCCCCCTCCGCTTGGAGCGGAGGGGGCAGTTTTGTGTTATGCAAAGAAGTCAGAACCGCCGTTGAAGTATTGCTCGTCGTTGAAAACGGTTGGGCTGCTGGCTGTCAATACATCAGCTCTGTCAAAATGCTCGATGGAAAGGAAAACGGGGGAATATGTTTTTTTCATGATGTTTTCTCCTTTGCCTTGTCAGTTTGCCGCGTTTGTTACGCTGTCAACGATGGTTTGGCAGTAAGCCTTTGCTTCTGCGGACGCGTTTGCATCGTTTACGCAGGCAAGTGCAACCTCATACATGGAGCGGATTGCCGCCGCATCGGTATACAGCGTATCGCCGATGTAGGGAATGGCGATGATCTTGCTGTTGTAGTTGGCTTCGGGGATGTTGTAGAGGATTGCGTTCACGGTATAGGTTTGCGCCGCAGGGTCTGCAATGCAGTGCGTTCCGGTTGCAACGCGCGCCTTTTCGGAGGCTTTCAGCTCTTCAAGCGTCCAAGTTCCTGTGTGAGCGTCATAAATGGTCTTTGCCATCAGGATAACGCCGAAGTTGGCTTCTGCTGTGCCTGCGCCCGTGACGAAATTCTGCGTGAATTTCACGCCGAATCGGATGCCGTTGTAGTTTGCGTCATCGTTGACATAACGGAGCGACGCGCCGAGGGCTTCGACTACGGGGACGAATTCAACGATGGTAACGTAGTCACGCCTGTCGGAGTTAATAGACAATCCTGAATTGTAGGAGGAAAGGTCATAAATACCGTCCTTATTTGCAACGGGATATGCGATTCCTTTTTTGATAGAACCGTCCTTATTGTAGTTATAGGTGACTTTCGGAACTAATCCGGCAACATTGGATTTCAGTGTGAACCCTTTGAAAGTTGTTCCGTCATATACAGGCTGTGCCTCACCACCCTTGACATACATTCTGTAGTCGCCATTGATGAATTTTGTGATATCGATATAGTTTTCGCCTGTTCCGGCACTCAGGGTTGTTACATCCCCTGCGTTTCCGGAAAGGGTAGGAATCATGGTGTCGTCACAGTTGTTGACGATTGCCATCCATACACCCGTGGTTTTACCGTCTGCGCCGTCAATGCGTACCGGTGTTCTGCCATCAGCGAAAACTTTCTCAAAACTTAAAGTTTCGCTTCCGCCATCAATGATAACCGCAATATTGCCAAATTTCACTGTTCCCGGATTCAGGTTGTAGTCGCGCATGTTTCCCAACTTGATGCCGTTCTCAAAAGTGCCACCCTTCACATTGTAAGTTATATTTCCTGAAATTGTACCCGCTGTCTTGGAACACAGGTAGACGTTCTGGAATGTCCCGCCTTCAAACGTATAGGTAACGTTGTCCGTTATATTATACGTATTAGAGGCGTCGCCAAGAAACACGCCGTCAAAAGTCCCGCGTATGATTCGGAGATTGGTGCCGCTTAATCCGGCATTAGCTGTGAAAATTCCTTTGCTCGATGCTGGGTCTGAGTCAATAATTTTCTCTGCCCCTTCCGCCCTCACCGTCACAAGTCCCGAAACGGCGCAGGTGGCGAGCATGGTCAGAACCAATGCAAGGGACAAAACCTTTCTGAACATTTTCATATCATTCTCCTTAGTCGATCATTGCTTATCAATTATCGGATTTCTTCTTTTTCTTAAGGAGCGCAAATCCCGCAAGCACGGGGGTCAGGAATGCCAGTTCGGCAATGGAGGAGGAGCATCCGCCCTTCTTGTCATCCTTCGGGGCGTCGGTCTTTGCATCGGTCTTTTTCTCGGTGGTCGAAGCGGGGGTGTTCGGCTTGGAAGGCTCTTCGGATGTGGGCGGCTCGGTCGTCTGCTGACCGGGGTTCTCGGGGTTGCTCGGCTGTTCGGGATTTTCAGGCTGTTCGGGCTGCTCGGGGGTCAGGTCAGGCTCTTCCGCAAGAACCAGCTTATCAAAGTAGTTAGTGTTTTTGTAGCACTCCTTCTGCATCTGCTCGTTTGCTCTGGAGTTGCTGAACAGGGAGTATTCGCGCGTGCCCCAGTTGCCGCTGCCTTCGCCGCCTTTTTCCTTTGCCTGATCGTCGCAGTCGATCTGTCCGACAAATCCGATGACCGCGTCCTTCGTAGCGGTGAAGTTCTCAAATCTGATTTGCATCTCGCAGGTCCAGCCGGTCGCTTTGCCTTCTGCGTCGGTTACGATGGTGGTCTGGTAGATGCAGTTGTTCACAACTTCCTTTGCGGCTGCCACTTCGGCTTCTTTTTCCGCCTTGTTGGGATCATCGTCGGCAATGGTCTTGCCCGACCAGATGGGGGCGTGTCCTGCGGCGGCATACAGCGTATTGCCTGCCAGACCGTGGTTGACCGCGCCGTTGTACATTGCGCAACCGACTACGCCCGGCTCGCTTCTGTAGTCCGTATGTTGCTGACCCGAGGTGTTGAGGTAAACGCCGATGCTGTCACCGAGGTAGAACTGATACATCGCGGTGTAGTCCTGCGTCCACTGCTTTTCATGCTCGGCAGGGGTGATGTAGGGGTCTTTGATGTCAAAGTACAGATAGAGGTTGTTTTCGTCCCACAGAATGCGGAGGCTGACCTCTTCGCGGGTTTTTCTCTGGGATTCACGGGGAACGCCGCCCTCGATCTTGATTACGGGTGCTTTGAGGTATGCGTCATCCATCTCGCCGTCGATTTCGGGAGTGCCTTTTGCTGCATAGAAAGTATCCGGCTCAAAGGTCGGCACATCATCGGCAAGAACCGCTACGGCAAGAACGGAAAAAAGCATACAGACGGACAGAATGAGCGTGAGAACTTTTTTCATAACGATTATTTGCATAACATCGCCATCCCCCGGCGGGTGACGCGTCACGCGCACCTTTCTTTCATATTTTTTGTGTGACAGAGCGGAATCCAATCGCTGTAGGTCACGTTTGCGGCGCGGAGCGCACCGGGAGCGATCCGCCTTCTCAACGCGGGCGCGGGGGGGACGCCCCCTTTACCGCTTTCATTATCGCATATTCCACATTTGATGTCAAGCCAGAATCCGACGAAGAAATATCACGATCCTGTGATTCGGCTTGTTTTGGAACATTTTCGTTCATTTTGTGCAAGAAAAAAGAAATCACCCGCCGCTCGGAGTGATTTCTCGGTCGTTATGCCATACAAAGTGATTCAAAATGGGATCTTCGCCCGTCAGAAGTCCATGTCCTTGCGCACCTTAATGTATTGGTGCGGTGTCATTTTTCGCCTTTCCCGAAAGATGGCGCAGAAGTGGCTTGCACTGCAAAAACCGAACCGCTCGGCAACGTCCGCAAGGCTTGCGCCCGTAATCAGCTGTGTGGTTGCCGCGTTGAGACGCAGTTCGATAAAATAGTCGTAGGGCGATGAGTTCATATATTTGCGGAACAGATGCGTGAAGTGGGACTGGCTGTAGCCTGCCCGTTGCGCCAGTTCCGCGATGGTGATCTTTTCGGTGAGGTGATCCTTCATAAAAGTAACCGCCGCCACGGTTTCCCGCTGTCCCTCCTGCACGTAGGTGGGTCTCGGCGCGCGCTCGGGCGCTTGCTCCTTGATGCGGTAGAGCAGTTCGATCAGCAGGGAGACGGTGCGCAATTCGCAGTCTTTGTGATCCAACAGCAGGTCGAACAGGTTTGCCAACGGCTCGTTTGCGGGCAGCCATGTGGGTATGGCGTTAATCAGTTCGCTCAGCTCTCTGCTCTCATTCTGCGGCAGATAGAAATAGAGAAACCTTGTTTCATACGGAAATTCCGCCCGTCTCAGCTGTCCCGGGCGGACGAAAAGGAAGCAGTCCTTTCTCGGTTCGAACGGCTCGTCCTCCACAAAGATTTTGCCTGTGTCGGTGACGTAGCACTCCAGCTCGTATTTATCCACCACCCGGTATTCCGGCATACAAAGATACTCCGGCGGACTTTTCCACAGTCCCGCGCTCCCGATCTGAATGTTTGGAAATTCCATATCTTACCCTCCCCATTGCACGCCGTGTGTTGCTTTGTTACATCTGCGGATCGCTTTTCGGCTTTTTCTTCGCTATTTTCCGTTCTTTTCTTTCATTTTATCATTGAATCCCGCCTGTTTCAACCGTTTCGGCTCGGCATCGTCGGATTCCGATATTATTCAATCGTATTATGACTTTTTGGGGTGGAAGACCTCGGGGCTCTGCCCCGAACCCTGCTTAGGGAACTTCTTGGAAGAAGTTTCCTAAGAACCTTCAAGAACTTTAACTAAGGGGATTCTTGATTCTATCCTTACGGT
>URHR01000092.1 GCA_900547725.1 uncultured Eubacteriales bacterium
TGGTTAAAGTTCTTGAAAGTCTTGAAAACTTCTTTCAAGAAGTTTTCAAGTAGGGCTTGGGACAAAGTCCCAAGGTCTTTAAAGGAGGCAACATGAATTTTCTCAGATGGATCGCCACATGGCGAAACCCCGTTTTGGACGCCGTGTTCGGCGCGCTTACCTACGCAGGCGGCGAAGTGGTCTTTATCGTCGCGGCACTCGTCGTGCTGTGGTGCGTCGATAAAAAGAGAGGATACTACCTGCTGTTCTGCGGGTTCTTCGGTCTGGTCACAGTCCAGATTCTGAAAATGGCGTTCCGTATCCCCCGCCCGTGGGTGCTCGACCCCGCGTTTCAAATCGTGGAAAACGCCCGCACAGGCGCAACCGGGTACTCCTTCCCAAGCGGACATACCCAAACCGCCGTCACCCTCTTCGGCGGACTGGCAGTCTCCTCCCGCCGCAAAGCCGTGAAGATCGGCGGGTGGGTCGCGTGCGCCTTGGTTGCCTTCAGCCGAATGTACCTCGGCGTTCATACCCCGCTTGACGTCGGCGTTTCCTTCGCAGTCGGGGTCTGTGTCGTGCTTGCAACCAAGTACCTCACCCGGTGCGCCGACCGCTCCCGCGGCGGGCTGTGGTGGTTCTTCGGCGCGGCGCTTGCGCTGACCCTTGGCAACCTTCTGTTCGTGGAACTCTACGCCTTCCCTGCCGACGTGGACATGACCAACTACACCGACGCCGTCAAGGTGGCGTGGCAGATCCTCGGCATGGTGTTGGGACTTGCGGTCGCCTACGCCGCAGACCGCTACAAGACCCGCTACCGCACCGAGGCGGTCTGGTGGGGTCAGCTGCTCAAGGTGGCGCTCGGACTTGGGCTGATGCTCGGACTCCGCGCCGTCCTGAAAGCGCCCCTGAACGCGCTTCTCGGTCTCCGCACGGGCGTTTGCGTGCGCTACTTTATAATGGTTGCGCTCCCCGCCTCCGCGCTTCCCTTCCTCTTCCGATTCTTGCCGAGGGGACGCACCAGAGGGGGCTTTTAAGGAACGCAACGCTTCGCTACTGACGGTCGCAAGCAACCGTCACCCCTCCGGACTCCCCAAACCTTTTAACCCATATTTGAAAAGTGCGAACATAGTGCTCAAACCCTTTTATGGATAAGGCACTATGTTCGCACTATTTATGTTGGGATGAAAGTTCTTGGGGAGTCCAGAGGGGCTTCTTTCAAGAAGCCCCTTTGGCGCATTCTTTCGCTTCCTCCGCGCCCTTGATGTACTTGGTCCACTTCACGTAGCCGTAGATCGAGTTCGTCACGTAGCCCGCCTTGAGGACGAGAAGCACGAACTGACCCGAAAGCACGTTGATAACGGCTTCCAGAATCGCGCAGGTGATCCACGCAATCCACTGCTCGCGGAAACGGAAGAGGATGAACAAACCGTTCGCCACACCCACCGCAGAAGCACAGGCATCCAGATAAATGACCAACGTTGCAAGAATTTCGTTCCCTCCGAACAGATCCGTTCCCACATCCAGACGGGTCAGCAGATAGCCCAGACCAAACGTCCAGACCGCAATGCCGACCAGAACCAGCGCCTCCTGCCAACCGCGCAGCGTCCGCACCACGGTCAGTTCCTCCTCGCGACGGTCTGGGTGACGGTGCCAGTTCACAAAGCTGATGATGTCAATCGGCAGCCAGAAGAACAGCGTTGTCGCCATCGTTGCAAAACGGTAGCGGAGCAGAACGCAGATGCCGATCTCGGCGATCTCCACGAATACCGAAACAATGAAATTCCACTTGCTCTGCTTGGAAATCAACAGCTCGCACCAGATGTTGAGCAGCGTGTCCAACAGATACAGCGCCATGATCGCAATTCCGCTGATGCCGTTGCAGTCCTCCTCCGGAAACAGAATTCCGAAAACCGCCGCAAGAACCAGAATGGAAAGAAACCAGATCTTTTCGTAAGCCGAGTAGAACTGCCAACCACAGGACATGATGACCGTTCCCACCGACACCAGAAGCAACGCCAGCGCAACGTTCAGTCGCATGGCTTCGCGGTCGGTCATCACCTCACGCAAGCCCGCGCGAACCGTCGCGTCATCCGAAACCGCAGCAAACGCCACATCCGCGTTCTTCTTTTCGGAGTGGTAGACGTACCCCGTCAGACGGTGTCCCTCGGGGAGCGCTTCCCATTCCTCGTAACTGTACTCCACAGCAAGCACCGCGTCGGTCGTGTCGCTCGTGTACTCCACACGGCAGACCGTGTTGTCCTCATCGTAGCCTTCTTCCTCCGCCGTGTTCGCGCGGACGAATTCCGCCTCCACAGGACCGGTGATCTCGCCCGCATCCGACCCGACGCGCACAAGCGCCGTCCCGCCCAACACTGCGGCGGTGCAGAAAAGCAAGAGCGCCAGAATCAATCCGGCCGCGCGCATTCCGCGATTGACGGGCTTTTTCGCAAGCTCCGGCTCATCCGCTGTAAAGGTCGGTTCAACCGTACTTCCGCCGCAGGGAGCGCAATTTCCGCCGTTTCCGCAGTTCGCTTTGTTCCCCGCGCCCGCGCGCTCCGCACGCTTCTTTTTCAGCGCAACGCGGCTCACGGCGCAAATCGCCGCCAACCCCGCGCAAATCAATACCAAACGTTGCATAACAGACATAATCTTAATAAAATCCTTTCTGAATCAAATGATAAACAATGAACCGATTTTTTCCGTGCGCACCGCCCCGTCAGCCGTCCTCGATCTTGTGGAACACGCGGTAGGCGGTGTCGTTCATGACATCGGGCGCCGTTGCGATAATACCGACCCGCTCGTCCCCGAGAATCAGAAGCGTGTCCCCCGGCTTGATGCCGAACAGCTCGCGCGCTTCCTTCGGGATTACGATCTGTCCCTTTTCCCCGACCTTTGCAGTACCGAGCAGATGCTTCCCCTTCGGCAGACCGAGGATCTGTTTTCCCTTTGCCATCGTCCCTCTCCTTTCGTTATACATGTAGGAAAAGTATAACACAAAAAGCGGAAAAAGTCAAGATGAAAATAAAAAAACGAACGCCGAAGCGTTCGTTTTTTGGAGCTGGTGATAAGATTTGAACTTACGACCTGCTGATTACGAATCAGCTGCACTACCACTGTGCTACACCAGCATATCAAGAACCGGCAAAACCGGCTATCAAAACCGACGGACTGACAGATGAAGAAAGCGACGCCCGAGCGGAATATATATCATTATACCCGATTTCGGTCGATTTGTCAAGATGCTTTTGAAAAAAAGTCGGCGGAAAATCATTTTTTTTTGAAAAGGACTTGACAAAGGAACTGGTTTATGGTATAATACAAGTGTTCCGAAGCGAAGAATCCTTTGCGAAGGTCGTCGCTGGTGTGGCTCAATGGCAGAGCAGCTGATTTGTAATCAGCAGGTTGTTGGTTCGACTCCGATCACCAGCTCCAATGAGTTCACACAACGTGAACTCTTATATGGGAGATTTCCCGAGTGGCCAAAGGGGGCAGACTGTAAATCTGTTGTCGCTGACTTCGGTGGTCCGAATCCACCATCTCCCACCAAAATAAGGGCATACCCTTGTGGTATGCCCTTATTTTGATCGGAAATGGTTGAGATGAGGAACGCCGCAGCGGCAGTTGTGCGGAATCGCCTTCGGTTCGGCGAACTGCCGCCGTTCACAACTGCTGTCCATTTCCCGCACCTGTGCGGGAAATTTGTGGTCTCGAATCCACCATCTCCCACCAAAACACCCCGAGCCTGCTCAGGATGTTTTACTGATTCCTTCTTCCCTTTTCCCTCTTCCCCGCTCTTCTCCTTCGCCCCCCTTGACTTTAAACAAAAAGTATGCTATACTATTTTCAAAGCAATCCCGCAAAGGAGATGAAATCATGAAACCAACCCGATTTTTGGCAATCGCACTGTGCGTTGTTCTGTTGCTGTCCCTCTGCGCCTGCATGAAAGAAGAATCCGAAGAAACCCTGAAAAGGCCCGAGATAGGGTCGATGGTGGAATATCGCATAAGCGATACCGAATATTTGCGTGTTTTGTACAACGACTATTATTCCAATTACGGCGAATGGATCAGGGACGGAGAAACAATCAGGCTGTGCGTACAAACAAACATCGCGTATTGGGGACTTTTTACCGCCCGTTACGGAATTCGGGATCTGAACCTTGATATCAGAGAATTAACGCTCGGAAAAAACGAAGAGGAAATTGGAAAGCGTCTGGCAACAACGGACGAAGGCTTTCTGAATTCAACCGCGCTCACGATTGCCGAAACGGGCGAGGTTCTGCCAATAACGGATATCCGGGTAACCGAACATAATGCAAGGAATTTCGACTGGGCAACGCCCGAATGGAAAGAATTCTGCGCGCCGGAAGAAAACGCATATTACGAAATAGAAAAGCTGTCCGTCAAAATCAATTCCGCAACCCGCGAGGGCAAATGGATCACAAATGACATAACCGTTCCGGTTAAAATCGTCTTTCACGATTGGTTCTGCACGGTTGAAATTTTCGATCTTTCGGATCAGCAGGAAAAGCGGATTTTCCATGGAAACGGTCACATGGAAAACGGCGCTCTTGTCATGGACGAAATCGAAAGCGATATGTTTTACGGCAATTCGGTGACCGCTCTCACCGTTACAAAATCTACCGATCCGTAAGAATCAAGTCTCAAAAAAAGAAAGCCGCCCGGGCGGCTTTCTTTTTATACCTTTTCCTTTTTCCTTATCTCCGCTTCCGCGAGCAAGGTCTTTTTCTCATTCTCCAGATTCCCGTCCACCACTGCGTCAAGCAGTTCCTGCAGGATTCTTCCCACTTCACGCCCCGCGGGAATTCCGAGTGCCATCAGGTCGCGCCCGTTCACCGCAAGGTCGCGCAGTGAGAGACACGCATGCTCCGCCCGCAGTTTCTCCACCGTGGTGGGGAGCGCGTACCATTCCTGCGGCAGGTCGCGGAAATCGGGGTGGTGCGCCAGACGGTCGCACCGCTGAATTTCCAACAGCCGCGCGATGTCCGCGTCGTCAAACCGCATCATCAGCCGCCGCACGCCCTTTTCCTGCGTGGGAAGCGGTATATCGTGTTCCCGTACCAATGCCAGCACCCGCGCGGTCGTGTCGCGGTCGTACCGCAAGCGCTCCATTGCCTCCTGCGCCAGTTCCACGCTGACCTTTGCATGTCCGGGAAAATGCCCGCCACAGGCGTCCTCGCGGTAGACGGCGGGCTTGCCGATGTCGTGGAAGAACAGCGCAAGACGGACGATGTGATCCGCCTTTGCGTACTCCAGTGCCGCCAGTGTGTGCTCCCAGACGTCGAAGCAATGGTAGCGGGAATTCTGCGCAAAGCCGAAGCACGGAGTTACCTCGGGGAAGATCTGTCCGACGATTTCGGGAAACGCGCGCAGAACCGGAACAGCGCCCGCGCCGAGCAACAGCTTGTCCCATTCGATCCGCACGCGTTCCCTTGCGATGTTGTCCAGCAGGGCGCGGCAATCGCGCACGGCGTTTGCGGTATCGGGGGCGATTGCAAACTCCAGTGTTGCCGCGAACCGCACCGCGCGCAGGATACGCAACCCGTCCTCACAAAATCGGGTTACCGGCTCTCCCACGCAACGGATGACGCGCCCTCGGAGGTCTTTTTTCCCGCCGAACGGGTCGCACAGTCCGCGCCCCGGGTGATACGCCATGGCGTTGACGGTAAAGTCCCTGCGGGCGAGGTCGTCCTCCACGGTGTCCGAGAAGGTGACCTGCACGGGGTGGCGGTTATCGGCATACGCGCCGTCGCGGCGGTAGGTGGTAATCTCAAGCGGCTCTCCCTCCCACAGGACGGTGATCGTCCCGTGTCTGCGCCCGGTTTCCACGGTGCGGCAATCAGGGAAGCAGGCGAGAATTTCTTCGGGGCGGGCGTTTGTGGTCAGATCCCAGTCGTTCGGCGTTCTGCCGAGCAAGGAATCCCTTACGCAACCGCCCACGGCGTAAGCTTCAAAGCCGTTTTGCTCCAGTCTTTGGAGCGCCGCCTCTGCGGCGGGGGACAGATTGATGAGGTCCATATTCGGTCCCCCTTTCGCAAAGTTAATCGTGCCGCCGTCCGAACAGGTTGCGCCGCCTGATGAGGATGCAGAGAAGCGTTCCGAGCACGCCTGCGGACAGCACCTCGCCTGCGGTGACGGTGAGGGTGATGAAGGGCAGACCGCCCTCCATATGGTATGCATAGACCAGAATCGGCGGGACAACAAGGGCGTTTGCAAGGATGGTTGGTACGGTGGTGAGCCACGCGGGGGCTTTTCGGAGCAGGTATGCGCCGAGTGCGCCGACGAGCGTTGCGAGCGAGCCGAACACGACGTCCTGCCACAGTCCGCCTGTAATAAGGTTCGAGATCACACATCCGATGGTCAGCCCCGGGATTGCGGCGGGGAAGAACACGGGCATTACGCACAGCGCTTCCGACACGCGGAACTGGACTGCTCCGCTTGCGAGGTCGAATGCTCCGACAACGCAGGTGAGGACGGTGTAAAGTGCGGCGACGATTCCCGCTTGGCAGACGTACAGGATGTGCTTTCGATTGGTTTGTGCTTTCATTTTCGGTTTTCTCCTTAGTTTTGTTTTATGTGAGGATGGTTACGAACTCACAAATTGGTTAAGACCTCGGGACTCTGTCCCGAACCCTAAGACCTTGGGACTCTGTCCCAAGCCCTGC